>JAFGAW010000151.1 GCA_016933475.1 Thermoleophilia bacterium
ACGGTCTTGCCGCGCTTCTTCAGGGCGTTGTAGGTGAGCTTGGGGAAGGCGCGCTTCTCGCCGTGGCCGACCACGGCGTAGCTGTCGCGCTCCCAGAAGCGTTCGCACTCAGAGGGCATGGCGTCTCCTTCTCGTCGATGGGCGGCGGATCGGACTTGCGCGGCTTCGAGCCGGGTGGCCGGCTCGGTGCGGGCAGACTCTTCGCGGACGCTGGGTCTCGGCAGGGGCGCCTCGGTGCGCTCGGTGCGGCTGCGGCTCAGGCGCCGGCCGGGCCGTAGCAGGCGGCCGGCGCCAGGACGTCGGGGTAACGGTCGCGCAGGGCGAGGCGCGTCTCGAAGCAGAGGTGACATGCGTCGGCGTAGCGCTCGCGCGCCGGCACGACGTCGTACGCACGCGTGAGCTCGAGCGGGCCGCCGCGGAGCAGCTCGCGCACGACCGGCAGGGCCCGAGGGTCGTAGCGCTCGACCACGGCGGCCAGCCCGTCGCGCCACACGTTGCCGGCGCTGATGCCCTGGCAGAGCTGGAGCTCACCGTCGGCGCCGAGGTGGGCGCGCCCGGAGGCGACGAAGTCCTCGTACGGGCACTCGGTGAAGGTCTGCGGCGGGCGGCCGTCGAGCTCGGCGCGCGCCGGGGCGAGCTCGACGGCCGCCCTGCCCTTGTACATGATCTCGCCGACGTCTCCGGTGCACACTCCGGGCACGTCGAGCTTCGCTTCGGCGCCGACCTCGAGCAGGCCCATCGGCAGCCCGAGCTCGACCGCCGCGAGGACGGCGTTGCGCAGCAGCCTCTCCTCGAGGTTCTCCTCCTCGGCGAAGTACGCGTAGGAGGAGAGCGAGAGATCGGTGATGCCGATCTCCGCAAGCGGAGCGAGCCAGACCTTGGCGTCCTCAACGGATTCGGCCCAGTGGCAGTTCGTCACCACGCCGACGTCGAGGCCGCGCGCTCGCGCGTACCGGGCGGCCTCGAGTACGACCGGCCAGTACAGCGTCGGCTCGCCGCCCTCGAAGTACACGGTGTCGATCGACGGCACGTCGGCCGTCTGGTCGATCGCATCGTTCAGCTGCGCCAGCGTCATCGTGCCTTCGGTCTCGGGCCCGCCGAAGACGAAGCAGTGGTCGCAGGCGTAGATGCAACGGTACGTGACGAGGAAGTGGATGGCCGTCAGCGACATCGGCATGTGCGCAGTATAGATGTGCTCCGCAAGCTTCGTGTGAGCGGTCGCGTTGTGGCGTCTCGCTCCGTAGCTGCGTCATGACCCAAGGGCGGCCGGCCGGTCCGGGCCGGCAGCGAGGCGCTCCTTCGCGACCCAGTAGTCCCCGGACCGTCTGCCGGCGTCACTTGTTGTGGCACTCCTCGCAGACGCCGCGGTCGTCGAGCCGGAGGAGGGCGTTCTTGGTGCCGGGCGGCACCGAGCCGCTACCGCTGTCGTGCTCCGGGTCGGTGGCGTCGGCCACATCGGCGAAGCCGGTCATCAGCGCGTCCGAGCCGTGGGCGCGATGGCAGGTGAGGCAGTCCATCCAGTCGTCCGCGGCGGCCTCCGGCGTCCACTCCCCGTAGTCCTTGGCCAGCGGCAGCCTCAGAGCCTCGAGGCGCAGCGGTCGCGCACCGAGGTACTCACCGAGAGGGACGTTCAGCCGATGACGGTAGCGCGTGACATCGCCGAAGCCGTCCCCGGCGTCGTACCGGCTCGAGGTGTCGAGGTCGGCGCGGTGATACTCGCTGTGGCAGGCCGCGCACCAGGCGCTGATCCCGCGCGTCGGATCCTCTCCGGGCGCCTTCGCGTACATGGGCGTCGTGTAGTCGGGTCGGTACCTGGCGATCTGCGCCGCGCCCTCGTCGTGCAGCAGCCAGCCCTGCTCGGGGTAGCCCGGCTCGTTCGAGATCACGTAGGGCTCGGGGGAGTACTCGCCGCGTCCGGTGGCTACGTAACCTCCGACATCGACCCCGTTCACGACGTCCTTGAGCAGGCGGTAGTTGGAGCTGCCGTGCACGTCGTGGCATGAACAGCACGTCATGACGACCTCGCCCTCGCCGCCGAAGGGGCTCGCCGAGCCGTCGTCGCAGTTGTGGTGGTTCTGCCCGACGACGTCCGCGCCGAAGGCCCCACCGTTCAGCGTGGCGCCGAGCGTCCCGTACCCGACGGCCTCGTACACGCCTTCCTCGACGTTCGTCGCGGCCCCGGCCGCGGCGCTGCCGTGACAGGACAGGCAGTACTGGCAGAGCCGCGTCTCGGTCCCGAGCAGGAGTGCGCGCCGTTCCGTGTCTTGTGAGTCGCTCCACATGATGCTGCTGGCTCCGGTGTGGGCACGGTGGCACCCTGCGCAGGTCTGGGAGTCCATAGAGTAGCCGCCGTGGATGCCGAAGTTGGCCAGGGCCGCAGCGGGGAGCAGGCACAGCACCCCCGCGACGACCGTCAGGAAGCCGAGGGTGCCCAGATAGGCCGGCGAAGCCCATCGCCGGCAGCCCGCGACAAGAGTACGCCCCAAGTACCCCACAGCCCCCGTGCTCCGTGTCTCGGCATCGTGCCCGCGGTACCGAGTGTGCGGTCAAACGGTAGGGGCGTACGACGTGGTTCGCAAGCAGTGCGCGTGTACAGGTCTGTCAACGGGGGGGCGAGCCGGCACGCCGGCGAAAGAAGACGGGGGCCGGGCATCGCCCGGCCCCCGTCCTTCGCGCATTCGGCGCGCCGTCGCTCCGGCGCTGCCGCTACTTGTTGTGGCAGGCCTCGCAGACGCCGCGGTTGTCGAGCCTGAGGAACGCGTTCTTGCTGCCCGGCGGCACGGAGCCGTCGCCGGTGTCGGGCTCGGGATCGGTGGCGTCGGCGACGCTGGCGAAGCCGCCCATCTGCTTGTCGGAGCCGTGGGACTGGTGGCAGGTGAGGCAGTCGAGCCAGTCGTTCGGGCCGGCTGCAGCCGTCCACGTGCCGAACTCCTGCGCTACCGGGAGCGTGAGGTTCGAGATGTTGAGCGCCCGCGCTCCGAGGTAGTTGCTGAGCGGCACGTTCACAGGGTGCGGGTACCGCATCACGTCGCCGAAGCCGTCGAGGGCGTCGTACTGGGTCGGCCCGGTGCCGTGGTACCTCGTGTGGCAGGCGGCGCACCAGGCGCTGATGCCCTTCTCGGGGTCGTTGTCCGGCGCGGTCGCGTACATGGGCGTCGTGTAGTTGGGCTCGTATGCCGCGATCTGTGCCGCCCCGGCGTCGTGCAGCAGCCAGCCGTCCTCGGGGTAGCCCGGCTCGTTGGAGATGACGTACGGGTCGGGCAGGAAGTCGCCGTCGGCGGTCTCGACGTAACCGCCGACGTCGACGCCGTTGACGACGTCTTTGAGCAGGCGGTAGTTGGAGCTGCCGTGCACGTCGTGACACGAGCCACAGGTCATGACGATCTCGTCGTCGCCGCCCCAGGCGGTCTCGGCGGTGCCGTCGTAGGTGTGGTGGTTGTTGCCGACGACGTCCTCGTTGAAGGCGCCACTGTTGAGGTCGTCGCCGAGCGTGCCGTACTCACTCGCCTCGTAGACGCCGTCGTAGACGTTGGTGGCGGCGCCGGCGGCGGCGCTGCCATGGCACGTGAAGCAGAACTCGTAGAGCTCGTCGGAGGCCGACAGGAGGAGCGCGCTGCGCTGCTCGTTGGCCGCGTTCGTCCAGGTGATGCTGCTGGCCGCGGTGTGCGCGCGGTGGCACCCCGCGCAGGTGTGCGTGTCCATGGTGTAGCCGCCGTGGATGCCGAAGTTGGCGAGGGCGACACCGGGGGCCAGGAGCAGCACGGACAGAGCGCTCGCGGCCACGAGCACGATCGAGAGCTTCCTCATACCTCTCCCCCTCCCACGTTTAAGTGGAGTCTACCACTCGCCTAACGAGCCCAGGTCGCGGACGGCGCGTGTCTCTCTCACAACGCCGCCCGCTCACCAGCGTTACACGCATCCAGGCCGGCGAGCCGGGAGCGGGACGATGGAGCCCGCAGCGCGACGCTGGGCCGGCACACCGAGGTCGGGCGAGGACGGTGCGGCGGTGCCGGCGGAGCAGCTCACCCGGCCCCCTCCCTCGATTCTTCACGGTCCCCCGCCCTTTCGCTTTCGAGGAAGCGCTCGCTGAACCGGCGTGCGTCGTAGGCGGGGACGCCGACGGCGCGTCCGGAGAGGGCGAGCGCTGGGGCCTGAGTGCAGAGCGCCCCGGCGCGCTTCGCCACGACGAGAAGCACCGCCGTCGGCCGCGGCAGCTCCTGACGCCGCATGAGGTCGAGGACGTCGGACTCGGAGTGCTCCCAAGCGGTCAGGAGGTCGTCCAGCGCCACGCCGCCGAGGAGGCGGCCCTCGTAGAGCGCCGCCTCCTCGGCGGGCACGACCCAGAGCCAGCGCCTCTTCTTCCACGACCAACGCATGCCGGCCTGCATCGCGTCGATGTGGCCCGCGGCGGCCATCGCCTCGAGGAAGTCCTCGGTGACCACGAAGCGTCGCCGGCGGAGCAACAGCAGCAGCGGCGGGAGCAGCAAGAGGGCGAGCAGGGGCCAGAGGGCGGGCTGCCCGGCCACCTCGGCGATGCCGGGCGGCGGCTCGGACCAGCCCCACACCTGCACCCGGTGATTGACGCGGTCCGTGAGGTAGATCCGGCCGCGGCGGTCGAGGGCGAGGTCGTTGGTGTAGAGGAACTGGCCGGGGCCGACGCCCTGGCCGCCGAAGCTGGCGATGCGCTCGCCGGTGGTGAGGTAGACGTCCCCCTGATGCGCGAGCGCGTCGGCCACGTACAGGCGGCCCTGGTCGTCCAGGTCGAGGCCGCGCGGGATCCCCGAGGTCTGGACGAGGTGGTCGAAGCGGCCGTCCTCGCTGAAGACCTGGACCCGCTGGTTGTTGCTGTCGGCCACGTACACGAAGCCGTTGCGTACGACGATGCCGTTGGGGAAGAGGAACCTGCCGGGCACGTCGGAGACCCGCTCGGCCTGCCCCGATCTGCCGAAGCGCCCGATCTCGTCGCCCTCGCGGTCGAACTCGATGATCTGATGGAAGTCGCTGTGCCCGACGTCGCTCACCCAGAGGTCGTCGTCCTCGTCGAGGGCGAGGGCGAGGGGTCCCCAGAGGCGGGCCTCGTCGGCGTCGGCGGGCGTGACCTTGCGCAGGTACACGCCCTCGTCCGAGAAGACGTAGACGGCACGGCGCCGGCGGTCGCTGACGTAGACCTCGCCGATCGAGCTCACCTCGACGTAGACGGGCGTGCCGAGGGTCTTCCTCTTGCCGTCGGAGATCTCGAAGAACGAGAACCGGTAGTCGCCGTCGACGGTGTAGACGCGCACCGCTCCCGCCGCCGTGTCGGTGACATAGACGAGATCGTCCGCGGACACGTCGACGCCCATCGGGTCCCTGAGTGCGTCCGCGCCCTCCGGTCCGGCGATCGAATAGAGGTACTCCGGCGGCGAGACCTCATTGAGCCCGGTGAGCGAGATGTCGGGGGCCGCGAGGTGGCGCGAGGAGTTGTAGGCGTAGATGGCATAGAGCGTCAGCGCGAGCAGGAGGAGGGCCGCGGCGAGCGCGACGATCGTGCGCCACGGCGCTTTGGCCTCGGCCGGGCCGAAGGGGTCCTGCTCGTGCTGTTCGTGCTCTGCGCCGTTCATCACGTGACCCCGTCAGTCCTGTCGCTCGAGCCGCTCGAGTGCTTTCAGCGCCTCGGGCTCGGCGGGCCAGCGTGCCAGCACCCGCTGCCAAGCCTCCTCGGCCGCCGCCCGGTCGCCAGTGCGCTGGTAGAGCCGGGCGACCAGCTTGGCCGCCTCCAGATGGCCGGGGTCGAGGGCGCGGGCCACGCGAGCCGCGACCAGGGCGGCGGCCGCATCGGTCTCGGCCAGCCGCTTCGCCGCCGAGAGCCGCTCTGCGAACGGCCCGAGGTCGGCGAGTTCGTCGGCGGGTTCCGTGTGGCCTTCGGGGGCGTTGTCGGCCGACGTACGGAAGTGCTCGGCGGCGCCCGCGATGTCGCCGTCCGCGAGGAGCAGGAGCCCGTACTCGTAGTTGGCCTCGGGCATGACGGGGTCGAACATGAGCGCGTCCTCGAGGTGCCTGCGTTGCCGCGCCACCGCGTCGAGCTCGCGATACGCGACCGCGAGCGCGTAGTGAGTGTCGGCGGCGTGAGGGCTGATGCGAAGCGCCTCGAGCAGGTACTCAGTCGCCTCGCGGTACCGGCCGCGCTCGATCAGCGTCGCGCCGAGCTGGTGGTAGGCGACGGCCAGGCGCTGGTCGACGCCGGCGTACTGCCCCGCCCCGATCTCGTCGACGACGCTGCGCCAGTAGCCCTCCGCGTCCTCCCACTCTCCCTCGAACATCGCGATGAGACCGAGGCCGGTGAGGGCGTCGGGGTTGTTCGCGTCGAGTTGCAGCACGATCTCGAACTGCTCGATGGCGTCGTCGAACTGACCGGCGACACCGTACGCTTGGGCGAGCTCCAGCCGGAGGCTGAGGTCGTTGGGGTTCTGCTTGATGGAGGCGATGAGGTCACCGATCGTCTGCGATGCCGCCGCCATCTCCTTGTCTCGCGACTGCCCGGTCAGGACGGTGTAGGCGAGGTACCCGATCGCGACGACGACCAGCACCAGCACCGCCTTGAGCGCCAGGTCGAGCCAGCGGGTGTCGAGCGAGAGCCTCACAGCTTTGTCGCCCGGGTGAGCAAGGCGCGGCCTGAGGGATCGCCGGTCACAGGTCCGGCCCGGTGTGGCAGCGCTTGCAGAGATCCGACCCGGCCCACGGGGCGATCAAGGCGCCGCTCGAGTCGCGTGCGCCGTGGCACTCGTAGCAGATGCGGATGTCGTGGCCCCCGATCTCGGTCGAATGCTGACCCGTGCGCTGCACCCGCGCGGCGGTCAGCTTCACGTGGCAGTCGTCGCAGCGATGCGGCCTGCCGACGTGGTCTTCGACGTCGAAGTGGGCGGCGTGCTCGGCGATCTTGGCGACGCCGATCTCGGCGAACGGCGTGCTGCGCACCACCGGATGGCAGTTGACGCAGTTCTCGGCCAGCAGCTTCTGGCTGCGATCGGGGTCGTGGTGGCACTCCTGGCACCAGTTGCGGTCGGTGTGGCAGACGTCGCAATCGTCCGGCATGAAGCCGCTGGACGTGTGGGTCGAGAGCCACGTGGTCGGGTGCGGCATGACCGTGGGGTGGCAGCGGCTGCACGACTCGTTCGTGTGGCAGATCGAGCAGGTGGCTTCGCCGCTGAGCAGGAAGGGCTCACCGTGCGTGCTCATCCACTCCGCCGCGTCGTGGTCGTCGGGGATGACCTCCTCGCTGTACGAGCCGTCGGGCAGCCGCTTCTCGGCCCGGTGGCACTCGGCGCAGAAGGCCGAGGCATGGCAGGTCAGGCAGTCGAGCAGGTGCTCGGTCGCCGGGACGCCGTGGTCGGTGGCGATGAACGCCGCCGTGTGGTCGGCCGGCACGAACTCGAAGCCCGGGGAGTGGCAGGCGCGGCACTCAGACGACGCGACCTTGCCTCTCTCGGAGTGCTGGACGCCGTGACAGCGGTAGCACGAAGGCATCTCGGGGCGGTCGACGGTGCCCGGGCCGTGCGGGAACTTCTCGTGGCAGAGCTCGCAGGCGTAGTCACGCTCGACGTGCACCTCGTGAGTGAAGAGGAGCCCGTCGCGCTCGTCGGCGTCGATGTCGGGGTGGCAGAACACGCACTGCCCCATCGTGACGGGCCCCGCCGTGCCGACCACCTGTGCCGGCCGCGACTCGGGGGCGGGCACCGTCCGCGCGTAGATCGGCGGCACCGGCGGCGTGTCGATGCCCTGCTCGCGGTGGCAGGCGTCACACTGGGTGGGCGCGTCGTGGCACATGGTGCAGGTGGTCGGGCCGTCGCGCTCGGCGGCCTGTGCGTGCGGCCGGCCGTCCCAGTCCGCGACGTGGTCCGCCGGCCTGAGGTCGAAGGTCTGCGGGTGGCAGGTGTCGCAGGCGGCTGAGGCCAGCTCGCCCGACGGGCCGTGCACGAGGCCGTGGCAGGCGAAGCACGTCTCCATCGGGGGGCTTTGCGTGCCGCCGCCCTCGTGCGGGGGGCGTACGTGGCAGTCGCTGCACGCGACACCTCCGTGGACCTCGTGGCTGAAGACGAGGCCGGGGCTGCGCGAGTCGGCGATGCGATCGTGACACGGTGTGCACGAGGTCTCGTCGTACGGCCCGGTGAGATCGATCTCGGCGGGGAGCGTCGCGCCGGCGCCCTGCTGCAGCGAGCCCGACATGGCGAGGGCGGCGACCGCGAGGAGGGCCGCCGCCGCCGCGAGCACGTGTCGCCGTCTCGGTCTCATGCGTCCGGGCGGGCCTCGCGACCTACCCCCCGAAGACCCCGGCGATGGCGGACCCGATCTGCTTGAGGAGCGAGTACAGCGGATTCTCCTCGAGTGTGTCGCGCTTGCCGTGGATCAGCCGGGCGTAGTCGAGGTAGCCGTCGTTGGGGTCACCTCTGTGACAGGCCCCGCAGGTGTCCGCCAGCCGGGTCTCGTGCACCGGTGAGCGTGGGTCGGACGAGAGGTACACGTTGTGGTAGCAGTGGCAGTCCCAGCACGCCGGCGCATCCTGCGCCCCACGTTTGTAGGCGCGGCCGTGGTAGTAGTCGTCGTAGCTCTCCCAGTACTCCTCGTGGCACCGGCCGCAGACCTCCCAGCCGTCGGCATGCATCGCGGCCTGACCCTCGGGGTCGTCCGTGAGTGCGACGACGTCGTGACCGCCGTGGCAGTCGCCGCAGAGCGGGAATTCGCCTCCTTCGGGGGCATCGCCGGCGTGGTCCTCGACCTCGCCGCGGTGGACTCCCGCCCAGTACGCGCGGCTCTCCTGCTGGTGGCAGTTCTTGCACGCCAGGCGCGACACGTGGTCCCAGTTCTCCGAGGACTGCGTGTGTGGTGCGGTGAACGCGTAGTCGATGTGACAGCCGATGCACTGCACGTCGCCGTGCGGGCTGGCCTCGAGCTCCGCGACGTCGACGTGGTAGCTCACGAGCTCGCCGTCCTTCATGCGCGCCAGGTCTTCGTCGGCGTGGCAGACGAGGCACCCGGCGCGGGACGCCGTGGGCAGCGTGAAGTCGACGTCGTAGCTGTCGCCCTGGGTGGCGTCGGTCGGCGTGTCCTCGTCTTCGGCCAGGGCCGGCGCGGCGGCTGCGAGCGCCACCAGGCAGGTGAACGACGCGAGCAGGAGGGTCAGCCTGCGGAGCGTCATTCGGCGTCACCCGTGAACGGCCGGCTGACCGGTGTGGAGCGAAGGACAGGGGTGCGCGTCACCTCGGGCGAGGACTCCGCTTGCGGCGGCTGAGGATGGGCCGGCGCGAACGCCGCGGCCGCCGGCTCTTCGGCTCCGCGGTCCCCCCGTGCCGACTCCGGGAGCTCGCAACGCTCGCCCCGAGGGACACTGGCGATGCCGAAGAAGTCGCGGACCGCCGGGAAGTCCTCGGTGAACGAGAGGTAGGCGTGGACGGTCGTAAGGATGATGAACAGCCACGTGATCGCGTAGTGGAGGGTGCGCGCGTACCACCCCGCGAGGTCGGTCGAGCCGAGCAGCGCGCCGAGCCACCAGCCGAGCAGGAGGTCGCGGGGGCTGTAGCCGAAGATGAACGGCGTGACGACGAGTGCGAAGCCGGTGAACGCCTGGGTGAGCATGAGCGGGATGAACAGCATGTACGTGGCCTTCTGCAGCACGTTGTACTTGCAGTAGTGCGGCTTGGAGTCCTTGACGAAGGTGTAGTAGAGGACGCAGGAGGGCGCCGTGCAGACGTCGGTCTTCGTGATCGCGAACTCCCGGTAATCGCGCCGCTTGGAGAAGAAGGCGCGCCACAGGCGCCAGGCGAAGTTGACCGTGACGACGATCATGAAGACGTAGTGGATGTGGCGCATCGCGGTCCGCCCGCCGTCGAAGAACGGGAAGCGGATGTAGAGGCCCGTGAACCCCAGCGCGAACATGGAGAACACGTGCTGGAAGTGCAGGACCTTGTGGATGAGCGGGATCGACGCCGCGTCGTGGTCGGGCCACTGCCGGTTGACGATGCGGTTCTTGAGGCGCCCCGTGACGAGGTTGCCGGTGAGGTGTGCCGACAAGGCCACCACGACGACCACGTACAGCACCGTGAACCCGACATCGAGCCACACGTTCAGTTCTGACAGTGGTATCTCCGACCCCCCTGGTGCTCCCTGCCGGATGTACCGTGCATCATAACCCCTTGCGGATGCTGGCTGGCCGAGCCGCCCGGCCGGATGCCTCGGGACTCACGGGCAGCCTGCGCCTTCACGGCGACGGGCGTGTGCCTTTTTCAACGATGACCACACTAAAGGGTTACACGGGCGTGCGGGCCCGTGTGGGTGCGATCCCACGGCCGTGTCACCCGCCGTCCCTCTTAGCGGTCGAGGTTCTCCACCTCGGGCGGCTCGATCTCGTCGGCCGGGGCGAAACCGAACACCTGCCCGTAGAACGACAGCTCGGCCTCGAGGCTGCGCACGATGTTCTCCGCCTTGCGGAACCCGTGCTGCTCGCCCTCGAACGCCAGGTACGCGTGTGGCAGCCGGTTACGGCGCAGCGCGGCGACGATGATCTCGGCCTGCGCCGGCGGCACGATGGCGTCCTCGAGCCCCTGCAGGAGGATGACCGGGCAGCGGATGTCGTCGACGTGGTGGATCGGCGAGCGCTCACGGTAGATGTCGGCGCGCTCCGGATAGGGGCCGATGAGCCGGATGAGGTAGCGCTCCTCGAACTTGTGCGTACCGCCGGCGACGAACATCTCGAGGTCGGCGAGGCCGAAGTACGAGGCGCCGGCGGCGAAGACGTCGTGGCGCGTCAGCGCGTTGAGCGTCGTGTACCCGCCGGCGCTGCCGCCGCGGACGGCGAGCCGTGCCGGGTCGGCGTCGCCGCGCGCGACAAGATACCGCGCGGCGCTGATGCAGTCGATCGTGTCGACGATGCCCCAGTTGCCCTTGAGCCGGTCGCGATAGGCGCGGCCGTGGCCCGAGGAGCCGCCGTAGTTCACATCGACGACGGCGAAGCCGCGCGAGGTCCAGAACTGGATCGAGAGGCTGAGCGTCGACTCGGCCGCCGAGGTCGGGCCGCCGTGGCTGATGACGAGCAGCGGCGGCCGTTCGCCCTCGGTCGGCTCGACGTCGGGGTTGTGCGGCGCGTAGTAGAGGGCGTGGGCCGTGAGCCGCTCGGGCGCGGTGGCGCCCGCGCGGCTCACGGCATCCGACCCCGTGGCATCCGACCCCGTGGCATCCGACCCCGCGCTCTCCCCCGCGAGCCTCGCGATCTCCTCCGCCAGCGGACCCGTGACCGAGCCGGGCTCGTACGCCGTCGGGAACTCGATCGCCTGCGGCACCGAGAGGTACGTGGGGGCGGGCTCCCAGGAGAGGCTCGAGCGCACGGTCTCGACCTCGCCGGTCTCCGGCTCGACGAGGGCGACGCGGGCGGCGAGGGTCGGCCCGCCGCCGACGACGCCGAGCCGGTCGCCGACGGTGACGATCGAGGCGATGCTGGTCAACTCGCAGTCGAGCTCGCGGACGGCGCCGTCCGGTGCGAGCAGGACCAGGCGGTCGAGGCCGTCGCGGGTGCAGAACGCCGCCAGCTTGCCGTCCGGCAGGAAGGCGGCGTTCTGCACCCCGAACACCCACTGCGGTTTGGCGAATTCGGCCTCCATCGGCAGGAGCGCCGCGCCCAGGCCCCTCGTCGCCGCCGGCCGTGCCATCGGGCGCGGGGCGCCGGGCGCGGGGGCGTCTTGTGACGCGTCCGCGCCCGCCAACGCGCCGGCCAGCTCGTCTGGCTCGAGGCGGTAGAGGTTCCACCAGCCGCTACGGTCGCTGACGAAGACCAGGCCGCCGTCCGGCGCCCAGAGCGGCTGCACGACGGACTCCTCTTCACCGCCGGCCACGCGAACGGCCGCCGTCTGGCGGCCGTTCGCGTCCAGCATCGCGACCCAGAGTTCGGTGCCGTCCCACGGCATGTTCGGGTGGTCCCAGCAGAGACCGGCGAGCAGGCGCCCGTCGGGGCACGGGCGCGGGCTCGAGAAGAAGTCGTGACCCGAGGCTACGATCGCGGGCTCGCCGGCGTCGCCGGCCGGCAGCACGACGAGGTCGTTGACGACCGCGTCGGCGAGGTGCCGCTCGCGAACGGTGAAGACGCGCCGGAGGTCCGGGGTCACGCGACCGTCGGCGTAGCGGAACGCCCGCGGCGCGGGCGGCTCGGGGGTCAGGGGCCGCGGTGCGTTCCAGCGCGCCGCGTCCCCGCTACCATCCTCATCCTCGAGATCCTGGCGGTAGAGGCGCTGGTCGTCGAAGGCGCTGAAGACGACGGCCTCGCCGCCGGGCGCGCCGCCGGACGACTCGCCGCCGGACGCGTCGCCGCCGGCCGTGCCGCCGGCCCCGGTCGCGACTGCCGTGGCGAAGGCCTCGTACATGCCGCCACCGTACTCGTGGACGAGGGTCCGGGCGTTCACGCCCGCCGGGGTCACGTCGGCGCTGGTCCCATCCGGCGCGCGGCGCACCACGACGTAGCGTCCGCCCTCCTTCGGCCGCATCTCGACCCAGTACAACGCTGCGCCGACGGCCTGCGGCCAGCCGAGCGCGACGGCGCCTTCCGCGATGCGGCTCGCAGTGA
This sequence comes from Thermoleophilia bacterium, assembly GCA_016933475.1. Classification (GTDB taxonomy): domain Bacteria; phylum Actinomycetota; class Thermoleophilia; order UBA2241; family UBA2241; genus UBA2241. The sequence goes on from JAFGAW010000151.1 coordinate 12,584, forward strand.
TCGGTGAACTCCAGGAACCGTAGGGAGCCTTCACGGCGTCCTCCTCGCCGGGGTCAGCGTGCCGGTGGCGATGAATCGTGAGCAGCCTGTCTCCGGCAGCACTCGGTCAAGAGCAGCCTACCTCCGGCGGCGCCCGAACGGGAGCGGCCTGTCTCCAGAGCGGCTGGGGGGGTACCATTGAGGTGTCGTTTCGGGGGGAGTGAGATGAAGCGAGTCTTGCCACGGCCCAACGCGGCGTGCTGCATCGCCATCTTCACGGCGGTCTCGGCGCTGATCATGGTGCTCGCGCTGTGCGCCTCGTGCATCTTCCCTGACTGAGGCGGCGCGCGGACTACCTCGGGACTGCGCGCGACCTCCCGGTCGTGCGGGGGTCTTCTCGGGCGCGCCGTCCCCGTCGCCGGTCAGCGCGGCGTGCCCTCACCCCGGCCGGTCACTGCGCCGTGCTTTCGCGCTCGCGCCCGTCCTCTCCCGCTCCCTGCTCATCCGGAACACGTGATGTGACCGCCCGCTGCGGCTGAAGTCCGGCGGCAGGGTCGAGCGCGACAGGTCGACGGTCCTCAGGCCCGTGACGGAGAGCGCGTC
>JAFGAW010000152.1 GCA_016933475.1 Thermoleophilia bacterium
ACTGGGAGTTCGAGTGGTTCGACGTCACCGACGCCAACGCCTCGTCCCCCGACACACCGCTCCAGGCGGCGATCGAGCGCGTGCTCGCCCGCGACCTGCCCGGCACCACGCTCGCGCCGATGGTCTCGGGCAGCTTCACCGACTCGCGCTGGCTGCGCGAGGCCTTCCCGGACTGCGTCGCCTACGGCATCGCGCCCTTCGTCCACGAGGACCTCTACGCCATGGACGGCGGCCGCGAGCACGCGCCCGACGAGCGCATCCGCGTCGACGACGTGGTCTATCAGGCACTGTTCTTCGAGCGCCTCGCCCGCGAGGTCTTGGCGTGAGCCGCACGCGCGAGGTGCTGCGGTGAGCGACCTGTCACGCAGCTGGCTCACCGCCGGTCGCGCTCCGCAGGCCGCGCACTGCGAGGTGCCGCGGTGAGCGACCTGCGTGACAGGTTCCGCGGCGTCCTCCTCGGGCTCGCCGCCGGCGACGCGCTCGGCGCCCCGGCCGAGTTCCTCAGCGCCGAGCAGGTGGTCGAGCGCTACGGCGTCATCACCGAGATGATCGGCGGCGGCTGTCACGAGGTCGAGCCAGGCGAGACGACGGACGCCACCGAGATGATGCTCTGCCTCGCCGAGAGCCTCGCCGAGACGGGCGACTTCGACCCTGAGGACGTGATGGAGCGCTACCGTGCCTGGTTCGAGAGCACGCCGCGCGACGTCAGCCTCACGGTCCGCACGGTGATGCTGAGCTACCGGGCCGGCACGCCGTGGGACCTGGCCTCGCGGCGCGCCTTCGAGATCCTCGGCCAGCCGATGGCCGGCAACGGCAGCCTGATGCGCTGCGCGCCGATCGCCCTGCGCTACTTCCGCGACCCGGACGAGCGCCGCCTCGTCTCGCAGCGCGAGTCGACGCTGACGCACTTCGACCGTCTCGCCGGCTGGGCGTGCGAGGCATTCAACGACCTCCTCGTCGCGGCCATGAACGACCGTCTCCTCGACGAGGTGCCGCTTCTCGCCGAGCGTGTCACCGACGAGGACAGCCGGGTGAGCGCCGCCCTCTTCGACGCCCTGCTGGCCGAGCCCGAAGAGATCGAGTGCTCGGCCTTCGTCCTCGACAGCCTCAAGGCGGCGCTCTGGGCCGTCGCCCGCAGCGCCAGCGTCGAAGAGGCGCTCTGCCTGATCGTCAACAAGGGCAACGACGCCGACACCGTGGGCGCCATCACCGGCGCCCTCGCCGGCGCCGTCCACGGCGAGGCGGGCATCCCGGCACGTTGGCTGTCGACGCTGCGCGGCGCCGACCGCGTCGCCGCCGCCGCCGACCGCCTCGCCGACCTCGCCGGCGCCTGAGCCGGCGCCGGGTTGCGGCGCCTTCGTTCACTCCGTAGTTTACGCACTTGACAGCGTAGACGACGACTGGGAGACCTTATGGACGAACGGCGACGGGCGCGCGAAGCACGGCTGCTGGCCGAGGAGTTCGGGCTCCTGCACGAGGAACTGGGCGGCACGCGCATGTCCGGCAGGGTCAGCGCCTGGCTGCTGCTCTGCGACCCGCCCGTCCAGTCGCTCACCGAGATCGCCGAGGCGCTCGGGGTCAGCAAGGCCGCGGTCAGCGTGGCGACGCGGTCGCTGCTGCAGGCCGGGCTGGTGGAGCGCGTCAGCCTGCCCGGGCGGCGGGGCGACTCCTACCGCGCCGTGGCCGGCCAGATGGACGCCGTCCTGCACCTGGACCGCATCGAGGCACTGGACAAGCTCGTCCACCGCTGCCTCGAGCTCGCCGCCGACAAGGACCAGACGGCGTCGAACGTCCAGCTGCTGCACGAGTTGTCCGAGTTCCTGGATTTCCTGAAGACCGAGATCCCCGGCCTGCTCGAGCGCTGGCAGGCCACGCGGGCCGCGAGACCGGCGACCAGCCCCCCCGAACCCGACGAACGAAGAGGCGACGCATGAGCTGGCTGACCAAGACCTCCCTGCACAACCGCTCCATCGTCGTCCTCGCCGCGCTCGCCGTCGTGCTGCTCGGCCTGTTCGGCATCACATCCTTGAAGCAGGAGCTGATCCCCGACCTCACCTTCCCGTACCTGACCGTGATCACCGTCGCCCCGGGCTCCTCCGCAAGCGATGTGGAGCGCAACGTGACGACGCCCGTGGAGCAGGCCGTCAAGACCACAAGCGACGTCAAAGAGTTCATGTCGTACTCGAACGAAGGCCTCAGCATCCTCACCATCGAGTACGAGTTCGGGACCGACATCGACGCCAAGGAGGCCGAGGTCCAGCAGGCGCTCTCCGGAGTCCAGCAGATGCTGCCCCAAGGCACGATGGCTCCCGAGGTGGCGGCCCTCAACTTCAACGCCCTGCCGGTCGTCCAGCTCGCCGTGACGTCCGACCTGCCGCCCCAACAGGTCGCGGCGCTCCTCCAGACCAAGGTCGTGCCCCGGCTCCAGGCCATCCCCGACGTGCAGGCGGTCACCCTCTCGGGCCTGACCCAGCAGCAACTGCAGATCCGTCTCGACCCCGCCGAGGTCCTGCGCCTCGGCGTGTCCCCGGAGTCGGTCATGACCGCCGTGCAGCAGGCCAACTTGACTGCCGGCGCCGGCAGCGTCACGGCGGGCAGCCTCGTCTATCCCGTCACGGTCACCGCGCGCGCGGCCACCGTCGCCGCCTTCGAGGGCCTCGTCATCCCCCTGACGCCGGCAGTGCCCGCCGCCGACGCGTCGTCCGCCGCGGCGGCGCCGGCGACCGTCACGCTCGGCGAGATCGCCGAGGTCAGCATCGCGCCCGCCCCGCCGACCGCGGTCACGCGCACCAACGGCGAGGAGTCGATCGGCATCTCGGTGAGCAAGTCGGCCAACGGCAACACGGTCGACATCGCCAACGCGGTCGCCGACGAACTGCCGCCGATCGAGAGCGAGCTCGAGGGTCAGGTGCAGATCACGACCGTCCTCGACCAGTCCGTGTACATCGAAGAGAGCATCACCTCGCTGTGGCGTGAGGGCCTCCTCGGCGCGGTCTTCGCCGTGCTCGTCATCTGGGTCTTCCTGCGCAGCTGGCGCTCGACGTTCATCGCCGGCCTCTCGATCCCGCTCAGCATCATCGGCGCCCTGGCCCTCCTGTGGTGGCGTGGCGAGTCGCTGAACATGCTGACCCTCGGCGGCCTGACCATCGCCATCGGCCGCGTCATCGACGACTCGATCGTCGTCATCGAGAACATCCACCGGCACCTGCAGGAGGGCGACGACATCCACTCCGCCGCGTACAGCGGCACGCGCGAGGTCGCCCGGGCCATCACGGCGAGCACCCTGACGACGGTCGCCGTCTTCCTGCCCCTGGGCTTCGTCCGGGGCCTCGCCTCCGAGTTCTTCCTCCCCTTCGCGCTGACGGTCACCTTCGCGCTGCTCGCCAGCCTCGTGGTCGCCCTGACCGTCGTCCCTGTGGTCGCGACGTTCGTGCTCTCGAAGCGGAGTGTCGGCCACCGCGATCCGGGCGAGACCACCCGCCTGCAGCGCGCCTACCTGCCCGTGCTCAAGCTGGCCATCGACCACAAGCTGGTCACCGTCGTGGCCGCCGTCGCCGTGTTCGTGGCCGTGATGTCGATGAGCCCGCTGCTCAAGACCAACCTCTTCGACAACTCCGCCCAGAACACGATGACCGTCACCCAGCAGATGCCACCCGGGACGAGCCTCGAGGCGACGCTGGCCGCGACGGCGCCGGTCGAGGAGGTGCTCGCCGGCACCGAGGGCGTCGAGATCTATCAGCTCACGGCCGGGAGCACCGGCAGCCTGTTCGGCGCCGGCGGCGGGACCGGAGCCTCGGCCAGCCAGGCCGTCTACACCATCCAGACCGACCCCGAGGCGGACAAGGCGGCGGTCATCGACGACGTGCGGGCACAGGTCGCCGGGCTGGACGGCGTCGGCGTCGTGACCGTGAGCGGCGAGGACTCGTCGATGGGCAGCTCCTCGGCGATCGAGGTGCAGGTCTCGGCGGACGACCCGGCCGTCCTCAAGGAGGCCAACGAGGCCGTCCTCCAGGCGGTCAAGACGGTGGAGGGGCTCGCCGACGTGACCTCCAACCTCAGCGAAGGGCGACCGTCGGCGACCGTCACCGTCGACCAGACCAAGGCGGCGGCGGCCGGCGTCGACCCCACCACGCTGGGCCAGTACACGACGCTCATCCTCGACGGTTTCCCGCTCGGCACCGTGCCGCTGAAGCAGGGGCTGCTGCCGGCCCAGCTCAGCGTCGGCGACATCACCCTGCCGCCGATCCCCGGCGCGGTCTCGGCGCTGCTCTCCGAGCTGCCGGTGCCGACGGCGTCCGGCATGGTGCCGATGAGCGAGATCGCGAAGGTCACCGAGGTCACGACTCCGGTCCAGGTCACGCACGTCGGAGGGCAGCGCACCGCGACCGTCACCGCCGACGTCGTGAACAACAACATCGGCGCCGCCTCGAGCGACACCGAGGCGGCTCTCGAGAAGCTGGACCTGCCCGAGGGCGCCACGTGGACGCTCGCCGGGGCCACGGCGATGACTAACGACGTCTTCCGCACCTTGGGCATCGCCATGCTGATCGCCATCCTGATCGTCTACATCATCATGGTGGCGACGTTCCGCAGCCTGCTGAACCCCCTGATCCTCCTGGTCAGCATCCCGTTCGCCGCGGTCGGCGCCGTCATCCTGCTCCTCGTGACCGGCACCAGCCTCGGCATGCCGAGCCTCATCGGTGTGCTCATGCTCATCGGCATCGTGGTGACCAACGCCATCGTGCTGCTCGACCTCGTCGAGCAGTTCCGTCGCGGGGGGATGGACGCGCGGACGGCGGTGATCGAGGGCGGCCGTCGCCGCCTGCGCCCGATCCTCATGACGGCGATCGCGACGATCCTCGCCCTGCTGCCGATGTCGCTGGGTCTCGGCGAAGGCGCGTTCCTGTCGACCCCACTGGCCGTGGTCGTGATCGGGGGATTGTTCACCTCGACGATCCTGACCCTGATCCTCGTGCCGGTCCTCTACCTCGCCTTCAGCAAGCTGCGGCGCGACCGGCCGCAGGAGGACTGGGCGGCCGAGACGGCCCTCGCGGACTGAGCTTGTCGCGGCAGGGGCGGGCGC
>JAFGAW010000002.1 GCA_016933475.1 Thermoleophilia bacterium
CGGGGGCGTCGGAGGGCCAATGGAGCAGGTCTCCGTCATCTCCCTGTGGATCGCGCTGCTGCTCTTCGGCGCGGCCTTCGCCCTGTTCATCTTCCACTACCTGTCGCGCCGCGAGCAGATGAACCTGCGCGGCGTGGCCGTCGCGCTCGCCGGCTGGGTCGCCCTCGGGGTCGCGCTCGTCCTGCGCGCGGCCGTCGCCGAGCGTCTGCCGATCGTCGGCGCCTACGAGTCGCTCGCCCTCATCACCTGGTTCGTCGTCGCCGTGTACCTCGTGCTCGAACTCTTCACCCAGGTGAAGAAGCTGGGCCTCTACGTCATGCCTGTGGCGATCGTCTTCCTCGGTCTCGCCTGGAGCAGCTACAGCGCCCCGGCCGGCCTGATGCCGGAGCTGCAGAGCGACATCGTCGTCCTGCACGTGATCGTCATGTTCACCGCGGTCGGGGCCCTCTACCTCGCCGGCTGCGCGGCGTTGCTCTACCTCGTCGAGGAGCGTCTGCTCAAGCGGCACCGGACGGGCTCGGTGCTGGGCCGCCTCCCCTCGCTGGCGACGCTGGACAGGCTCGTCTACCGGGCCACCCTCATCGGGGTGCCGTTCCTCACCATGGGGATGGTCGCGGGCGGCATCCGCGCGATCGCCTTCGGGGTCGAGGACTGGCTGGTCGACCCGATGGTCCTGCTCTCGCTCGGGGCGTGGGCGATCTACCTGGCCCTGCTCTACGGCCACCTGCGCGGCGGCTGGGGCGGGCGCCGCGCCGCCTGGCTCGCCGTCGCAGGGCTGGCCGTCATGCTCGTGATCCGGTTCGCCGCCGTACCGTACTGGTCCGGCTTCCACACCTACGGGGGCTGAGCGTGCTCGTCGTCGTCGTCGGGATCTCGCACGCGACCGCACCGCTCGAGCTGCGCGAGCGCCTCGCCCTCGACGGGCCGGCGGCGCTCGGCGTCGCCCGCGCGCTACAGGCCTCGGGCGGAGCGTGCGAGGCGGTCGCGCTCTCGACCTGCAACCGCACCGAGCTCTACATGTACGCGCGCGACTCGCTGGCGGCCGGGCAAGCGGCGCTCGAGCTGCTCGCCGGCCGCGCCGGCTGCTCGCCGGCGGCGCTGGCGCCGAGCACCTACAGTCACTCGGGGGAGGCGGCGATCGCGCACCTCTTCCGGGTCGTGGCCAGCCTCGACTCCATGGTGCTCGGCGAGTACCAGATCGTCGCCCAGATCCGCGAGGCGTACGACTCGGCCCGCGAGGGCGGTTGCACGAGCGTCGTCTTCAACCGCCTCTTCCGCCATGCCCTCGAGGTCGGCAAGCGGGTGCGGACCGAGACCGCCATCGGCGAGAAGCCGGTCTCGGTCAGCTCCGCCGCGGTCGATCTCGCCGAGCAGGTCTTCGGGCGCCTCGACGACACGACCGCGCTGATCATCGGCGCCGGCGAGACGGGGGAGCTGACCGCGACCCACCTGCGCACCCGCGGGGTGCACGACATCCTGGTCACCAACCGGACGTTCGCGGCGGCGCACGACATGGAGCGCCGCGTGGGCGGCCGCGCCGTGCCCTTCGAGGACCTCGAAGGGCACCTCGCGGCCGCCGACATCGTCATCTCCTCGACCTCGGCGCCGCACTTCGTCGTCACGCGCGAGCGCGTCCAGCGCGCGGCGCGCCGGCGCCGCGGCCGCCCGCTGTTCTTCATCGACATCGCCGTGCCCCGCGACCTCGACCCCGCGATCGCCGACCTCGACGGCGCTTTCCTCTACGACATCGACGACCTCGAGCACGTCGTGGCCCGCAACCGCGCCGAGCGCGAGAAGGAGGCGGTCAAGGCGGAGGCCATCGTCACCGAGGAGCTCACGCAGGTGGACGCGTGGCTGCGCACTCTCGAGGTGGTGCCGACGATCGCCACGCTGCGCGAGGCGGTCGAGCAGATCAGGGAGAGCGAGCTGCGGAGGCTGGGCAGCCGCCTGGCCGACCTCGACGCCGACCAGCGCGCCCAGGTCGAGTTGCTGACGAGCTCGATCGTGAACAAGATCCTGCACCTGCCGACGGTGACGATGAAGGAGGTCGCCGGGCGCGACGAGTGCTACCTCTACGTCGACGCGGTACGCACGCTTTTCGGGCTGAACGGCAACGGCAGCGGCGTGGGGCCGCAGCAGGGCGAGGCCGCACGTGGCGAGGCCGAGCCGACAGAGCCAAGCCACGCCGCGACCGAGCGTGCAGGACCCGGGAGCCACGAGGCGGGGTTGACTCGGGCAGCGGCCCCGGCCGCCGGCCCAGAGGGCGCGCGCCGCGCGGAGGGTGTGCCCGGCGAGGCCGGCGCCGGCGAGCCGGGCGGCGCCGCCGAGCCGCGGGGTACGAGCGGGTGACCGACCGGCTGCGCATCGGTTCGCGCGGGAGCGCGCTGGCGCTCGTACAGAGTCGCTGGGTGGGCGATCGCCTGGAGGAGTTCCACCCCGGGCTCGAGGTCGAGATCGACGTCATCCAGACCAAGGGCGACAAGCTCCTCGACGCCCCGCTGGCCAAGCTCGGCGACAAGGGTCTCTTCGTGAAGGAGATCGAGGAAGCCCTGCGCGACGGGCGCGTCGACCTCGCCGTCCACTCCGCCAAGGACATGCCGACTGAGACGCCCCCGGGGCTCGAGATCGCCGCCTTCACGGCGCGCGAGGACGTGCGTGACGTGTTCGTCGCGCACCCGCATGCGCCGGCCCGGCGGCTCGACGAGCTCGCCCGGGGCGCCGTGGTCGGCACCTCGAGCCTGCGTCGTCGTTCGCAGCTGCTCAGCCTGCGCCCCGACCTCGAGGTCGTCGACATCCGCGGCAACGTCGAGACGCGGATGCGCAAAGTCGAGGAGCAGGAGATGGCGGGGACGATCCTCGCGGCCGCCGGGCTGGCGCGCCTGGGGCGCGCCGGCGCGGCGGCCTTCGCCTTCAGTTTCGACGAGCTGCTCCCCGCCGTCGGCCAGGGGTCCCTGGCGCTGGAGGCGCGCTCCGGGGATCAGCGGGTCGGTGCGCTGCTGGCGCCGCTCACCGATGACGCCGCCACACTCGCCGTCCGCGCCGAGCGTGCCCTGATGCGCGCCCTTCAGGGCGGCTGCCAGGTCCCGATTGCCGGGTACGGCGAGCTCGTCGCTGGTGCGCTTGCGGCGAGGGAGCTCCGCCTGAGGGCGTTCGTGGGCGCGCTCGACGGACGCGAGGCGGTGCGCCTCGAGGCCGCCGGTCCGGCCGGCGCCCCCGAGGCGCTGGGCGAGCGTCTGGCCGGCGACCTGCTCGCTGCCGGGGCCGACCGGATCCTCGCCGTCGTGCGCGCCCAGGCGGCAGGAGCATGAGCGCGGCGGGCGACCGACGCGGCGCGGGTGGACCCAGCTCCGAGGGGGGCTGCGGGAGGCCGGCGGGCGCATCCCCCGCCGGGGCAGGCCGCGACAGACCGGTCGCCGAGCAGGGGGGACCGCTCGCCGGCCGGACCGTCGTCGTCACGCGCCCCCGCGGGCAGGCCGACGCCCTGGCGGTGCCGCTGCGGGAGCTCGGTGCCGAGGTGATCCTGGCGCCGGTGATCCGCATCGTCCCTCGGTCTCTCGACGAGGAGGCGCGGCGCGTGCTCGCCGGCGTGGCCACCTACGACCTGCTCGTCTTCACGAGCGTCAACGGGGTGCGGATCTTCGCCGACGACCTGGACGAGGCCGGACCGGGGCTCTCGGCCCTGAAGGCTCCGGGCCGGCGTCCAGTGCTCGCCGCTATCGGGCCGGCGACCGCGGCGGCGCTCGAGGCCCGCGGTCTCGCCTGTGACGTCGTACCCGAGGACTACGTCGCCGAGGGGCTCCTCGCCGCGCTCGAGCGACGCGGGGTGGCCCCGGCCGGGGCGCGGGTACTGATCCCCCGCGCCGCCGAGGCGCGCAGCGTGCTGCCCGACACTCTGCGCGGGCGCGGCGCGTCCGTCGACCTGCTGCCTGTCTACGACACGCTGGCCGTCGACGGGCTCGAGGTGCCGTGCGAGCGCCTCGGGCGCGCCGACTTCATCACCTTCACCTCGAGCAGCACGGTGCGCGCCTTCGTCGACCTGTTCGCCCGGGAGGCCCGGGCGGGCGACGCTCCCGCCGCCGCGGGCGATGTAGCCAGGGCAGGCAACGCCTCTGCCGAGATCGGCGACGTCCCGCGAGCGGGCCATGCCGGCGCCGCGGCCGGCGACGCTGCCCGGGCGGACGCCGTCTCCAGGGCGGGCGACGTCGCCACCCGTGTCGCCGACCGCCTCGCCGGCGTGGCGCTCTGCTCGATCGGGCCGGTCACCTCGGCGACGCTTCGCGAGTGCGGACTGCCCGTGGCGATCGAGGCGCGCGAATACACGACTGCCGGGCTGATCGCGGCGATCGTGGACGCTGCAAGCGTCTGACGACCGCGTCCGCGGCGCAGCTCCGCAGCCGCCCGCCGCGAACCCGCCGGCGCCTCGGCGCGGCGCTCAGCGTGGAGAGCGTCCCGACCCCGGAGACACGAAGGGCCGGCAGCGCCGGCCCTTCGTGTCATCACCATGCAGCAGTCGTCAGGCAGGCTTCACGTCGCTCGCCTGCGGGCCCTTCTGACCCTCGGTCACCTCGAACTCGACCTCTTGGCCGTCAGCGAGGCTCTGGACGCCGGCCGCGAGGCCGGTGACGTGCACGAACACGTCCTTGCCCTCTTCCTGCTCGATGAAGCCGTAGCCCTTCTCCGTGCTGAACCACTTCACTTTGCCTTTCGCCACGCCTACTCCCTTGTTCGTGAGCGTGCTGTCGGCGAGTGAAGCCAGGGCGCGCGCTCGTCTTCCTTGGGCCCGTGGCGGCGGTGGCACGACGCCGCGGACCCTGCAGTTGTACCCGGTTCTCGGCGGTTCGGACAACCGGGGTCACTGTTGCCCGCGCCGGGTGGGCGTCGTATCGTGCCGGTGATGCGTCCCATCTGCTTCTCCAGCGACTACGGCTACGCCGACGATTTCGCCGGCACCTGCCGCGCCGTGATCGCGCGCGTCGCCCCCGAGGTGCGGGTGATCGACGTCACCCACGGGCTGCCGCAGCGCGACGTGCTGGCCGGCGCCCTGGTCCTGCGCAACACCCTGCCCTACATGCCCGAAGAGGCCGTGGTGCTCGCCGTGGTCGACCCCGGAGTGGGCGGTCCGCGCCGCCCCGCCGGCCTGCGCAGCGGCGCGGACCGCCTCTTCGTCGGCCCCGACAACGGACTGCTCACGCTGGCGGCCGACGCCGACGGCGGCGTGGCCGAGGCCCACATCCTCACCAACGAGAGCCTCTGGCTGAGCCCGCTGTCGGCGACTTTCCACGGCCGCGACATCTTCGCCCCGGTCGCGGCCCGGCTCGCCGCCGGCCTCGCGCTCGACCAGGTCGGGGTCGAGATCGACCC
>JAFGAW010000153.1 GCA_016933475.1 Thermoleophilia bacterium
ACGCTGATCGCCCTGCTCTTGTTCCTCGTCGAGCTCTGGATCGTGTACCGGATCCTCGACATGAGCTGGCGGAGCTACCTCGCGCGGCTGGCGCGGCCGACGACGACGACGGCCGTGATGGCTGTGGTCGTGGCCGCCGTCTACCTGCTCGTCGCCGAGACGGATCTGCGACCGATGGCGCAGCTGATCCCGCTGGTGGTCGTCGGTGGAGTGGTGTATGTCGCCGCTTGGTGGCTCATCGCGCGCTCCTACCTGCGCGACCTCTGGCGTCTGCTCGTGAAGCGCAGGCCCAAGGCAAGGGCGCCGGAGGCCGGTGGATGACGACGCGCGCCCGCGCGGTCGCCGCGAGGAGCACGGCGGCCGGAGGCGAACGAGCGACACAGGGCGGTGCCCGCAGGCGTCACGGCTGGGACGTGCCCAGCCGGGGTACCGTGTCGGCGCCGGACTACCGACCGGAGGCGTGCCGAGGCCGTGACGAACGCGACACACGACACTCGCGGGGACGAGCGTTGAGCCCCGCAGGGATGATGGTCGTTCTTGCGGTGCGGCGGGGGGTCTGCTGACATGCCGGGCATCGCCGGCTTCACGGCGGGGCATCTCGACGGGGATGAGGTGCGCCGCGCGACGCGGTGCCTCGCGGCGCTCATGACACGCCCCGGTCTCAACCGCCTCGAGGGTCCCGTGGTCGAGGGCGGGGTCGCCGCGCTGCAGGTGCACAACGGGATCCTAGCCGGGCGCTACCCCGCCCGCTCCGGGTCGCGCTCGGTCTGGCTCGACGGTGAGCTCTACGACCGCCGGCCGGAGCGCACCGACGCCGAAGAGTTGCTGGCACGCTGGGTCGCGGCCGGCGACGACTGGGGCTTCCTCGCCGGCCTCGACGGCGTCTACGCCGCCGCCCTCGTCGACGACGAGGCGCAGCGCGTGCACCTCGTCGGCGACCGGCTCGGCATGCGCATCCTGTACTGGGGCGTCGTCGACGGGCGCCTCGGCTGGTCGTCGCAGCTCGGAGGCTTCCTCGGCGTGCCTGGCTTCCGGCCGCAGATCGACCGCGACGCGCTGCCCGAGTTCTTCACGGCCGGCCACCTGCTCGACGAACGGACCTGGTTCCGCGGCGTGCAGCTCATGGCGCCCGGCACGGTCCTGACGTTCGACTTGCGCAGCGGCGAGCTTTCGCGGCACCGCTACTGGTGGTGGGACCGTATCCGGCCTCAGCAGGGACGCGTCGACCTGCAGGAGGCGGCCTGCGAGGCGGGCCGCCTCCTGCAGGCATCGGTCGTTGCCCGCTCGCGGCCGGACGCCCGCGTCGGTGTGTCGCTGAGCGGCGGCCTTGACTCGCGGTCGCTCTTTGCCGCCATCCCGGGGGATCATCCTGTTCCGGCGCTGACCTTCGGGCGGCCCGGGTGTGTCGACCTGCGCATCGCCGGCCGGGTGGCCGCCCTGCGCCCGAGCGATCACGTCGTCGTCCCGATCACGGCGCGCAACTGGCTTGCCGGCCGGGCCGAGGCGGTGTGGTGGACGGACGGGCTCTTCAACTTCATGAGCCTTCACGGCATCGAGGCGATGGGAGCGTACCGCCAGCGCTTCGACATCAATCTCGACGGCTTCGGCGGCGATCTGATCCTCGGCGGCATGTACCTCAACGGCGCGACGACCTTCGGCCGCTTCGACGCGGCGCACGCGGCGAGCAAGCTGAAGGGCGGGCAGGATCTCCTCGGCGACACGACCCCGTGGGAGGGGCTCGACAAGACCGACTACTTCCTCGTCGAGCAGCGCGCCCGGCGCCTCAACAACGTCGGCACGCGCTACCTGCAGACCTACATGGAGGACCGCAAGCCCTTCCTCGCCCGCGACCTCGTCGAGTTCGTCTACTCGCTGCCCGATGAGCTGCGCGTGAAGGGTCGCCTCTATCGCGCTCTCCTGCTGGACACCTTCCCCCAATACTACCGGCACATCGCGTGGGCGAGCACCGGCTACCCGATCACGTGGCCGTTCGGGGCGCGGCGCGCCTGGCGCGAGCTACGCTCGCTCGAGGCGCGCCTCTTCGGCCGCGTCGGCACCGTGGGCCTCTGGGGTCTCGACCTGCGTGACTACACCGACTACCCGGCCTGGCTGCGGCAGGAGCCCGCACGCGGCTTCGTCACCGCGGTGCTCGAGGCGCCGGACGCCCTCTACCCGGAGTACACTCCGCGCGACGAGGTGGTCCGGCTCTGGCGTTCGCACCTCGACGGGGCCGACGAGTCGCGTGCCGTCGGGTTGCGGCTCACCTTCGAGCTGTGGTTGCAGCAGGTCTTCAACGCACGCTTCCGCGAGGAGGAGACGACGGCATGAGCTGGGCACCGGTACGGCCCCGGGAGAGGTTCCTCGTCTTCGGTGCCCCGCTGATCGGCGAGGCCGAGATCGACGAGGTCGTGGCCTCGCTGCGCAGCGGGTGGCTCGGCACCGGACCCAAGGTCGCGCGCTTTGAGAGCGACTTCGCTGCCTACACCGGCGCTCCCTACACCGCCGCCGTGGGCTCGTGCACGGCGGCGCTGCACCTCTCCCTCCTCGCCCTCGAGCTCGAGGCGGGGGCCGAGGTGATCACCTCGGCGCTCACCTTCTGCGCTACTGTCAACGCGATCATCCACGCCGGCGCGACCCCGGTGCTCGCCGACGTCGACCCCACGACCATGAACCTCGACCCGGCGGCCGTCGCGGCGGCGATCACGCCGCGCACGCGGGCCGTGCTCCCGATCCACTTCGCCGGGCGGCCCTGCGACATGGATGCCCTCGGCGACGTGTGCCGCCGCCACGGCCTCGCTCTCGTCGAGGATTGCGCACACGCCATCGAGACGACCTACCACGGGCGTCACGCAGGCACGTTCGGCGACTTCGGCTGCTTCAGCTTCTACGTGACCAAGAACGTCGTCACGGGCGAGGGCGGCATGGTCGTGGCGCGCGACGAGGCCCGCGTCGAGCGCATCAAGCGTCTCGCCCTGCACGGCATGAGCGCCGATGCCTGGAAGCGCTTCTCCGACGAAGGCTACCGCCACTACCTCGTCCGCGAGGCCGGTTTCAAGTACAACATGATGGACCTGCAGGCGGCGCTCGGCCTGCACCAGCTCGCGCGCGTGGAGGAGAGCCGGCGCCGCCGCGAGGTGGTCTGGCGCCGCTATCAGGGAGGACTCGCCGGCCTGCCCCTCGAGCTGCCGGCCGAGCCCGAGAAGGACACGCGGCACGCCTACCACCTCTACACCGTCCTCGTCGACGAGGAGCGCGCCGGGCTCGCCCGTGACGAGGTCCTCACGGCGATGACGCGGGAGAACATCGGCGTCGGCGTCCACTACCTGGCGATCCCCGAGCACCCGTACTACCAGGAGGCGTACGGCTGGCGCCCGGAGCAGTGGCCGCAGGCCACGGCCGTCGGTCGCCGTACCATCAGCCTTCCGCTGTCGGCGAAGCTCACGGACGCCGACGTGGACGACGTCGTGACGGCCGTGCGCAAAGTCACGACGAGGAGGGCGAGCCCGGCCTGATGCTGCAGGTCGTCCACAGCTTCCAGGTCTGGCTGCCGCTGACCATGACCTGGGCCTACAACCAGGTGCGCTACGCCCCCGGCATCGCGGCGACCGTCCTGGCGGACGAACTGCAGGGCCGCGAGGCGTTCCCCTGGGAGCCCATGCTCGTTCTCTCACCGGCCGACCGGCTGGTCGCCGCCGCGGGCCACCGCCTGGGCCGCCCGCAGCCGCCGCGCTCGCTGCTGCGCGCGCTCCGGCGCCGCTCGCCGGACATCGTCCACTCTCACTTCGGGTACCGCGGCTGGCAGGACCTGCCTCTGGTGTCACGACTCGGTGCCCGGCACGTCGTGACCTTCTACGGGCACGACGTGCAGAAGTTCCCGCGTACGTGGCCGGTCTGGCGGCGGCGCTACGAGCGCCTCTTCGCCGCCGCCGATCTGTTCCTCTGCGAGGGGCCGCACATGGCGGCCACGCTCGTCGGTGAGGGTGCCCCGGTCGAGCGCGTGCGCGTGCAGCGGCTCGGGGTCGAGCTCGACCGCCTGTCGTACACCCCGCGCGTGGCCCCGGACGACGGGCAGGTCAAGGTCCTGATCGCCGGCGCGTTCCGCGAGAAGAAGGGGATCCCTGATGCCCTCGAGGCGGTGGCCCGGGTCCGGTCCGCCGGTATCGACGTGCGCGTCACGGTCATCGGCGATGCCATCACCGACGACGAGCACCTCGAGCGCCGCCGCATCGTCGCGACCATCGACCGACGCGGCCTGGGTGACGTGGTGCGGCTGCTCGGCTTCCGGCCCTACGACCGGCTGCTGGTCGAGGCCGCGACGCACCACATCTGTCTGAGCCCCAGCCGCCATGCCGCCGATCTCGACAGCGAGGGCGGCGCCCCGGTCGTGCTCATGGAACTGGCCGCCACCGGTATGCCGATCGTCAGCACCCGTCACTGCGACATCCCCGAGGTCGTCGACGACGGCGTCACTGGACTGCTTGCCGATGAGGGCGACGTCGACGGCATCGCCGCCCGGCTCGGAGAGCTTGCCGCCGAACCGGGGCGCTGGGCTGTGATGGGACTCGCCGCCCGCCGCCGCGTAGAGGAGCGCTTCGACGTGCGCGTCTGCGCGCAGGGGTTGGTCGACCGCTACAGGGAGCTTCTGGGTGCGCCGCCGTGTGATGAGACGTTGGGGGAAGGTACGGGGAAGGAGGCTACCCGAGGTGCGGAGCCCGGGCTGCGGTAGCCGCGCCGGCTCCGCACCGCGGGGTCACTCGTAGTAGGAGTCGTAGCGGTAGAACCTGCTCTTGCTCGACCGCGGCACGCCGGTGACGACCAGGCCCAAGGTGCGGGACGGCACGCGCTCGAGGAAGCCCTCGACGCCGCGCAGCGTCTCCTGCGTCGTCTGGTCGAGCCGCAGCACCGTGACCACGCCGTCCACCTTGTTCGCCATGGCGGCTGCATCGCCGACGGCGAACATCGGCGGGGCGTCCACCAGCACGTAGTCGTGGGTCGCCGTGAGGTGCTCGAGAACCGTCGTGAGCTGCTGTGAGGTGACGATCTCGCCCGGGTTGGGCGGCAACGGGCCGGAGGGGAGCACTGTCAGCTGGAGGTCGGCCGTCTGGCCGGACGCGGGCGTCTTGAGTGGCACCGCCTTGCGGTCGACGGTCGCGGTGACCGTGCGGGTGTGGGCGCCGAAGGAGAGGACCTGGATGGCGTCCTCGAGCGTGCTTCCGCCGGTGACGACCGTGCTCACACCGCGTGAGTTCGCGATCTTGAAGAAGCGGTGCAGAGCGGGGCGTCGCAGGTCGGCCCCGATCACAGCCACGCGCTTGCCCGACTTCAGCAGGGCGATGGCGAGGTTCACGATCGTCGTCGACTTGCCTTGCGACGGCTCCGGGCTGGTGATCAGGATGCTCTTGACGTCCTGATTGAAGTTGACGAACTCGAGGTTGGTGCGCAAGAAGCGGAAGGCCTCGGCCACCGGGCCTTTGGGGTCTTCAAGGGTCACGACCGAGTCGCCCGAGCGGTGCTCCCGGGCAAGCTGCGGGATAGCCCCGATGACAGGGACGCTGGTCGATTCGGCGATCGCGTCGACCGAACGTAGCTTCACATCGAGCGCCTCACGGACAAAGGCGAGGCCGATGCCGAGGATGAGGCCCGCTGCCACGGCGAGCGCGCCGTTGCGCACCGGCTTGGGGCTCGCGGGGACGCTGGAAGGCCGGGCGGCCTCGCCGATCTGGACGTCGCCGTTGAGCAGTGCCTTGAGGACCTCGAGCTGGCTACGCTGGTCGAGCAGCAGCTGTCGACGCAGGGTGTTGGGCTCGGTGAGCTCGATCTCGCCGTCGATGGTCTCGATCGCGTCGTCGAGCGAGGTCTGCTGGATCTCGCGACGCCAGCTCACGAACTGCTCGGCGAAAGCGTTGGCCACCTCGGCGGCCTCGTCGGGGTCGTCGGCCTCGGCTCTGACGAGGATCACGTCGGTGCTGGGGTCGGTCTCGGCGCTGACGTCGTCGAGCAGTGTGTCGGCCTCGTCGGGGCGCTCGAGCTGCTCGGCCGCCCGGGCGGCGATATCGGGGGTGGCCACGAAGCTCGCCAGTGTCATCAGCCCACGCTCGTCGAGAGTGAGCGAGCCGGCGTCGAGCGAAGTCGCGACGTCGACGGCCGCCGATTGCTGAACGGCCATGACCCGGGCCGTCGACGCGTACCGCACGGGCTGCAGCAGACTCGCGCCGACGACGATGAGCGGAACGATCACGACGCATTGAACGATCACCCACTTGCGGCGCCAGAGGACGTCGACGTAGTGCCGCAAGCTCACGGTCGTCTGCGCATCGTCGCTCAACCCACCTCCTCGAGGCCCCGGTCCCGTACCGGGTCGGATTATAGCCCTCGGCGAGGGGCCGCCAAACGAGAGCCGGCGGCGGCCCGTGCATTCGGCGGCCGCTCCCCCAGCCACCACACCCGCAGCCCCACCACGCCGAACAGCACCAGCAGCGCCACGTTGCGCACCGCGACGACGACGAGCGCTTCGGTCTCCTCGCGCAGAAGGTCGCCGTAGAGGCCGGGGAATTCGAGCTGCGTGAGCAGCAGGACCACGGCCCCGAGCACGGCGACCGCCCGGTCGCGCACGGCGACGAGGGCGAGCGGCGGCAGCATCCAGATCACGTACTGCGGCGAGAGCACCTTGCCGAAGGCCATCATCGCCAGCAGCAGGGCGAGCACGGCGAGCGGCTGCTCCTCGGGTGCCTCGCGGAGCGCATCCTGCCGCCGCCACAGCATCCAGTACACACCCAGCACGGCCACCACGGTCAGCGGCCCGGAGAGGTAGGCGGCGAAGCCGGCCCCGCTGGCGATCAGCTGGTGCGAGCCGTGGCTGAAGCCGATCTCGAGCGGCGCCCAGCCGAGGGCGCCGGCGACCAGCATCGGCGTGCCCAGCACGCTCTCGATCTGCAGCGGGCGCTCGAGGTGGTAGGCGAAGACCTCCCAGACGCCCCCCGGTGAGGAGACGACGTAGGGGATGAACGGCGTCACCGCGGCGGCGGTGAAGGCGAGGAGCGGCCACGTCCAGCGCCGTGGGTGGCCGGCCAAGAGGAGCACGAGCGGCAGCAGGGCGAGTGGGGTGAGCTTGAGGGCGAAGCCGAGCCCGAGGATGAAGGCCGCGGCCGTCAGCCAACGGCGCGCCAGACAGAGCAGCAGGCCGGCGATGAGGAGCGCGACGGCGGCGTCGTAGCGATTGACGATGATCGCGCCGGTGAAGGCGACGGCGGCCGCGTAGGCGGCGGCGGCCCAGTAGGGCCGCCGCCCGAGCGGCCACAGCGCCAGCGCCGCCAGCGTGACGACGATCGCCCCGGCGATGGTGATGACCCCCATCGCGACGGTGAAGCCGGTCGTGTAGGCGTCAGGGTCGAGGCCGTCGCCGCCGAGCCTGAAGACCGGCAGCGCGAGCGGCGGGTACTCGACCCCGAAGTCGAGGTACGGCCGGTAGCCTTGGGCCATGAGCGACGAGTACTCCTGGTAGATCGGGATGTCGCTGATGTCGTGCAGCCCGTACCAGAGGTTGGGGAAGAGCAGGGTGAGGACGACGACCTGGAGGACGACCGCGAGGCCGAGGGCGAGCGCGGTGCGGGTCCACGGCGACGCGGCGTCCGCGCGGGGAGGCCACCCGTCTGTGCGAGAGGCTCCGCCGTCCGCGCGGCGGCGTGACCCGTCTGCTCGAGAAGGTCGCCCGTCCGCGCTTCGAGCCACTCCGCCGGCGCGCGGTGCCGCTTCGTCGGCGCGCGGAGCCGCTCCGTCGGGGCCCGGCGCCGCTCCGCCGCCCGGCCCGTTCACGGCTTCCTGAAGCTCCACAGCTTGTTGGCGAGGAAGTTCACCGGCATGACGCAGGCGATGGCGATGAGCTGGCTCAGGTTGCCGCGCAGGTCGAACACGGTGTGCGCCACGGTGAAGATCCCTAGGTTCACGGCGTACGCCACGAGGCTCACGAGCACGAACTTCGAGAGCTCCGCGGGCACGCTCCCCGTCGAGCGGAACGTCCAGCGCCGGTTCAAGCCGTAGTTGGTCATGACCGACACGACGAAGCCCAGGCCGTTGGCGACATAACTGGCGGTGTATCCCATGTGGCCCGTGACCAGCTGCCAGGTGAGCAGCGTGGCGTTGAACACGGCGAGGTTCACGAAGACGCCGCTCCCGCCCACGAGGCAGAATTTCACGAACTGGCGGAGGTTCACGGGCAGGCGGTCGCGCAGTGACCGCGGCGTGGGGTCTGGGCCTGCTGCGGCGCCGTGAGGCGCCGCGGGATCACGGCCTGCGGGCACCGCGCCGCCACGGGCGGGCGCCGCGCCGCCGTCGGCAGGCGAGGCGAGGCCGCTCAGGAACGCCGTGGGATCCCGGCCGGCGGGCGCCGCTCCGCGAGGGTAAGGCCCCGCGTCGTCGGCGGTCACTGCCGGCCCCGTTCGGGTCGTGCGAGCGCTGCCAGGGCGTCCGCGGCGGCGACGAAGTCGAGCCGCCGCCAGGGCAGGCCGGCCTCTTCGGCCAGCTGGGCCAGCCG
>JAFGAW010000154.1 GCA_016933475.1 Thermoleophilia bacterium
ATGTCGAGCATGCTCGAGCGCAGCATGCGCGAATACCATGCGGCGCCGCCGACGCCGAGCGTCAGTCCCGGCAGGACGCCGTAGATCGGCGCCGTCCAGCCCTCGTACCCGCCGAGCGGGAAGATCTGCAGCTGGAAGGCGAAGAGGTAGAGGAACAGCATGCCCACCCAGAAGGCCGGCGCGGCGATGCCGAGCAGGCTCAGCACGGTGAAGACGCGGTCGCGCAGGCTGTACTGTTTCAGGGCCGAGACCATGCCGACCGGGATGCCGATGGCGAGCTCGAAGAAGATGCCGAAGAGAGCGACCATCACGGTCGCGGGGAATTTCTCGAGGATCGACACCGCGACCGGGCGCTGGGTGATGTACGAGTAGCCCATGTCGCCCTGCAGCAGGTTCTTCAGATAGATGCCGTACTGCTCCCAGAGCGGCTTGTCGAGCCCGAGCTCGACGCGGATGCGATCGAGCACGTCGGGCGTCGCGTGCAGGCCGCCCACGCTCTTCGCCGGGTCGCCCGGCACGGCGTAGGCGAGCAGGAAGGTGATGAGGCTCACGAAGAAGAGCACCACCACCATCCACAGCAGTCTGCGGACGATGTACTTACCCATCGGTCCTGCTCGCCGTACGCCGTGCCGTCGTCATGCCCTCAAAGTCTCCAGTAGCTGCCCGGGTCGATCTGGTAGACCGGGTGCAGGTAGAAGCCGCCGACGTTCTTCGAGCACATCGTCGTCTGGACGGGTGAGAAGAGCGGCGCGTAGGCGGTGTCGGCGGCGATGATGTCCTGCATCGCCGAGTAGGCCGCGATGCGCGCCTCGGGATCGGTCATCGCCTGCGCCTCGACGTAGGCGTCCTCGAGCTCCTGGCTCCACCAGAAGCTGGAGTTCATGCCTCCGGGCACCGCGCTCGCCTTGCTGAAGAGCGGCCCGATCCAGTCGCTCGGGTCGGGGAAGTCCATCCACCAGCTGAAGCTGCCCATGCACAGGGTGTTGGGCGTGCCCTGCTGGTTGTAGAAGGCGTTGTTGCCCATCGTCTTCAGCTCGGCATCGATGCCGATGACCTTCAGGTCGGCCTGCACCGACTGCATCAGCTTCGGGTTCGGGTCGACGTTGTCGGTGTAGATCATGGTCTCGAAGCCGTCGGGGTAGCCGGCCTCGGCGAGCAACGCCTTGGCCTTCTCGGGGTCGTAGCCGTAGTACTGCTTGCCCTCGACGTGGCCGGGCATCCCGGGCGGGTAGAACTGGTACAGCGCCTCCGCTTGACCGGCCTGCAGCTTGACCAGGTTGTCGCGGTCCACTGCCCAGGCGATCGCCTCGCGCACCTTCGGGTTGTCGTACGGCGGCATGCCGTCGTTCAGCCAGAGGTACATGATCGCGATGAGCGGCTGGGTGTAGACGTAGTCCTTCCACTGCGGGTCGTCCTGCATGCGCACGATGTCCGACGGCGGCAGACCGTCGCCGAGAGCGTCGACCTCCCCCTCCTGCAGCTTGAGCAGCGCGGTCGACGGGTTGAAGGAGAGGACGTAGTTGATCTCGTCGAGGTACGGCTTGCCCTCTTCCCAGTAGTTGGGGTTCCTCTTGAGGACGATCTCCTGGCCCGGCGTCCAGTGATCGAACATGAAGCGGCCCGTGCCGAGCGGGTTGCGGTTGATCTCCTTGCCCCACTGCTCGACCCACTCCTGCGGGACGACGTCGCAGAACTCCATCGTCAGGGCGTTGAGGAACGAGAGGTCGGGCGAGGCCAGGGTGATCTCGACCGTGTAGTCGTCGACCGCCTTGAACCCGCTGATCTCGTCGGCCTCGCCGGCCATGAACTCCTCGGCGCCGACGACGCCCATGTAGAACGACGTCGCGGGCGCGCGCGGCTCGCTCATCATGCGCTCGAAGCTGTACTTGAAGTCGGTGGCCGTGACCTCGCGGTCGACCGGCGGCTGGAACTTGACGCCCTCGCGGAGGTGGAACGTGTAGACGAGGCCGTCCTCGCTGATGCCGCCGTTCGCGACCGACGGGACCTCGGTCGCGAGACAGGGCTCGAGGACGTTGCCCTCGTCGCCGGGCTTCGCCGCGTAACGCAGGAAGCCCTCGAAGATCTCGTGCTCGATCTGCCAGTCGATCACGTTCCAGGCGATCGCCGGGTCGAGGCTCGACGGCTCGGTGAGGTACGAGAGCGTCAGCGTGCCGCCCTGCTTCGGGGCGCCGTCGCCGGTCGCGGCTTCACCGCCCTCGTCGGTCTCGCCGCCGCAGGCGGCGAGCGTCAGCGCGAGGGCGAACGCGACCGCCAGTGCGGCGACGATCGTCCACCGCCTCGTGTGTGCTCCACTCATCAACTGTTCCTCCTTGTGCTTCATGTCCGTGTCTGTCCGACGCGGGTCTGTCCGTGTGTCACTACGCGTGTGTCAGCGGCGGCGTTGCTGGGGATCGAAGGCGTCGCGCAAGCCGTCCCCCACGAGGTTGAAGGCCAGCACCGTGATCATGATCATCAGGCCGGGGTAGAGGACGAGGTGCGGCGCCGACAGGTAGTACGCCTGTCCCTCGCTGATCATCTGCCCCCAGCTCGGCGTCGGCGGCTGCACCCCGAGGCCGATGTAGCTCAGGGTCGACTCGAAGAGGATCGTGGTCGCGATGCCGAGACTCGTGTAGACGATGATCGGCGCGACGAGGTGCGGCAGGATGTGGCGGTAGAGGATGCGCACACTCGTGCACCCCGTCAGGCGCGCCGCGTCCACGAACTCCTTCTCGCGGATCGACAGCACCTCGCCGTGGATCACGCGCGTCATCGGTGTCCAGTACACGATGCCGATGACGAGCACCAGGATGCCGAGGCTGGGTCTCAGGACGCTGACCAGGGCGACCGCGAAGAGGTAGATGGGGAAGGCCATCATCACGTCGGTCGCCCGCATCAGCAGCGTCTCGACCCAGCCGCGGAAGTACCCCGCCGTCAACCCGAAGACGACGCCGAGCACGAGGGCGAACCCGTTGGCCAGCACGCCGATGACGAGGCTCACCCGCGCTCCGTAGATCAGCCGGCTGAGCAGGTCGCGGCCTAGCGTGTCCGTGCCGAGCGGGAACTGCCCCGAGGGGCCGACCGGCATGCCTCTCATGGTCAGGCCCTCGTCGAACTGCGCGGTCGGGTCGTGCGGGGCGATCCACGGGGCGAAGACGGCGATGACCACGAGCAGGATGATGGCGGCCAGGCCGACGAGCGCGAAGCGGTCGCGGCGCAGCCGGGTCCAGACCTCCTGCCAGGTCGTGCGGTGCGCGATCAGTGGGGCGTCGGGGGCCCACCCCGCCGCGGCGTCGCCGGCGGTGACTTCGGCGGCGGCTTCGGAGCCGAGGCCCGCGGTGGCGAAGGCGGCTTCGCGCTCGTCGCAGAGGTCGCTCACGCCTGCTCACCACCGCTTGCCGGCGGCGTGCCGCCGCCGGCAGGGCCGTCAAGGGCGGCACCGTCGCCGCTGTGGTCGCTCCGGGTGTCGCCCGGCCAGGCATCGGGCGGACCGTCGGCCACGACGGCGAGATCGTCCTCGCCGGCGCGGATGTGCGGGTAGTCCTCGGCGGTGATCAGGTGGCAGGCAGCCCAGTGGCCGGGACGGACCTCGGCCAGGCTCGGGCTCTCGAGGTCGCAGAGGCCGGTCTGTGCCGCTGGACAGCGGGTGTGGAAGTGACAGCCCGGTGGCGGGTCGGCCGGCGAGGGCACGTCGCCCTGCAGCACGACCGGCCGGCGTCGCTCCTCGGCCTCCGGGTCGGGGATCGGCACTGCGCTGAGCAGGGCCTGTGTGTAGGGGTGCATGGGCTCGCCGTAGAGCACTGCGTTGTCGGCGAGTTCGACGATGCGCCCCAGGTACATGACGGCGACGCGGTCCGAGATGTGGCGCACGACGGAGAGGTCGTGGGCGATGAACAGGTAGGTGAGGCCGAACTCGCGCTGCAACTGCTGGAGCAGGTTGATGATCTGCGCCCGGATCGAGACGTCGAGGGCGCTGATGGGCTCGTCGCAGACGATGAAGTTGGGCTCCACGGCCAGCGCCCGGGCGATGCCGATGCGCTGGCGCTGGCCGCCCGAGAACTCGTGCGGGTAGCGGTTCAGCGTGTTGGGGTTGATGCCCACGGTCTGCAGCAGCTCGCGCACGCGCTCCTTGCACCCGCTGCGGTCGCGCAGGCCGTGCACCTTGAGCGGCTCGCCGACGATGTCGGCCACGGTCATGCGGCTGTTCAGCGAGGCGTACGGGTCCTGGAAGATCATCTGCATGCGGCGGCGCTGGCGCCGCAGGGCGCCGCCGCCGAGATGGGCGAGGTCGGCGCCGTCGTAGAGCACCCGGCCAGTGGTCGGCCGCACGAGCTGCAGGATCGCGCGCCCGGTGGTCGACTTGCCGCAGCCTGACTCGCCGACCAGCCCGAGGGTCTCACCCTTTCGGACGTCGAACGAGACGTCGTCGACGGCGCGTACGGCGCCGACCTTGTGGCGGAAGATGATGCCGCTGGTGATGGGGAAGTGGACCGAGAGGCCCTCGACGGCGATGAGGGCGTCGCCGCCGGTCGGGGAGGTCGCGACGTCGGCGGTCGCGCGGGCGGCGGGCGCGCTCACGCCGCTGCCCGCGCCGCCCACGGCGCCGCTCACGGCGCCGCTCACGGCGCCGCTCACGGCGCGACCCTCTCCGTCTCGCGCTCGACGAGCCGGTCGCGGTGGAAGCAGGCGCAGCGCCGCCCCTCGCCGGTCGCGGCGAGGGGCGGCGCAGCGCACCAGCACTCGTCGGTCGCGAGCCAGCAACGGGGCGCGAACGCGCACCCGGGCGGCAGGTGCGAGAGGTCGGGCGGCAGGCCCTGGATCGAGACGAGCTCGTCGGCGCGCGGGCGGTCGAGCCGCGGCACGCTGCGCAGCAGTCCGACGGTGTACGGGTGGTGGGGGTGACGGAAGAGCGGCTTCGCCGGCCCCTCCTCGACGATACGCCCCGCGTACATGACGAGGATCCGCCGGCACATGCCGGCGACCACGCCGAGGTCGTGGGTGATGACGATGACCGCGGCGCCGTACTCCGAGGAGAGCTGCCGCATGAGGCGCAGGATCTGGGCCTGGATGGTCACGTCGAGGGCCGTCGTCGGCTCGTCGGCGAGCAGCAGCCTGGGGTTGCAGGAGAGGGCGATGGCGATCATGACGCGCTGGCGCATGCCCCCCGAGAACTGGTGCGGGTAGTCCTTGATGCGCTCGGCCGCCTGCGGGATGCCGACCGTCGACAGCAGCTCGATGGAGCGCGCGGTGGCGTCGGTGTGGGAGAGCCCGAGATGGTTCTCGAGGCCCTCGGTCATGAGGCGCCCGATCGGCAGCACCGGGTTCAGGCTCGTGACCGGGTCCTGGAAGATCATCGCGATGTCGCGGCCGCGGATCTCGCGGACCTCGTTCTCGGGCAGGGCGAGCAGGTCGCGGCCCTCGAACTCGATCGCTCCGGTGACGGTCGCGTTGGGCAGCATGCGAGTCAGGCCGAGGATGGCCGTCGCCGTGACGCTCTTGCCGCAGCCCGACTCGCCGACCAGCCCGACGAGCTCGCCGGAGCCGACGGAGAAGCTCACCCCGTCGACGGCGTGCACGACACCTTCCTGGGAGGCGAAGTCGACCGAGAGGTCCTTCACAGAGAGGAGTTGCGCGGAACCGGCATTCATCGAGACCGCATCTTATTCGTCCGGTCAACCGATTACGAACCGGGTGCGACAACGTCCGATTCGGCGACGACGACCGCGGCGGGGCGCCGGGTGGGGCGGGCGCCGGGTGGGGGACGCGGGGTGGCGCGAGCGTCGGGTCACTGCGAGAGCGCCGGCTCGGCTTGGGCGTCACGTCACCGCATAGGCGGCGGCGCGCAGACGCTTAGCGATAGTTGACGAACTGCAGGGGCTGGCCGAAGTCCTGGTCCCTGAGGAGCGACATCACGGCCTGCAGGTCATCCTTGCTCTTGGCGTACACGCGCAGACTGTCGCCCTGGATCACCACCCGCACCCGCTTGAACTCCTTGCGGATGAGCTTGTTCATCGCCTTGGCCTTCTCCTCGGGGATGCCGGCGGCGAGCGTGACCGTCTGGCGGACGGTGCCGCCGAGGGCGCTCTCGACCTTCTCGTACTGCAGCGCCTTGAGCGGTACCTTGCGCCGCACGAGCTTCTCCTCGAGCACGTCGATCACCGACTTCAGCTTGCCCTCGTCATCGCTCACGAGCACGAGACTGTGCTCCTCGAGCGTGACCTTGCTGACCGACCCCTTGAAGTCGAAGCGCGACGCGAGCTCCTTCTGCGTCATCTGCACGGCGTTGCGGACCTCGTTCATGTCGACCTGACTGACCACATCGAAGGACGATTCAGCGGCCATGGGTGCCTCCCTCGTCTGTCGGAGCAGGGTCGTCGCTCACGTGACCGCGTGGGCGCCGGCGTCGACGTGCACGACCTCGCCGGTGATGGCGCGCGAGAGGTCGCTGAGCAGGAAGACGGCGGCGTCGGCCACCTCGTCGGCGGTGACGTTGCGGCGCAGCGGCGTGTGGCTCTCGAGCAGGTCGAGCATGCCGCTGAAGTCCTTGATGGTGCGGGCGGCGACGGTGGCGATCGGGCCGGCCGAGACGGCGTTGACGCGAACGCCGGCCGGCCCCAGGTCGGCGGCCAGGTAGCGCACCGAGCTCTCGAGGCTGGCCTTCGCCGGGCCCATGACGTTGTAGTTGGGGATCACGCGCCAGGAGCCGGCGTAGGTCATCGTGACGACCGCGCCGCCGGCGGTCATGAGGCGGCGCGCCTCACGGGCGACGGCGATCAGCGAGTACGAGCTGATGTCGTTGGCTTGGGCGAAGCCCGTGCGCGTGGTCTCGACGAAGCTGCCCTGCAGATCTTCGGCCGGTGCCCAGGCGATGCTGTGGACGATGCCATGAAGAACGGGCATGATCTCGGCGAGCCGGTCGACGGCGCGCCGCACGGCGTCGTCGTCGGCTACGTCGCACTCGATCATCGGCGCGCCGCCGAGCTCCTCTGCCAGGCGGCTGACGCGCCCCTTGAGACGCTCGGCCTGGTAGGTGAGGGCGACGTGCCCTCCCTCGCGGTGGACCGCTTCGGCGATCGACCAGGCGATCGAGCGCTGGTTGGCCGCGCCCATGACGAGGATGTTCTTGTCGTGCAGCAGACCGCTCATACTCCCCCGTCCGTCCGACCCCCATCAGGCGTCCCCTCACGAACGGGAGGAGTCTACCAGCCCGGCTCACGGCTCAAGCGGCTGAAGGCCCGGACGGGCCAGGCCGTCGGCCTCGTGGGGCCCGCAGCCGAACACGTTCACCTGGCGATCGGCGGTGTAGGTGAAGAGCGCCCAGCGGCTGGGCGCGACGGTGAGCTCGGACACACCGCCGGGACCGAGAAGGACACCGCTGCGGATGGAGTGGGCCGTGTCGAACTCGCCGACGAGCACGATCGTGTAGGTGTCGTGAAGAGGCTCGTAGCGCCAGAAGGCGGCCTCCGGTGATGGGTCGCCCAGCCTCTCTGCCTGCGCTGCCGCCTCCTCGACGAGCCAAGCGGGGGCCGGCGAGGGAGACGCCGTGGCCGCCTCGTCTGCGGTGGCGGCCTCACCGCAGCCGCTGAGGAGGCACGCGGCCGCGAGCGCAGCGAAGAGTGAGACGGCGATGAGCGCCGGAGAGACGATGCGCGTCTTCACTGTGGCCCCCTGTCGGCGTGGTCTCTTGCGCCTGACCTCGTCGCTCGCGTGCTCATCTGCGCCTCCTCGTGCAGCTGGGATCCGATCCGGGGACGCGCGAAGGCCGAACGCGGTTCGTGAGAGGCCGCCGTCTGGCTAGGGCAACAGCTGGTCGAGGTCGACGTCGGGCGGCAGCGGGATGGCCACGGCGCTCACGCCCTGTGCGTCGAGAGTGAGGAAGGCGGTCGCTCTGAGCCTCTGCAGGGCCTCATCCTCCGGAGCGGTCGGGGCCGGCACCGGCGCGTCACCGTCGGCGCCGAGCGCGGGGGCGCCGAACATGACGAGCGTGAGCGTCTCGACCGGGATCGGCTGGTCGACGACGTCGAGGTACACGTCGCCGGTGACCGTGCCCTTGACCTGACGGACCACGGTGAAGCGCTGGCGGCCGTCGGTGACCTCGCCGGCCCGGGCGACGAAGGCCGTCTCGAAGAGCTCGATATCGGCGGCCAGGTCGCCGGCGCCGTAGGAGGACTTGGAGGCATCGGCCCCGACGGCGGGGGCGTCGGCGGATTCGGCGGCGGTGCCGGCCTCGTCGGTCGCCCTCTGGCCACCGATCGGGCCGTCGCGCAGAGCGAAAGCGCCGACGACGGCCACCGCGAGGATCGCCCCGAGGGCCGGCACGAGCACGCGCCAGCGGCCACGGGCGGGGCGCCGCGCGGGCGGCGGCGCGAAAAACGGGCGCAGCCCGTCCCAGCGCGCCGCCGCCGGGTCGGCGTAAGTCTCGTCGGGCGCCGGGACGAGGCGCTCGAGGCCGGACCCGACGTCGTCGAGGCCGGCCTGCAGCGCCTCCAACCGGCGCCGTAGCTCCTCGTCGTCGTCGAGCGCGGCCTCGAGCTCAGCGTCTTCCTCGAGCCGAAGGGCAAACGCGAGTAGGCGGTCGTCATCGTAGGGCGCGCGCTCGTCGGGCACGTTCGTCCGCAGGCTGTCTTCGGGCACGTGCGTCCGCGGGTCGTCGTCGGGCACGTTCGTCGTCGCGCCCTCGTCGGGCGCGTTCGCATCCCAGTTCTTGTCCGGCGTGTCAGTCATGGACGAAACCGTGTGTCTCGAGCGCCTCGCGCAACCGCTTCATCGCGGTGTGCAGGCGCGACTTGACCGTGCCCAGCGGTACGTCCTGGGCGGCGGCGATCTGCTCCAGCGGCAGGTCGGCGAAGTAGCGCAGGGCGACGGCCTCGCGCAGCTCGGGGGCGAGGTCGCCGAGCGCGGCGCGCAGGGCCGGGTCGGCGGCGACCTGCGGCGCCTCGTCGTGCAGCCGCGCCGGCGCGACCTGCTCCAGCCGCTGGGCGAGCCCCTGCCGGGTGCGGCGCCGGCGACCGAGGTCGCGCCCTGTGTTGAGGATGAGCCGGTAGAACCAGCCGAGGAACACCTCCTCGGCCGGGAGGTCTGCCCTGAACACCTTGATGAAGACCTCCTGCACGGCGTCGTCCACCTCGTCGCAGTACCCTTGGAGGAAGAGGATGCGGTGCACCTGGGCCGCATACCGGCGGAAGAAGGCGGCGCGCGCCTCGGGCTGCGCCCGGCGGAGCCGGTCGACCAGGCCGGGGGGCAGCTCGTCGATCCTCGACCTCCTGAGAGAGAGACGCGTCCCGTGCGCCGGCGGTTCGCCGCCGCCGGCGACAGTATAGCCGGGAGCCTAGGCCGGGTCGCCGCCGGCGTCGAAGCCGAGCCGGCGCACCTCCTCGGCGAGCTCGACGCCGCTCTGCTCGAGGACCCGGCGCTTGACCTCGTCGGAGAGGGCGAGCACATCGGTCGCTTTGGCGCCCGGCAGGGCGACGAGGAAGTTGGCGTGCTTCGTGCTCACCTGCGCGCGGCCGACGGTGAGGCCTTTGAGCCCGGCCTCTTCGATGAGCTTCGCCGCCGGCAGCTCGCGCGACGGGTTCTTGAAGTAGCTCCCGCAGGAGCCGTACTCGAGCGGGTGCTTCGTGCGGCGCAGCTCGGCATCGCGGGCGATCTCGGCCAGCAGGGCGCCTCGCTCGCCGTGCGCGAGGGCGAAAGTAGCCTCGAGCACGACGACGTCGTGACGCCGTTTGAGGAGGCTCGTGCGGTACCCGAACTCGAGCTCCTCGGGTCCGGCGTCGCGGACCCGCCCGTCGTCGAGCAGGCGGGTGGTCACGAGCACGTCGCCGACCGAGCGGCCGTACGCGCCGGCGTTGCCGACGACGGCGCCGCCGACCGAGCCGGGGATGTTGCCCGCGTACTCGAGGCCGGCCAGGCCACCTTCGGCGAGGTCGGCCACCACCGCGGGCAGCTCGGCCCCGGCGCCCACCGTCAGCAGCTCGCCGTCGAGCCGCTGGGCCTCGTTGCGGGCGAGGACGACGAGCCCGGGCAGGCCCTCGTCAGCGACGAGGACGTTGGTCATCCGGCCGAGCACGGTCAGGGGCACGGCGAGGTCGCGGGCGGTGGCGACAGCATGCACGAGCGTGTCGGTCATCGCCGCCCGGTAGAGGTACTGGGCCGGTCCGCCGACGCCGTAGGTGCAGAGCGGCGCGAGCGGGACGGCCTCTTCGAGGCCGGGGAGCTCGCGCCGCAGGGTCTCCCTGAGCTCGCTCACGGGGCCATCATACCTGTGCGAGAGGGTATGCTTCGCAGGTCACGGACGGGACGGAGCGGCCCATGAGCGACGAGCACACGAAGACGAACGAAGGCGCGCAGGGCTTCGAGACGCTGGCCCTGCACGCCGGCCACACACCCGATGCGCAGACCGGCGCGCGCGCCGTGCCGATCTACCAGTCGACCTCGTTCGTCTTCGACGACGCCGAGCACGCGGCGCAGCTCTTCGCCCTCGAGGCCGAGGGTCACATCTACTCCCGCATCTCGAACCCGACCGTCGCCGTGCTCGAGGAGCGCGTCGCGGCGCTCGAGGGCGGTGTGGCCGCGGTCGCCTTCTCGTCGGGCCAGGCGGCACTGACCGCCGCCGTGCTCAACCTGGCCGGCGCCGGCGACCACTTCGTCTCCGCCGCCGCCCTCTACGGCGGCACGCACACGCTCTTCCGGCACACCCTGCGCCGCCTCGGCATCGAGGTGACGTTCGTCGACGGGACCGACCCCGAGGCCTTCGCCGCCGCGATCCGCCCGGAGACCAAGTTCCTCTACGCGGAGTCGGTCGCCAACCCCAAGCTCGACACGCTGGACATCGCCGCGGTCGCCGGGGTCGCGCACGCGGCCGGTCTGCCCCTCGTCGTCGACAACACGATGCCGTCGCCGTACCTGCTCAGCCCGCTCGAGCACGGCGCTGACGTCGTCTTCCACTCGCTGACCAAGTTCCTCGGCGGCCACGGTACCTCGATCGGCGGCGTCCTTGTCGACGGCGGCCGCTTCGACTGGGCGGCGAGCGGCCGCTTCCCCGGCTTCACCGAGCCCGACGAGTGCTACCACGGCCTCGTGCACACCGCGGCCTTCGGCGCGGCCGCCTTCGCCGGCAAGGTGCGCACCCAGCTGCTGCGTGACATGGGCGGCAGCCTGTCCCCGTTCAACGCCTTCCTCATCCTGCTCGGCGTCGAGACACTGCCGCTGCGCATGGAGCGCCACAGCGAGAACGCGCTCGCCGTGGCGCGGGCGCTCGAGGCCGACCCGCGCGTCCGCCGCGTGCTCTACCCCGGCCTCGCCTCACATCCGACGCACGAGACCGCGCGGCGCTATCATCACCGCGGCCTCTACGGGGCGATGCTGGGGATCGAGCTCGAGGGCGGGCGCGACGCCGGCCGCTGCTTCGTCGAGGCGCCCGGCCTCTTCTCGCACCTCGCCAACATCGGCGACGCCAAGTCGCTCGCCATCCACCCCGCCTCGACGACGCACTCGCAGCTCAGCGCGACGGAGCTCGAGGCGGCCGGCGTGAGCGAGGAGTTCGTGCGCCTCTCCGTCGGTCTCGAGACACTCGACGACATCCTCGCCGACCTCGACGCGCGCCTCGGCGCCTGCGGCGCGCACGGGAGAGGGCTCGCGTGACCGCTCCCGACCAAGGCGGCAAGGTCATCGGCGACGTCCCGCTCGGTCTCGGCGACGACGTCGGCTCGGCCGGCATCATGCGCACCAAGCACGTCACCTTCGACGAGCCCGGCCGGGCGCTCGAGCTCGAGGGCGGCGGCACGCTGTGGCCGCTGACCATCGCCTACGAGACCTACGGCACGCTGAGCCAGGCGCGCGACAACGCCATCCTCGTGTGTCACGCCCTGTCGGGCGACGCGCACGTGGCGGGGCGGCACAGCGCCAACGACCGCAAGGTCGGCTGGTGGGACATGATGATTGGCCCCGGCAAGGGCCTCGACACTGACCGCTACTTCGTCATCTCGGCCAACGTCATCGGCGGCTGCGGGGGGTCGACCGGCCCGTCGTCCGAAGACCCCGCGACGGGCCGTCCGTACGCCACGCGTTTCCCCATCATCACCATCGGCGACATGGTGAACGCCCAGGTCATGCTGCTCGACCACCTCGGCATCCCCAAGCTGCTCGCCGTCGTCGGCGGATCCATGGGCGGCATGCAGGTGTTGCAGTGGACGGTCGCGCACCCCGACCGTCTGCATCTTGCGATCCCGCTGGCGACGGCGGCCCGTCAGCCCACGCAGGCGATCGCCTTCAATGAGGTCGGCCGCCAGGCGATCATGGCCGACCCCGACTGGAGCGACGGCGACTACTACGGCGGGAAGCCGCCGGCCAAAGGGCTCGCCGTCGCGCGCATGGTCGGCCACATCACCTACCTCTCCGACGAGGCCATGAACGAGAAGTTCGGTCGCCGCCTGCGCGACATCCACGACTACTCGTTCACGTTCTCGGCCGACTTCGAGGTCGAGAGCTACCTGCGCCATCAGGGGCTCTCCTTCACCAGTCGGTTCGACGCCAACAGCTACCTGTACATCACGCGCGCGCTCGATTACTTCGACCTCACCCGCGACGGACGCAGCCTCGTCGAGGCCTTCCGCGACGTGAGCGCGCGCTTCCTCGTCATGGCCTTCTCCAGCGACTGGCTGCACCCGCCCTACCAACTCAAGGAGATCGTCGGCGCGCTGCGCGCGACCTACAAGCACGTGAGTTATTACGAGGTCAGCTCGCACTACGGCCACGACGCCTTCCTGCTCGAGCGCGAGAAGATGGAGGGCATCATCGGTACGTTCCTCGCCAGCGGGGCGCGCAGCTTCACCCCGCCCGGCGGGTGATACCGGGCGGGAGACCGCGGTGACGCGCGCCGGGCGGCACGGTCGTTTCGTCGCCCGCGGTCGGTGCGCCGTCCGGGGAGCCCGCGCTGCGTGCCACGACCGAGCGGCATCGCTCACCGCGCGTGAGGCTGTCGCCCTCCTGCTTGTCGCCGCTCCGATCGCTGCCGCCCTGCTCGCGGTGAGTCTCTGCGCCGGCCTCGCCGCCGCGTTGGCCGACAACCTTTCGCCGTCGGCCCCAGCCCCGGTCATCCTGCGGGTAGGCTGGGCGGAGGAGCCCGACACGCTGAGCCCGTACCTCAGTGCGACACGCGCGAGCCGCTCCGTCTGGGACCTCGTGTACGACACCCTCGTCGACTACGACGCCGAGACCCTGGAGGCGGCGCCGGGGCTGGCCGTGACCTGGGACCACTCGGCCGACGGGCTGGTCTGGACGTTCGTGCTGCGCGACGGAGTGCGCTGGCAGGACGGGAGTCCCCTGACGGCACACGACGTGGCCTGGACGTATACCTTCGCCCTCGAGCACGACGTCCCACTGTGGCGGGGGGCCCTCGACGGCGTCCGGGAGGTCGAGGCGGTCGACGACAGGACGGTGCGCATCCGCTGCAGCCGGCCCAAGGCCGACCTCCTCGACCTGCGCCTGCCGGTCCTCCCGGAGCACGTCTGGGGCGACGCCTCCGCGGCGGAGGTGCTGGAGGGGTTCGGCGGGGCGCCGCCGCTCGTCGGGAGCGGCGCCTTCCGCGCCGTCGCGTGGCGCCCCGGACAGTCGCTCCGGCTCGAGGCGAACGAGGCGTACTGGGGCGGGAGGCCCGTCGTCGACGGGGTCGTCGTCCGTTTCTACGCTGCCGGCGACACCCTGGCCGACGACCTCGAGGCCGGCCGCCTGGATGGCGCCCGCGGGGTCCCGGCCGGGCGGTTCGAGGATCTCGACGGCGGCGGTCGCGAGACGCTCGCCGCCGTCACAGCCGAGGTCGAGAGCCTGGTCTTCAACTGCGCTCAGAAGGGCGGGCACCGGGCGCTGCGCGACCCCGCCGTGCGTCACGCGTTGTCCTGGGCGATCGATCGCGAGCGGCTGGCGGAGGTCGCCTATGGGCCGGCGGGGGTGCCGGCGCGGAGCGTGGTGCCCGCCGGCCTCGCCGCCGGCCCCATCGACTACCACCGCGAGCTGCCCGAAGAGGCGTCGGCCTACGATCCGGAGCGCGCGATCACGGAGCTGGACGCAGCGGGCTACCCCGACGGGGACGGAGACGGCCGGCGGGAGGACGCCTCCGGCCGTCCCCTCGCCCTGCGGCTCCTCGTGCGCGCCGCCTCGCCGGAGAGCGTTGCCGCCGCCGGCCTCGTCGCTGAGTGGTATGGGGCGGTGGGCGTTGCCGTCGAAGTCGAGGAGCTCGATGACGCGGCCCTTGCGGCGCGCGTCTGGGGCACGCTCGACGGGAAGCCGCGCCCCGACTTCGACCTGCTGCTCTGGGGCTGGGGCGGCGACGTCGACCCCGGGTTCGTCCTCTCCACGCTGACGTCGTCGTCGATCGGCACATGGAACCAGGCGGGCTGGTCCTCGACGGCGTACGACGAGCTCTTCCGCGAGCAGGGCCGGACCCTCGACGCCGTCGCCCGCCGCGACCTGGTCTGGCGGATGCAGGACATGATCACCGCCGAGGCCCCGGTGGTCCCCCTGGTCTACATGCGCACTCTCGAGGCGTACGATACGAGGCACTGGAGCGGGTGGACGCCGTCGCCCGGCGAGGGCGGCGGGGTCGTCTGCGGCTTCCAGATCGACTCGTACCTGCGGCTGTCGCCGGAGGATCCGGTCGTCGTCTGGGGTCTCCCGCTCTGGGCCGCGGCCGCCCTGGCGGCCGCGGCCCTCGGACTGGCGCTCGCGCTCGCCGTCGCCCTGTGGCGACGGGCGCGACGCTGAGGTGATGGGAGGCTGACGTGGCGCGGCTCGACTACGAACTCATCGAGAGCCTCGTGCCCGAGGGCGCGGCGGTGCTCGACCTGGGCTGCGGCGACGGGCAGCTCCTCGAGGAGCTGATCGCCAAGCGCCACGCGCGCGGCAGCGGCGTCGACGTCTCGCAGGCCGCGGTCGAGGCCTGCGTCGCCCGCGGCCTGCCCGTCGTGCACGGCGACCTCGACGAGGGCCTCGCCGACTTCGCCGACGACTCGCTCGACGTCGTCATCCTGAGCCTCAGCCTCCAGCAGCTGCGCCGCCCGCGCAGGGCCGTGCGCGAGATGGCCCGCGTCGGCAGGCTCGCCATCGTCAGCTTCCCCAACTTCGCCCACTGGTCGTTGCGTGCCCAGCTCGCGTTCCGCGGGCGCATGCCCGTCTCGAAGGACCTGCCCTTCCAGTGGTGGGACACGCCCAACATCCACCTCTGTACGATCCGTGACTTTCGCGCCCTCTGTCGCGAGGAAGGGCTCTGCATCGAGCGCGAGATCGCCCTGCGCGCGCTCGACCGTCCCCCGGCCCGGCTGCGGCGTCCCAACCTCACGGCGCGCATCGCCATCTTCTCCGTGCGGCGCTGCTGAGCGCCCGCCGGTGTCGCCCCGTGGCGTCGCTCCCTCGCGGGCTTTCGGTGACCTTGCTGGCCTTCGGCGACCTCGCGAGCACCCGCTCCACCCTCGACCGGCATCTCCGCGCAGGGTGTAGGCTGGCGCCGAGGCGCCGCCTCGGCGCCGCCGGAGCTCGGCATGCAGGAGGGAGTCATGGTCGAGAACATCCACTGGCTGGGGCACGACTGCTTCCGCGTCGAGGGCACACACACGGTGTACTTCGACCCGTGGAAGCTCGCCGCCGACGCACCGCCCGCCGACATCGTCCTCGTCACCCACGACCACTACGACCACTTCGACATGGACGATATCCGCAAGATCTCCGGTCCCGACACGGTGATCGTCGGGCCCAAGGTGGTGACCGAGCAGGTGAGCGGCTTCGAGACCCTGACGGTCGCTCCGGGCGACACGGTCGAGGTCAAGTCGGCGAGGGTCACTGCCGTCCCCGCCTACAACCTCACCAAGTTCCGCTCGCCGGGCGTGCCGTACCACCCCAAGGAGGCCGGCTACGTCGGCTACATCCTCGACATGGACGGCCGCACCATCTACCACGCCGGCGATACCGACGAGATCCCCGAGATGCGCGGCATCGAGGTCAACGTCGCCCTGCTGCCGGTCAGCGGCATCTACTGCATGAGCGGCGGCGAGGCCGCCGAAGCCTGCACGGTGATCAAGGCCGACGTGGCGGTCCCGATGCACTACGGCTTCGACATCGGCAGCCTGGACGACGCCGAGCGCATGCGCCGGCTGTGCAAGATCCCCGTCGAAGTGCTCGAGAAGGAGGCACGGTGACCGAGTCGACCCCCGACGGCGGGCCCGCCGTGGTCCGTATCGCGCCGAACGAGCAGCTGAGCGAGCAGCTCAGCGTGGCCCGCCTCAGCACGGCTCTCGGTATGGAGAACCTGCGGGCCAACGTGTACGCGCTCGCCGAGGGCGCGATGTCCCAGCACCTGCACCGTACCCAGGAGGAGCTCTATGTCGTGCTCGACGGCACGGCGATGATCGACGTCGACGGCGCACAGCACCGGGTGGGGCCGCGCGAGGCGATCGCCGTCCCGGCACGCTCGTGGCGCAAGGTGGCGAACGCCGGTCTCGGCCCACTCACCTTCCTGTGCGTAGCGGCGCCGCCGGCAGACGACGATGCAGAGATCGCCCCCGGTGAGGACCCTGAAGAAGTGCGTCGCCTGTGGGGTCTGCGCCGGTGAGGCCGGCGCGCCGGCGGAGCGACGGCCGGGTGGCCGGGGCGGGTGACGCGGGATGAGAGGCGGGCCGGCGGTCTCGACCTGAGAGAGTCGTGTCAACGGAGCGAGGAGCGAGCATGCCGAAAGAGGGGGAGAAGGCGCCGGCCGTGACCGGCACGTCGTACGACGGCCGCACCTTCGATCTGGGCGCGCCCGGTGTGCGCACCGTGCTGTTCTTCTACCCCAAGGCGGCCACGGGGGGCTGAACGACCGAAGCCGTTGAGTTCAACGGCCTGATGGACCAATTCGAGGCGCTCGGCGTGCAGGTGATCGGGGCGAGCGTCGACAAGCCCGCCGCGAACGAGCGCTGGGCGAAGAAGCACGCGCTGCGCATGCCTTTGATCAGCGACCCCGGGGAGCACACCGTAGCCGCCGCCTTCGGCGTCGCGCGGCCGCTGGTCGGGGTGGCAAAGCGGACCACGTGGCTGATCGACCCCGACGGCACGCTGCGCAAGATCTACCCGAAGGTGACACCCAGGGGGCACGCGGCCGACGTGCTGGCCGCGGTCAGGGAGATCTGGGGGTAGAGGACGGCGAGGCCGGCGGCGCTGCGCGCCGCCGGCCTCGCTCACCCGGCGTCTGGGAAGAGCTGTGGCCCGTCGCTCGTGTCGTCGCCGCCCGGTGCCGCGTCGGCCGGCGCACCGTCGCCGAGGTACACGAAGGCGTCGAGCATGCGGCTGAACGCCGACCAGCGATCGCCGACGCTCGCGGCGCGCACGGCGTCGTCGATCGCCGCGACGCGAGCGGTCATGTCGTCGCAGTAGTGAACGACCACGGCCTCCCGCGTCATCGGCACGACCGGGCTGCCCTTCTCCTTCTCGCCGTGATGCGCGACGATGACGTGGCGAAGCCGTGACGAGAGCTCGGCGGGGAAGCCGTCGA
>JAFGAW010000155.1 GCA_016933475.1 Thermoleophilia bacterium
TACCGCCAGAAGGAGGTCATGGTCGACCTGGTCGCGGTCGTCAGGGAGATGATGCAGCCCGACCGCCATACCGACGCCGAGCGCATCCTCAGCCGCCTCACCGCCTTCTTCCGCGACCGCGACAACGAGTTCCTCCTCATGCGCTTCCAGTGCTACGAGGCGATCGGTGTGGCCATCGGCGAGGCCGGCAACGTGCGGGCGGCCGACCATGTGATCGAGGACATCCTGTACTGGAA
Organism: Thermoleophilia bacterium; assembly: GCA_016933475.1. Classification (GTDB taxonomy): domain Bacteria; phylum Actinomycetota; class Thermoleophilia; order UBA2241; family UBA2241; genus UBA2241. The sequence continues at coordinate 237 of JAFGAW010000155.1, forward strand.
GTTCCAGTACCCGGACGTGCAGGGGGCGACCGACGAGTGGGAGACGGTGGTCAACCCGTACCACCTGCCCAAGATCCGCTGCTGGCTCCACATCATCGAGTCGAACCCGGCTCTGTACGAGCGGCTCGCCGCCGCGCTCAACGTCCAGCTGCGGCTGGGCGGTGTCTACATCGCCGACACCGACCTCTTCCAGCGCGACGTCACCCGCTTCCTGAACACCGACATCCGGCCGATCTACTTCGTCGCCAAGCAGCTTCTGCGCACCCTGCCGGTGTTCTTCAACGAGGTCGGCGCCGAGGGCGAGCTGCGCAGCGTCTCGACCGAGATCGACGAGGTCTGCCAGCGCCGCGACACGCTCATGCACTTCCTGCGCAAGCAGGCCCACGCCGAGTCGTCGAACCGCCTCGTCGCCTTCAGTCGCGCCGTCCTCGCCTACTGGCTGACGCTCGACCCCTCGGGCCTCGAGCCGTACCTCTCGGCCAACACCGTGGAGGCAGTGCGCGCGGAGCTCGACTGGGCGCAGGGACCGCACGCCGTCCTTCTCGGCCTGCAGGAGAGGCTCGTCAAGCGGCGCGGCAAGAGCGAGAAGGCGGTGTGCGCCCGCCGGGAGGAGCTGCTCGACCGCCTGCTGGCTTTGGCGCCGGAGAAGCTCGAGGCGCGCCTCGCCGGGCTCCCGCCGACGGGCGACGGCGCCACCGGCCCGAGCGGCGAGCCGCTCGGCGGCTCCGCCGACCGCCGGCGTGTCGCTCTCATGGTGCGCACGTACCAGCTGCTCGCGAGGAAGTACTCGCCGGCGGCCGACGACCTGGGCGACGTCGTCGCCCAGCACCTGCAGCTCGACTCCCGGGTGCGGGGCAGGTTCGCCCGCGCCCTGCAGGCCTGGAAGGCCAAGCCCGCGCAGGGCGCCCGCGACCGCCTGCTCGACACCGCCCTCGTCGTGCTCGAGGAGCTCAAAGCGATCGTCCTCGACCCGGCGCCCTCGGAGGCCGTCGAGAACCTCTATCAGAAGCGCCACATCGCCGCGGGCATCCCGTCGATCTACGGCAACTACAGCGAGCCCAAGTTCGACGCCCTCGGTCTCTCCTTCCGCGTCGAGCAGCTCGTCGCCCGGTTGCTCGACGACATCGTCGCCGAGGGGGTGGAGCCCTATGTCACGCGCGACTCGCTCCGCCGCATGTGGGCGACGATGGGCCGCCTCGAGCGCGCTCTCGCCGTCGACGGCGTCGACTCGCGCGCCCTGAGCGCCGACCTCGATATGCTCGAGGCGAGCTTCGCCAGCCACAACTTCACCTTCCGTCAGTACCAGAACGTGTTCCAGTTCCTCGTCAACAGTGTGACCGAGCTCTCCTCGACCGCGGTGCGCAGCCACGACCAGGTGTTGCACACCGTGCTCGTCCACGACCCCCGGCAGTGCGAGGCGCGCGGCATGTCGCTCGACGCCGTGGCCGAGATGGTCCTACGTGAGGTGCTCGTCTCGGCTCTCGGCATGCAGGCCCTCGACCGCTACGTGGGCGCGGCCCTGCGCCAGATCTCGCTGCTGACGGGGCGCCTCGGCAGCCGCGCCCTCACGCGGATGATGAATTACGACCCCGAGCGCCTGGTCTCCGAGATCCACCGGCCCAAGCCAGGCACCGACGACCAGATGACGCTCGGCTTCAAGGGCCTCGGGCTCAAGCAGATGGCCTCCTACGGCCACAACGTGCCCGAGGGCTTCGTGCTCAGCACCGAGCTCTTCGGGGCCATGCCGGCGATGTCTTACCAGCCGCTCTACGACGACACCATCGCTCGCATCCGCGCCGCCCTGGCCCAGGTCGAGAAGCAGACCGGCTTGCGCCTCGGCGACGCCTCCCGCTGCCTGCTGCTCTCGATCCGCTCGGGCGCGGCGATCTCGATGCCGGGCCTCATGACGACCTTCGTCAACGTGGGCCTCAACGACGAGCTCGCCGAGGCGCTCTCGCGGCAGCCGCGCCTCGGATGGGCGGCCTGGGACAGCTACCGGCGCTTCCTGCAGTCGTGGGCCATGTCCGCCGGCGTCGACCGCGACTTCTTCGATGCCATCATGGGCGAGTTCAAGGAGCGCTACGAGGTCGAGCAGAAGCTCGACTTCACGCCCGAGCAGATGCGCCAGATCGCCTACGCCTACAAGCGCCGGGCGCGCGATGAGGGCGTGGTCTTCGTCGACGACCCCTTCGAACAGGTCGTGGCCTGCGTGCTCAAGGTGCTCGAGTCCTGGGACTCTTCGCACGCGCGCTTCTACCGCCAGTACGTCGGCGTCGCCGACGAGTGGGGCACCGCGGTCGTCGTGCAGCGCATGGTCTTCGGCAACCTCACCCGCGAGTCCGGCTCGGGAGTGACCTTCACGCACAACCCGCTCGAGCCGTACAGCCGCCAGGTACGCCTCTTCGGCGACTTCGCCATCTGCAGCCAGGGCGAGGACCTCGTCGGCGGCCTCGTCTTCCCCTGGCCGATCACCGAAGCGCAGCGCCTCGGGAGCCCGACCTACCGCGGGACCGAGCACTCGCTCGAGAAGGACTTCCCGGCGGTGTACGCGCAGCTCCTCTCGGTCGCCCGCGACCTGGTCGGCGAGCGCGAGTTCGACCCCCAGGAGATCGAGTTCACCTTCGAGTCGGCCGATGCCGCCGACCTCTTCGTGCTGCAGAAGCGCGCCGTCGTCCACCAGCAGGCGATCCCCGCGGCCTACTTCGACACGTCGTCGCCCAACTACGGGCCTCCGGTGGCCGTCGGGATGGGCGTGGCCGGGGGCGCGTACTCAGGGCGGGTGGCGGTCAGCGCCGAGCAGATCGAGCACCTGCTCGACGAGGCGCCCGACGAGAACATCGTCCTTCTGCGGCCCGACACCGTGCCGGAGGACATCGCCATGATCACCCGTGTCAGCGCGATCCTGACGGCGCGCGGCGGCGCCACCTCGCATGCCGCGGTGACCGCCAAGCGGCTGGGCAAGACGGCGGTCGTCGAGTGCCGCGACCTCGAGGTCGTCGAGCGCCGCGGGTCGGCGTCCCTCGCCGGGCATACGCTGCGGCCCGGCGACTGGCTCTCGATCGACGGCCGCACGGGCAACATCTTCCTCGGCCGCATCCCGACGCTCGTCGAGCCGGTGCCCGAGGCGCGCTGAGGCGCACCTCGGCGGCGGCTTCGCACTCGTACACTCCCGGCTCCGTGGCGCGAAGGTGCGCCTCGGGCCGCCGCCGCAGGGCCCGCGGCGGTCGACGGCGCCCCGGGTGGCCTTGGGCGCGATGACGGGTAAGCTTGTCGGACGCGCGCGCCGCCGTGTGGGACGCGCGCGCCGCACGAACGGAGAACGAGCCGGCACGGAGCCGGCCGGACAAGTGGGGACGACCGCGAGGAGGACGAGATGAGTGTACGAGTAGGGATCAACGGGTTCGGCCGCATCGGCCGGCTGGTCGTCAGGGCGGCACTGCGCGAGGGCGCCGACGTCGAGTTCGTCGGCGTCAACGATCTGACCGACGCGCAAACCCTCGCCCATCTGTTCAAGTACGACTCGGTGCACGGGGTGTTCCAGGGCACCGTCGAGGCCGCCGACGACGCCATCGTCATCGACGGCAAGCGCGTCCGGGTCACCGCCGAGACCGACCCCGCCAACCTCCCCTGGGCCGACCTCGGGGCCGAAGTCGTGATCGAGTCCACCGGGCGCTTCACGCAGCGCGCCGACGCCGCCAAGCACCTCGAGGCTGGCGCCGGCAAGGTGATCATCTCGGCTCCAGCCAAGGGGCCCGACGCGACCATCGTGCTCGGCGTCAACGAGCAGACCTACGACAAGACCGCGCACGACGTCATCAGCAATGCGAGCTGTACCACCAACTGCCTCGCGCCGATGGCCAAGGTGCTGGTCGACAACTTCGGCATCGAGCGTGGCTTCATGACCACGATCCACGCCTATACCAACGACCAGAAGGTGCTCGACTTCCCGCACAAGGACCTGCGTCGCGCCCGTGCCGCCGCGCTCTCGATCATCCCCACGACCACCGGTGCGGCTCGCGCCGTGGCCCTGGTGATCCCCGAGCTCGAAGGCAAGCTCGACGGCTTCGCCCTGCGCGTGCCGACGCCGGACGGCTCGGCCACCGACCTCGTCGCCGAGCTCAAGACCGAGGTCACTGCCGACGAGGTCAACGCTGCGATGAAGGCTGCGGCGGAGGGCCCGATGAAGGGCATCCTGCAGTATCAGGAGGACCCGATCGTCAGCATCGACATCGTCGGCAACAGCCACTCGTCGATCTTCGACCCGGCGCTCACCATGGCGAAGGGCAAGCTCGTCAAGGTCATCTCCTGGTATGACAACGAGTGGGGCTACTCGTGCCGCCTCGTCGACCTCGTGCAGAGGGTCCTCTGAGGGCGCCTCGCCCGGGGAGGCCGACGACGTCATGAAGCGCTCCATCGCGGAGTATCCACTTGCCGGCCGGCGCGTGCTGGTGCGGGTCGACTTCAACGTGCCGCTCGACGGCGGCCGGGTGACCGACGACACGCGCATCCGGGCCGCCCTGCCGACCATCGAACACCTGATCGGGCAGGGCTGCCCGGTCGTGCTGGCCTCGCACCTCGGCCGGCCCAAGGGCCAGGTCGTCGAGGAGTTGCGTATGGCTCCCGTGGCCGCGCGCCTGGCCGAGCTGCTCGGGCGGCCGGTGGCGACCGCCGGCGACTGTGTCGGGCCGGCGGTCGAAGCCGCTGCCGCCGCGCTCGGCCCCGGTGAGGTCCTGCTGCTCGAGAACCTGCGGTTCCACGCCGAGGAGACCGCCAACGAGTCGGGCTTCGCCGCGCAGCTCGCCAGGCTGGCCGAGGTGTACGTGAACGATGCCTTCGGCACCGCGCACCGGGCGCACGCCTCGACCGAGGGTGTCACGCATCACCTGCCGGCGGTGGCCGGCCTGCTCATGACGCGCGAGCTCGAGATGCTCGGCACGCTGCTCGGCGAGCCCCGGCGGCCGTTCGTCGTGGTGCTCGGCGGGGCCAAGGTCTCCGACAAGATCGGCGTGATCGAGAAGATGCTCGCCGTGGCCGACGCGGTGCTGATCGGCGGCGCCATGTGCTTCACGTTCTTCAAGGCCGCCGGGCTCGAGGTCGGCACCTCGCGCTTCGAGGCCGACAAGCTCGACGTGGCGGCCGGCATCGCCGCTGCGGCGCGCGGGTCGGCCGGCGACTTCGAGCTGCCGACCGAGATCGTCGTCGCGCCGGCCGCCGAGGCCGGAGCGCCGACCACGGTCGTGTCGGCTGCTTCCATGCCGGCCGACCAGATGGGGCTCGACATCGGGCCGCGGGCCGCGGCCGCGTTCGGCGCCCGCATCGCCGGCGCCGGCACGGTCTTCTGGAACGGCCCGATGGGCCTCTTCGAGATCGACGATTTCGCCGCCGGCACGCGGGCCGTCGCCGAGGCCGTGGCGGCGAGCCCGGCCGTGACCGTCGTGGGGGGCGGCGACTCGGTCGCCGCCCTGCGCCGCTTCGGCCTCGAGGAGCGCATCGATCACGTGTCCACCGGCGGGGGCGCGGCAATGGAGTTCGTCGAGGGCAAGGCGCTGCCCGGCGTCGAGGCCCTTCTGGACCGGGAGTGAGCATGAGCGCAGCGCGCCGCCCGCTGATGGCGGGCAACTGGAAGATGTACAAGACGCGGCCGGAGACGCGGGTCTTCTTCGAGGCCTTCGTGCCGCTGGTCGAGGGCATAGACGACCGCGACGTGCTGGTCTGTCCGTCCCACGTCTGTCTCGAGACGGCCGTGGCGGCGACGGGCACGACGGTCGCCATCGGCGCCCAGACCATGCACTTCGCCGAGCACGGCGCCTTCACCGGCGAGACGGCGCCCGGCATGCTCGTCGAGCTCGGCGTCACCCACGTCGTCCTCGGGCACTCCGAGCGGCGCCAGTACTTCGCCGAGAACGACGCCGATTTGGCGCGCAAGGTGCGCGCCGCCTTCGACCACGGGCTGGTCCCTGTCCTCTGCGTGGGGGAGAGCCTCGACGAGCGCGAGGCGGGGCGCACCGAGGAGAAGATCGGCGGGCAGGCCGACGCCGGCCTCGCCGACGTGCGGCCCGACGAGCTCGCTCTGATGGCAGTGGCCTACGAGCCCATCTGGGCCATCGGCACCGGCCGCACGGCGACCCCAGAGGTCGCCCAGGAGACGATCGCCGCGCTGCGCGACCGCGTACGGGCCCGCTTCGGCGACGCCGCCGACGAGTTGCGGATCCTCTACGGCGGCAGCGTCAAGCCCGGCAACATCGACGTGCTCATGGCACAGCCCGACATCGACGGTGTGCTCGTCGGCGGCGCCAGCCTCGACCCCGAGGGCTTCGCCCGCATCGTGCGCTTCGTGGAGCCGGCGTGACCGACGCCCCGAACGGCGGTCCGACGGCGGCTCCGGCCGCCGCGCCCGACCCGTCTCTCTCGCCGGCCGGCCGCGTCTACCGGCCGGTCGTGCTCATGGTCCTCGACGGCTGGGGCTGCGCGCCGGACGGCCCGGGCAACGCCATCGCCCGGGCCGCGACGCCGGTCTTCGACGCACTGCTCGAGCGTTACCCGCACGGCACGCTCGACGCCACCGGCGAGGCGGTCGGTCTGCCGCCGGGCCAGATGGGCAACTCCGAGGTCGGGCACCTCAACATCGGCGCCGGGCGCGTCGTCTACCAGGAGCTCACGCGGATCTCGAAGGCGATCGCCGACGGCGAGTTCTTCGAGAACCGTGTGCTCGTCCAGGCCTGCGACAAGGCGGCGGGGAGGGGGAGCACGCTCCACCTCCTGGGCCTGCTCTCGGCCGGCGGCGTGCACAGCGACCTGGGGCACCTCGAGGCGTGCCTCGAGCTGGCGCGGCGGCGCTCCGTCGGCCGCGTCGTCGTGCACGCCTTCCTCGACGGCCGCGACACGCCGCCGCGGAGCGCCGGGGAGTACCTCGACCGCATCGAGCGGACGATGGGCCGCCTCGGCGTCGGCCGCTACGGGGTCGTCGTCGGGCGCTACTACGCCATGGACCGCGATCGGCGCTGGGAGCGCACCAAGCTCGCCTACGATGCGCTGGTGTACGACGAGGGCTTCTTCGCCGCCGACGCCCGGGCCGCCGTCGCCGCGGCCTACGGGCGCGGCGAGAACGACGAGTTCGTGCGTCCGACGGTCGTCGCGCCCGACCCGGCGGCGCGCGTCGCCGACGGCGACGTCTGCCTCTTCTTCAACTTCCGGCCCGACCGCGTGCGA
>JAFGAW010000015.1 GCA_016933475.1 Thermoleophilia bacterium
GCGCGAGGACACCGGGGCCGTGCACGACGACACCGCCGCGTCGCGCGTCGTCGTCGCGCTCTTCGCCACCCACGGTCTCGTCCCCTTACGACGCACCCTCATGAGCCTGCGCGAGAGCGCGGACGGCGTCGCCGACGTCGTCGTGTTCGCCGCCGACGCCCCGGAGATGGTGGTCACGTACCTCACCCGGCAGTACCTGCGCGGGCACGTCGCGGGGTTCGAGCTGACGAGCCGGGAGTCCGACGATCGCCACTGCGGCATCGGTCGCTCCTACCACGTGACGCGCGCCGACTACCTCGTGCGTGCCGAGGACACGCTGGAGTTCGAGCCCGGCTGGCTCACGGCGGTGCTCGAGGCGATGGACGGCGACGAGGACATCGGTCTGCTGACGCTGACGCGGCCGGCCCAGCCGCGGCGCCGCGGCCGGCCGCCCAAGGTGCGCTGCGAGGTCGAGATCGTCGACCACGCCGATCTGCACGCTTTCGTCACCCGCCGCGAACTGCTCGCCCGGCACGAGAGCGAGCTCATGGGCGAGCAGCGGCGCGACGGCTGCCCCTACCAGCGGTACCTCAAGTCGATCCACAAGAAGCTCGCCTTCCTCCCCGGCCTCGTCCACCCGCTGGCCGACGAGGTCATGGAGCCGTGGTACGACCCGCAGGAGGCGCTCGAGGCCGAGCTGCCCGCCCATCAGGGCGCGGCGGGCGCCCTGCAGCGCCTCCACCAGGACTACCAGCTCGGCGATGACGCACTGCTCACGTGCATGGCCTGCGGAGCGACCCAGCTCGAGGTGCTCGCCGCGCGCATCAAGTTCTGCGCCCAGCACCAGGTCGCCATAGGGTTCCTCTACGAGTTGCGTTGCCCCGAGTGCGGCGAGCTCCACTACAAGGACGACCTGCAGCTTCGATGCCCTCACTGAGCCCGTTCGGCGCCGGCACGGGCCGTCCCGGCGAAGGCCACGCCGGCCCAGAGACGGGCGCTTCGCACGACGCGCCGGCCGCTGCGTGCCTCTGGGCGCGCGGCGTCGTTCAGGGCGTCGGTTTCCGCCCCTTCATCTACACGCTGGCCCGGGAGTGGGGCGTACGCGGTTGGGTGCGCAACACCTCGGCCGGCGTCGAGATCCACGTGGAGGGCGACGCCGACGCCGTCGACGGCTTCGTCGAGGCCCTCCCACGAGAGGCGCCGCCGCGCTCGTACATCGCCAGTCTCGAGCGCAGCGAGGCGGCGCCCGAAGGCCATACCGCCTTCACGATCCTCGAGAGCAGCGTCGACCCCGACGCCTACCAGCTCGTCTCGCCCGACATCGCGATCTGCGACGACTGCCGCCGCGAGCTGCTCGACCCGGCCGACCGGCGTCACGACTACCCGTTCACGAATTGCACGAACTGCGGGCCGCGATTCACCATCATCGAGTCGCTGCCCTACGACCGCGAGCGCACGACGATGCGTCACTTCCCGCTCTGCCCCGCCTGCCGCAAAGAGTACGAGGACCCGCTCGACCGCCGCTTCCACGCCGAGCCCAACGCCTGCCCAGTCTGCGGGCCGCGCGTGCGGCTGCTGCGGGCCGGGGGTGGGGAGGAGGCAGGCGAGCCCGCGGGCGGCGCGGCCGATGGCGGCACGGCCGACGGCGGCGCGGTCGTCGAGCTCGCCGCCGGCGACGAAGCCGACCCGGCGGCGCCGATCCGCGCCGCCGCCGAGCTGCTGCGCCGCGGCGAGATCCTCGCCGTCAAGGGTCTCGGCGGCTTCCACCTCGCCTGCGACGCGACCGACGGCGAGGCCGTACGACGCCTCAAGCGACGCAAGGGGCGCCCGCACAAACCGCTCGCCGTCATGCTCTCCGACCTCGACGAGCTGCGCCGCCACTGCCTCGTGGACGAGGCCGAGGCGGCGCTCCTCGAGTCGCCCGAGCACCCGATCGTGCTGCTGCGCTGGCGCGAGGTCGACGGGCACGGAGTGATGGGGCCCGAGCTCGGCACGGGCGGCGCGGCCGGGATCGACCCCGAGGTCGCCGTCGGCCAGAGCTACCTCGGCGCCATGCTCCCGTACACGCCCCTGCACCTCCTGCTGCTTCGAGCCGCGGGCCGTCCGCTGGTCATGACCAGCGGCAACCTCGCCGAGGAGCCGATCGTCAAGGGCTGGGAGGAGGCCGGCCGCCTGCGCGGTATCACCGACGCCTATCTCGTCCACGACCGCGAGATCGCCGCCCGGTACGACGACTCGGTGGCGGCCGTCGAGCGCGGTCGCACCCGGCTGCTCCGCCGTTCACGCGGTTATGCGCCCTTCCCCGTGCTCCTTCCACGTGCCCTCCCGCAGGTGCTCGCCTGCGGGGCCGAGCTCAAGAACACCTTCTGTCTCACGCGCGACACCAACGCCTTCCTCAGCCAGCACATCGGCGACCTCGAGAACCTGGAGACCGTGGAGCACTACGAGACCAGCATCGCGCTCTACGAGCGTCTCTTCGGGCTCGAACCCGAGGTCGTCGCCTACGATCTGCATCCGGAGTACCTCGCGACCAAGCACGCGCTCTCGCTGCCGCAGGAGACGAAGTCGCCGACGCAGCACCACCACGCGCACATCGCTGCGCGGATGATCGAGCACGGCATCACCGAGCCGGTCATCGGCGTCAGCCTGGACGGTCTCGGCTACGGTGACGACGGTCTGCTGTGGGGAGGGGAGGTCTTCGTCTGCGACCTTCTCGGTTACCGGCGCGTCGCCCACCTCGAGCCGTTGCCGCTCGCCGGCGGCGCCGCGGCGATCGAGCGACCGTGGCGAACGGCGCTCGGCTGGAGCCTCGCGCTGCTCGGGGACGAGGGCCTCGAGAGGGCCGCGGCTCTGCTCGGGCGCGGAGCGGCCGAGGGCCGCGGCGTGACCGGTGCAGCGGCACGCGTCGAGGCGGCCGATGACGAGTCGGCGTCCGGCGCCGACCGGGCCGAACGGCCGCCGACCGGGGACGAGCTGGCGACCGTCGCCGCCCAGGTCCGCGCCGGCGTCAACGCACCGCTGACGACGAGCTGCGGCCGCCTCTTCGACGCCGTCGCCGCGCTGGCCGGGGTCCGCGGCTCGGTGACCTACGAGGGGCAGGCGGCCATCGAGCTCGAGATGATGTCGCGGGCCGGCGCCGAGCCCTACCCGTACACGGTCGAGGGCGACGTCGCCGCGGCGCTCTCCTCCGTGTACGTCGACGTCCCCCTGCTCGCCGCGCACGCCCCCGGCTCGGCGCCGGGCGCCCCTCGCCGCCCGCTCGTCGTGCGGCTCGCGCCGCTCCTCGGCGCCGTCCTCGACGACGCCGAGGCGGGCTGTGCACCCGGCTTCATCGGCTCGCGCCTGCACGCGGCCGTCGCCGCGCTGGTGCTCGAGCTGAGCCGCCGGCTCCGCGACGCGACCGGCATCGGCCGCGTCGCTCTCTCCGGCGGCGTCTTCCAGAACCGCCTGGTCAGCGAGCAGTGCGAGACGATACTCGCCGCCGACGGCTTCGCCGTGCTCGCCTCCGGCCTCGTGCCGGCGAACGACGGCGGCGTCGCGTTGGGGCAGGCCGCCGTGGCGGGCTATACTGAGCTCAGGCGCCGCGGCGACCTCGACTGATTTCGCCGCGGCCGACGCCGCCTTGGCGACGCTTCCGCCACCGGCGCTGCCCTGACAACGACATCGCGGAGCTACGACCGCCTATGTGCCTCGCTCTTCCCATGCGCATCACCGCCGTCGCCGACGACGGCACCGCGACCCTCGCTCTCGAGGGCCTCGAGCAGCGTGCCAGCCTGGCCCTGCTCCCCGAGGCCACGATCGGAGACTACGTCCTCGTGCACGCGGGCTACGCGCTCAGCGTGCTGACCGAGGACGAGGCCGAGGAGACCCTGACCCTGCTCGCCGAGCTCGCCGAGAGCGCGGCGGCCGAGGAGGCCGAGCTCGGAGGCGGCCCGTCCGCTCCGAGAAGTGACGACGGCGGGCGCCCGAGCAGCGCCGTACCCGCCGAGACGGGCGAGGCCGGTGGCCGCGCCTGACGATGCCGCCCGCGTCGTCGACGCGCTGCGGCACGAGCTTGCGGCGGTGGCCGCGTCGCGCCCGCCGGCCACCTTCATGGAGGTCTGCGGTACGCACACCATGGCCATCGCGCGCTTCGGCCTCCGTGAGCTCCTGCCCGAGAGCGTCCGCCTCGTCTCCGGCCCGGGCTGCCCCGTCTGCGTGACGGCGCACCGCGACCTCGACCACATCGTCGCGCTGGCGCGGCTGCCCGAGGTCACGCTGGTCACGTTCGGCGACCTCGTCCGCGTGCCCGCCTCGCACTCCAGCCTCGCCGCCGAGCGCGCCGCCGGCGCCGACGTGCGCGTCGTCTACTCGCCGCGGGACGCGGTCGAGCTGGCGGCCGCGGCGCCCGAGCGCCAGGTCGTCTTCGCCGGTATCGGCTTCGAGACCACCGCCCCGACGGTCGCCGCGGCCGTCCTCGAGGCACGACAGCGCGGGCTCGACAACTTCAGCGTCCTCAGCCTCCACAAGACGATGCCGCCGCCGCTGCGCGCGCTCCTCGACCTGGGCGAGACGCCGCTTCAGGGCTTCGTCCTGCCCGGGCACGTGAGCGTCGTGACAGGGCTCGACTGCTACCGCTTCCTCGCCGACGAGTACGGGGTCGGCGGGGTGGTCACGGGCTTCGCCGCGCACGACGTGCTGCGCGCTCTCGTCCAACTCCTCCGCCTGGACGAGCCGGCGATCGCCAACGAGTACACGCGCGCCGTACGCCCCGAGGGCAATGCCGTCGCGCGGCGCGTGCTCGACCAGGTCTTCGAGCCCGGCGATGCCGACTGGCGCGGGCTCGGCGTGATCCCCGGCTCGGGGCTGCGCTTCAAGGATGAATTCGCGGCCTTCGACGCCGCGCGCCGCTTCGCCGTCGACCCGGGCGAAGCGCTCGAGCCCGCCGGGTGCCGCTGCGGCGAAGTCCTGCGCGGCGTTCTCGACCCGGCCGAGTGCGCTCTCTTCGGCAGGCGCTGCACACCCGAGGACCCGGTCGGCGCCTGCATGGTCTCGAGCGAGGGCGCCTGCGCCGCCCGCTACCGCTATCGGGGGTTCGATGACTGATCAGGGACGCCTTCGCGGCGACCGTATCCTGCTCGGGCACGGCAGCGGCGGCCGTCTCTACCGCGACCTCGTCTCCGAGGTCTTCGTCGCCGCGTTCTCCAACCCGGTGCTCGAGCGCCTCGACGACGCGGCGATCCTCGTCTCGCCCGGCCGCCTCGCGGTCACGACCGACAGTCACGTCGTGCAGCCGCTGCGCTACCCGGGCGGCGACATCGGCCGTCTCTCGGTCGCCGGCACCGTGAACGACCTGGCGACGGCGGCGGCGCGGCCGCTGGCGCTCGCCGCCGCCTTCATCATCGAAGAGGGCTTCGCTCTCGACGAGCTGCGCGCGATCTGTCGCACGATGCGGGAGACGGCCGACGAGTCGGGAGTGCCGATCGTCACCGGCGACACCAAGGTCGTCGAGCGCGGCGCCTGCGACGGGGTCTTCATCACCACGACCGGCGTGGGCGAGGTCGTGGTCGACCACGACCTCGGCGCCGCCGCCGTGCGCGAGGGCGACCA
>JAFGAW010000156.1 GCA_016933475.1 Thermoleophilia bacterium
CCCGTGAGGGGCAAGCTCTGGGCGCGCGTCTGCGGCGCCATGAAGGTCAAGCTCTTCACGCTCGACCTGAGCGCCGTCGAGACCTCGACCCAGGGTCCCTACACCGTGCTTGCGCCCGTCGGGCTCTACCTCAGCTGCCGGGCCGCCAACGCGCTGAACGACGCGCTCGGGGTCGACATCTTCGTCGGCGGGTTGGGCATCGGCGAAGCGCGCGTGGTGGTGCGCATCTAGCCGGCGACGTCCGGGGGCCCTTCGCTGGGTGCCTCTCCATGACCACGCCTGAGGCGGAGCGGGCGGGCGCCGAGCCCGCCCGCTCCGCCTCACACATCGAGCAGCACGTGACCCTCCCACCCGCCGCCGGGTATCCGGTCGAAGGAGAGACGATGCAGCGTCGCCGCCTTCACGACGCCGCGCACCGCGTGGCGCGCGGGGTCACGGGGCTCGCCGGCGGCGAGGGCACGCAGCGTGAACTGCGCGCCCTCGCCGGCGGCCGGCTGGGGCGCGCCGAGCCACAGCTCGAATGCTCCGCTGAAGACCACGCCCCGGCCTTCCACGAAGTAGAGGAGCTCGTTCAGCCAGGCGGCGAGGAGCAAGCACTCGTCGGGAGCCTCCACGGCGAACTCGTAGCGCTCGCTTGCGGCAACGAGCGAGGGGTCGCACACGAGTGAAAGCATGCCGCGCGCCGCCTGCGCGAAGACATCCTCGCGGCGCGGGGCCCAGGCGCGCACGCCGAAGTCGGCGGTGTGCTCGGTCAGCTCGAAGCCGGAAGCCGGCGGTGCGGCGTCCTCTGGCATGGCAGTTCGTCCCCCCGTGTCGCTAGGGGAGAACGGTCGCGCCCGCGGACGACGCCGCGAGGCCGAGCGGGCGCGCGGGGACACCCTCGGCGGCGAACGCCTCGGCCATGGCCCGCGCGACGACCCCCGCCTCGGTGGCCAGGCTGACGAACGCGATGAGGCTCGGCCCCGAGCCCGAGATGGCGACCGCGGCGGCGCCGCTGCGTTGCGCCGCCTCCCACGCCGTGCGCCCGCCGGGGATGAGCCGCAGGCGGTTAGCCTGGTGGAGGCGGTCGTCCATCACCTGGCCGAGCAGCTCGAAGTCGCCGGTGCGCAGGGCCTCGACGACGAGCGGGATGCGGCCCATGTTGAAGACCGCGTCGCGCATCGTCACCTCGGTGGGCAGTCCGGCGCGAGCGGCGTCGGTCGAGAAGGGGAGCTCGGGCACGGCGAGCGCCACGTAGACCTCGGGCACGAGGATCTTCTTGGTCAGCAACCGCTCGCTCTTCTGCACCACGATGGTGAGACCGCCGAAGAGGGCCGCGGCGACGTTGTCGGGGTGGCCCTCGAGACCGGCCGCCAGCTCCAGCAGTCGATCGCGGCCGAGCGGCCGGCCGAGCAGCTCGTTGCCTCCGAGCAGGCCGGCGACGATCGCCGACGAGCTCGAGCCCAGCCCCGACGAGAGCGGCACCCGGACGGTGCACTCGATGCGCAGGCCTCCTGGCGGCGCCTCGCCGACCTCTGCGTAGACGCGCAGCGCCGCCCGGGCGACGAGGTTGGATTCGTCTGCGGGCAGGCACCCCGCGCCCTCGCCGGTCACGGCCACGGCGACGCCCTCGCCCTCGAGCGCGAACCGGGCCTCGTTCCACAGATCGAGCGCGAGGCCCAGGCAGTCGAAGCCTGGGCCCAGGTTGGCCGTCGTCGCCGGCGCGCGTACGACGCAGCGCTTACGGAGCTCTGCCATCAGAGGGCCGCGCCCGACAGGCGCGGCCCTCGGCCGCGCGGCGATGCGCACTCGAGGCGCTCTTGCTCCGGCACGCCTGCGACGCAGCTCCTCGCGGGCGTGCTCACGCCGCGCTCCCGCGACGCGACGCCAGGCGCTGCCGCACGTACTCCACGACAGCGGGCATCACCGAGATGAGGACGATCGCCACGATGATGAACGAGAAGTTGTCCTCGACGACGGCGATGTTGCCGAAGAGGTAGCCCCCGACGACGAAGATGGAGACCCAGAGCAGGCCCCCGACGACGTTGTAGCTCAGGAACTTGCCGTAGGTCATGCTGCCGATACCGGCGACGAAGGGGGCGAAGGTGCGCACGATCGGCACGAACCGGGCGATGATGATGGTCTTGCCTCCGTGTCGCTCGTAGAAGGCGTGCGTGCGCTCGAGGTGCCTCTTGTTGAGGAAGCGCACGTCCTCTTTGTGGAAGACCCGGGGCCCGACCCGCGAGCCGATCGCATAGTTGGCCGAGTCGCCGAGGATCGCCGCCGCCGAGAGCAGCACCAGCAGCACCGAGACCTCGAGCGACCCGCTCGCGGCGAACGCCCCCGCCGCGAAGAGCAGCGAGTCACCCGGCAGGAACGGCGTCACCACGACCCCGGTCTCGAGGAAGATGATCAGGAAGAGGATCGCGTACGTCCAGACGCCGTACTCGTCGATGACGGCGTTGAGGTGCTCGTCGATGTGGAGGAAGAGATCGACGGCGTCGTTGAGGAGGTCCACTCATGCCCCCTGGACGCGCGGCGACACCGGGCGCGGCGCGGCCGTCGGGGGAGACAGGGCACTGACCCGGGAGTCCATGGCGGCCATCGTACCGCACGCCTGCGGGGCGACCTACCCCCCTCGGGCGCGCGGCAGCGGCTGCGCAGCGGACCGCCACGCAGGCCCTTACCGGACCGTGTCGCCTCGCAGGTTGGGGCGCCCGTGCCCCTGTGGTAGGTTCGGCCCTCGACCGCACCGGCAAGGAGGCGCGCATGGCCGTCGGGCTCATGGACATTCAGGGACAGTACGCCGAGTTGCAGGAGCGCATCGAGAGCGCCGTGCTCGAGGTGCTGCGCAGCGGCCGCGTGATCCTCGGGCCCAACGTCAAGGCCTTCGAGGAGGAGAGCGCCGCGTACCTCGGCACGGCGGGTGCCGTCGGCGTCGCCAACGGCACCGACGGTCTCACGATCGCCCTGCGTGCCATGGGCATCGGCCCCGGCGACGAGGTCATCACCGTCCCCTTCACCTTCTACGCGACGGCCGAGGCGATCGCCCAGTCCGGGGCCACCGCGGTGTTCGTCGACGTGCTGCCCGACACGCTGTGCATCGACCCGGCGGCGATCGCCGGCGCGGTCACGAAGCGGACCAAGGCCGTCATGCCGGTCGACCTCTTCGGGCTGCCGGCCGAGATGGACGCCGTCAACGAGGTCGCCGCCGCGCACGGCCTGAGGGTCGTCGAAGACGCCTGCCAGGCCTGGGGCGCGACCTACCACGGCCGCCGCGCCGGCAGCCTCGGCGAGACGGCCGTCTTCAGCTTCTTCCCCACCAAGAACCTGGGCGGGTTCGGCGACGGCGGGCTCGTCACCTCGCACGACAAGAGCCTCGTCGAGGCAGCGCGCCAGCTGCGCTTCCACGGCAGCAAGGACAAGGTCGTCTTCACCGACTTCGGCTTCAACTCGCGCCTCGACGAGGTGCAGGCGGCGATCCTGCGCATCGAGCTCGGGGTCATCGACGAGTGGAACGCGCGCCGGCAGCAGGTCGCCGCCTGGTACGACGCCCACCTGCCGCGCGAGGTGCTGCGGCCGGCGGTGCCCGAGGGCCTCACGCACGTCTACCACCTGTACGTGATCCGCCACGGCCGGCGCGAGGCGATCTCCGCGGCCTGCAAGGAGCGCGGCGTCGCCTGCGCGGCCTATTACACGACGCCGCTCCACCTGCAGCCCGTGTTCGCCGACCACGGCCACGCCCCGTGCGACTTCCCGGTCACGTGTGCCGCCGCCGCCCAGAACCTCGCCCTGCCGATGCACCCCAACCTGACCGAGGAGCAGGTCCGCGAGGTCGCCGAGGCGGTGGCCGCCGGCCTGGGCTGACGCGGTACGAGCGGGCTCGCCGGCGCGGGGCAGGCGGCTGCGGACCGCCGCCGAACCCTTTGACGACATGAGGGTCTGGGTCGACATCACCGACTCGTCGCACGTGCTCTTCTTCGCCCCGATCGTGCGCCGGCTTGAAGACCGCGGCGACGTCGTCACGGTCACCGCGCGGCGCTTCGCCAGCGCCGAGCTGATCCTGCGACGCTACGGCATCGCCACCCTCGCCACCAGCCAGCACCGCGGAGGCGGCATGAGCGCCCGCGCCGTCGGCCTCTTGAACCGCACCGCCCAGCTCCTCGGCTCGGCATCCAGCGGCCGCTTCGACGTCGCCGTCGGCGGTCACGCGAGCGACTTCGTCCTCGCCAACTGGGCGCTCGGCGTGCCGCAGCTCACACTGCTCGACGAGGAGCGCCTGCGGCGCACCAACGCCGTGAACGTGCGCCTCGTCGACCGGGTAGCTGTCCCCGAGGCCGTCCCGACGACGGTCCTTGCAGAGCTCGGGGCATCGTCGGCCAAGCTCTTCCGCTACCCGGGGTTCAAGGAGGAGTACTACCTGCGCGACCTCGCGCTCGACGGGGAGGTGCTCACCGGTCTCCGTGTCGACCGCCGGCGCGTCGTCGGCGTCGTACGGCCGGGGCGGGCCGCCGGCCGGCGTACGCCCGGTCAGACGCCGGCACCCGGACCCGAGGACCGCGCTCTGGACGAACTCGTCCGCGAGCTCGGCCGGCGCCGCAACGTGACCGTGATCGTTTTGGGGCGCGACGACGCACAACGAGCGCGCTTCGCCGCGCTGCGCCTGCCGTCGGTCGTGACCCCGCTGGGGCCGGTCGACACGGCCAGTCTGCTCGCCGCCGCCGACTTCGTCCTCGGCGGCGGCGGCGTGATCGAGCGCGAGGCTGCCGCCCTCGGGACACCTGCGTACACGCTGCGCCCGCTGCCGGCGTCGGCCGTCGACGCCGCCCTGCGCCGCGAGGGCCGTATCCGCCGCGTGACGGCGGTGGACGAGATCGAGCTGCGCAAGAAGGACTCCCGCACGCTACCCGTCGCCCGCCGCGACCCCGGCATCTTCGTGGCTGCCCTCGCCGGCCTGGCGGCCGGCGGGCGCAGCGTCGGGCGCTTCGAGCGCCTCGTCTGAGCGCCCGCGGCACCGTCGCCCACCGTCCGCGGCGCGACTTACGGCGATCGGGAACGGCGTGCGAGCCGCGGCCGGCCTGTCGCCGGCCTCCCTGGCGCTCGTCCCCGATCCGGCCGGCCGCCGCTTCGCACGTCTGTCCGGGCGTCCGCATCCGAACTGTGCTATAAGCGTACGTTATGGACATCCGCCAGCTCAGACTCTTCTGCCGCATCGTGGAGCGTCACAGCTTCTCGCTCGCCGCCGACGAGATGCACATCACCCAGCCGGCGGCCAGCCAGCAGGTGCGCAGCCTCGAGCGCGAGCTCAAGACGACGCTCCTCGACCGCTCGCGCCGCACCGTCGTGCCGACCGACGCGGGCCAGGTGCTGTACCGCTACGCGCGCGAGATCCTGGCCCTGCACGAGCGCGCCCGCACCGAGATCGACGACCTCGGCGACCTCGTCGCCGGCAGGGTCGTGATCGGCGCTTCGACCGGTCCCGGCGAGCACGTCCTGCCGGCGATGCTCACGCACTTCAAGGAGCTCTACCCGGGCGTGGAGGTGGCGCTCCACGTCGACGACACCCAGGAGGTCGTCGAGCGCGTGCTCACCCGCGAGTTCGAGCTCGGCGCTGTCGGGGCGCCCACACGCCGCCCAGACCTCGTCGCCGAGCCGCTGGCGCGGGACGAGGTCGTCCTCGTCTGCAACCCCGGCCACGCCTGGGCGTCCCGCGACGCGGTCTCCGTGGAGGAGCTCGGCCAAGAACCGCAGCTCGTGCAGCAGCAGGGGGCGGGCATCCGCGCCGTCGTCGAGGATCACCTGCGCCGCGCCGGCCTGCCGCCGGAGCGCCTCAACGTCCTGATGGAGATGGGCCTCATGGAGTCGGCCAAGCAGGCGGCGATCGCCGGCGGCGGCGTCACCTTCATGAGTCGCTGGGCGATCGGCCCCGAGCTCGAACACGGCACCCTCGTCGCCGTGCGGGTCGAGGGCCTTGAGATCCGCCGTGACTTCTACACGGTGCGCTCCAAGACGCGCGTGCTGTCGCGCGCCGCCGAGGCGCTCCTCGCCTACTTCCGCGAGGGCTACGCCGAAGCCGGCTGACGGGACCCGTCGGCGCTGACGGTGTGGCCGGCTGAAGCTCCGGTGCCGGCCCTGTCGTCAACATCGCCGCCCTCCCGCCGTGACGCACCCGCCGCGGCGCATCCCACTATTGCGCCCACGCCCAACGGCCGCCGGGGAGACGCCGCATCCCCGATGCCCTACAGTACCCGCTCGCTCATCCCGCGTGGCGACGGTTGACCCACGGGCCTCGCGTGCTATCCTCCGATATCAGCTTTGCTAATGTGTCAGATAAGTAAGTTACCGCCGGCGGCTCACCGACGTCACTGCGCCGGCAGAAGAGGAGGACCTCTATGGACTTCGCCCGCACGCCCGATGAGATCCACGAGCTCGTCAACGGGCTCAACTTCAAGGAGAAGGTCGACCGCTCGCTGCGCCTGATCAGCGAGGCCCGCGAGGAGTTCGGCGACGGCCTCGTGGTCGCCAACAGCCTCGGCAAGGACTCGGTCGTCGTCTGGGACCTCGCGAAGCGGGTCGACAAGGACATCCGTGGCTTCATCGTCACCACGCGCTACAAGCCGGCTGCGACCAAGCAGTTCATGAGAGAGACCGTGGAGCGCTACCCGGAGACGCGCGTCTTCAAGAACGACGTCGAGATCCCCGACAACCTCCCTAAGACCGACCCCGATCAGTGTTGCGACCTGCTCAAGGTGCAGCCGGTACGCTGGGCGATCGAGGAGATGGGCGTGAGCTGCTGGGTCACCGGGCTGCGCTGCACCGAGGGCCGCACCCGCACCGACTACCTCGAGGTCGAGGAGCGTGACAAGGACCTTCTCAAGCTCAACCCGATCCTGCTCTGGCACGAGCGCGAGATCTGGCAGTACATCGCGCTCTACAAGGTCCCCGTGAACCCGCTCTACGGCGAGGGCTACCGCTCGCTCGGCTGCGAGCCGTGCACGCACATCACGACCGGCATCAACGAGCGCGACGGCCGCTGGATCGGCACCAGCAAGTGCGGCGGCGAGTGCGGCATCCACACGCGCCCCCTCAAGGAGACGGCGACGGCCTGACGTACTGGTCCTCCGGAGGAGGGGCGGCCCCGTCCCGGGCCGCCCCTCCTCCGAGCTGGCCACAACGGTCACTGGGGGCGGGGATGAATGATCCCACGACCATCGAGGCGGCGGGCGCCGCGGCGGCTGACGGCCGCGCCCCGGTCGTGCCCTCGACCGCCTACCCCGCCGGTCCACCCGGCGTGACGTCCCCCGACGACGGGGCCTCCGGCATCGCTCCCGACGGTACGGCGCCCACGGGCGCTAGTGCCGCTCCCTCCTCCGACCCCGGCGTCGCCGACTCCGGCCCCGACAGCACCCCCGACGCGACGACGG
>JAFGAW010000157.1 GCA_016933475.1 Thermoleophilia bacterium
ACACCGAGCAGCGCGCCGGCCCCGGCGGGGTCGGCGACCAGACGTTCCACGGGATCCTCGAGCGCCTGTGCCGCCTCGGCCGGCAGCAGTTGCTCGAGGACGTCGACGAGCACCCCGCCGGTCGCCTCGCGGCCGGCCAGCGTCAGGATGCCGACGATGACGATGAGCGCCGGGAACAGCGAGAGCAGCGCAGAGTACGTGGGCGCTCCGGCGAGCGTCGACACATTGTCGGCGAGGGCGTGGCGAACGGTGGCCACGAGCACCTCGATCACCCGTCGGTGCCACGGCGTTCGGGCGCCGCCTGTCACGCACCTCCCGGAGCGACCGTCGATGACACACGCGACGTCATCCGCCGAAGTTCTCGACCACGATCCGGATACCGATCAGGATCAGGATCACGCCGCCGACCGTCTCCATGCGCCGGCCGAACACCGCGCCGAGCCGGCATCCCACGTGGAGCCCGACCACCGTGAGGGTTCCGGCGACGATGCCGATGACGACCGACGGCCACCAGATCCCGACCTCGAGCATGGCGAGGGACACGCCCACGGCGAGCGCGTCGATGCTGGTCGCCACGGAGAGCACGACCAGCGAGAGGCCCTTGGTCGGGTCGGCCACCACCGCTGCCCGCTCCTCGCCGCCATGGAAGGACTCCCAGATCATGCGGCCGCCGATCGCCGCCAGAAGGACGAAGGCGATCCAGTAGGCGCCGGCCTCGACGTAGCCCGCGATGGTCCGGCCGGCCAGCCAGCCGAGGACCGGCATGAGCGCCTGGAAGAGCCCGAAGTGGAAGCCGAGACGGAAGGTCTGCCGCCAGTTGACCTGGCAGAGCTTGAGACCGACGCCGACGGAGACCGCGAAGGCGTCCATGGCGAGGCCGACGGCGATCGCGATGAGGGTGAGGAAGCTCACCTAGCGCCCGTCCGCCGCGCGCAGTACGGCGAGGAAGTCGTTGCCGAGCAGCGGACGCGGGACGGCGTACTCGCCGATGGTCTCGACGCAGCGCACAGCGATGCGCTCGTGGTCGGCGGCGCGCACGCCGGCCGCGGCCGCCGTCGGCACGCCGAGGTCGCGCGCAAGCCGGCGCAGGGCGGGTGCGACGAGCGCCGCCGTGCGCTCCGCGCCGGCCCCGCCGACCGTGTCGTGGGCGGTGACCACAGTCTCCGACGGCGTCCGCGCGGCATCCCCCTCGCCGCCCGTCACGCCCAGGGCCTCGGCGACGGCCGCGTAGCGCTCCGGCGCCGCCGCGGCGCTGAACTCCACGACCGGCGGCAGGTAGAGCGCGCAGACGAGGCCGTGCGGCAGGTCGTACAGGCCGCCGACGACCTCGGCGATGCAGTGCACGGCGCCGACGTCGGCGTTGGTGAAGGCGGCACCCGCCAGCGAGCTCGCCAGCGCCATGTCGCGGCGCGCGGCGCGGTCGCCGCCGTCGGCGACCGCACGGCGCAGGCTCGTGGCCACGAGAGACACGGCACGCAGAGCGCAGAGGTCACTGAACGGGCTCGCATTCGTGGCCGCGAGCGCTTCGACGGCATGGGTCAGGGCGTCGAGGCCGGTGAACGCGGTCAAGGCCGGAGACAGTGTCAGCGTGAGCTCCGGGTCCACGAGGGCGACGGCGGGAGCCATGAGCGGGCCGCCGACGCCGAGCTTCTCCCGGCGTTCGGGGTCGGTCACGACCGCCCAGAAGGTGACCTCGCTCCCGGTGCCGGCCGTCGTCGGCACGGCGACGAGCCGCGTGATCGGCCGTTCGATCGGCCGCGGCTCGTCGAGTGTGAAGTCGTAGTCGACGACGTCGCCCCCGTTGACCAGCACGAGGCCGATGGCCTTGGCCGTGTCGATCACGCTGCCGCCGCCTACCGCGACCAGCACGTCGCAGCCGGCTGCGCGCGCGACATCGGCGCCGGCGCGCACCGAGGCGACGCGCGGGTTCGGGTCGATGCGGTCGAACACGGTGACGGCGAGGCCGGCGCGGCCGAGGGCGCCGGCGACGCCCTCGGCCGCGCCGGCCTCGAGCACGCCCGCGTCGGTCACCAGAAGCGCATGCCGCGCGCCGAGACCCGCGGCGTGCTCGCCGGCCGCACGGCTGCAGCCTTCACCGAAGACGACGCGGGTGGGCAGTACGAACTCGCTTGCCTCGGCGTACACGGCCACCACTCACCTCCGTTCGCTCCCTCGCCCCGACGGCGCGGCGAGCGCGGGCAGCGTCTCACGACTCCGGCCGCCGGCGCAACGGCGCCCAGCGCCACATCTCCCGACGGGCGGTCGCTCAGCGGCGGCCCCGAGACCGCCCGGGCTTCGCGGACGACCCGTCAGCGCCTCGCACCGTACCGCGCGGGAGCGCAGCAACGGTTTCCCCCGTGCCCGCGCGGGTCAAGCAGAGGTAAGGCACGCCCACCGCGGGTGCGAGGCGGCGCCATGAGGCGTGCTCAAGGTACGAAGGCGCGCCGCGAGGCGTGCCCAACGTGCGAAGGCGCGCCGTGCGGTGCGTGCGGGCGCCGGGAGGAGGGCGAAGGCCATGCCGATCGGAGACAGCACACGACGCGTGACGAAGGCCGCCGGAGCCGCGACGGCCGCGGCCCCCTACGTACGGCGAGCCATCAGCGACGAGCAGGTACGTGACGACCTGCGCTCCGCCGCGACCGCCGTCAGGCACCTCGTCGACGAGTTCACCGGGGATGACCGGGTCCGCAGGCTGGTCACGGACACCGGCGTGCGTCGCGATGTCGACGAGATCCTCGAGGCGATGCAGGACGCCGGTCGCCGGGTCCTGCAGCCGCGCCGGCAGATGCCGTGGGGCTGGATCTTCTTCTGGGGCAGCCTCGCCGGGGCCGTTGGGGCGGTGTTCGCCGTGCCGCAGTCGCGGGCGGCGATCCTGCGCGTGTTCGACCGCCTGCGCGGTCGCACCCCCTCGGAGACGGAGGCTGTCGCCGACGACGCGGCGACCCCGCTCAGCGCCGCCGCCTGAGTCGGTGACGCGACGCTCGCCGGCCGTCGGGATGAAACGGCGGCGCGAGTCTCGCCGGCGGGGCGCCTGACCCGCTCAACGGGTCTCGCGCTCCGCCGCGCTCATCGCCGCTTCGGGCTTCAGCGCCGCGGCGTGAAGCGTCGCGTCATGACGACCGTGCAGCAGCCCTCGCAGCGCACCGTCAGGGAGTCCATCAGACGGCGCATGAGGAGCAGCCCGCGGCCGTGCTCCGCCGCCGGGTCGCGCTTCCGCCGTTCCTCGATCGTCAGATCGAACCCGGGCCCGGGGTCACGGACCTCCACGCGGCACCCGCGATCGTCGCAGCGGAGCCGCACGACGACTCCCCCGCCACGACCGTTGCAGGCGGCGAGCCCGTTCTTCACCGCCTCCTGCACGGCGAGGACGACCTCGTCGCGCGTGTCCGCAGCGGCGCCGTACCCGGCGACGAGCGCGCCGACCGTCGAGCGCAACCCGCGCAGATCGGCGGCGCGCTCGACGCACACCTCGACACGCTCGGGTCCCCGCAACGATCGCTGCGACTGACTCACCTTGATCCGCACACCCTGCTGCACTCGACCGGTAACGTCATCGTACGGTTCGCTGCACGGTCGCCGTGTCCTTGCCCGCGGTCTTCTCCCCCGCCGTTTCCGCTTCACCCGTCGTCGTGGCGGCGCGACGCACGACGAGGACCTGGAGGTCGTCCTCCAGCGCCCCCGCGTGCTTCTGGGCGGCGTCGCGCACCGCGGCGGCGATCCGCGCCACCGGGGCGCCGCGATGCCGGCCAATGGTCTCGACGAGACGCGCCTCACCAAAGAGTTCGCCCTCGCGGCGCGCCTCGATCACCCCGTCCGTACACAGCACGAGTGTCTCCCCGGGGCCAAGCGTTACCGTCACCAACTCGTAGCGCCAGTCGAACGCACCCAGGGGGGGCCCGTGTCGCAGAGTCATAAGGCGGCACGTGCTCACGCCGCAGTGCACGGGGGGAGGGTGCCCGGCCACCGCCAGCTCGAGCCGACCGTCCGTAAGCCCAAGCCGTCCGAGAAGGACGCTGACGTGCTGCTCCTCGTCCTCCTGGATCAGCAGGCGGCCGGCCTTGGTCAGGACCTCCGCCGGATCGGATGAATCGAGCCAGAGGGCGCGCACCATGGTGCGGACCCGCTCGGTGAGGCCGGCGGCGCGGACGCCCTTGCCTTCGACGTCGCCGATCAGCAGCGAGAGGGCACCGTCGGACAGTTCCACCACATCGTAGAAGTCACCGCCCACCAGCTCCGGCTGGGCGGCGGACTGCATCACGGCCGCGAGTTCGAGGCCGTCGATCCGCGGGAGCGCGTGGATCATCTGCTCCTGCAGCGTCGTCGCGATGCGCAACTGGGCCTCGTACAGCCCGACGTTCTGCAGCGCGGCCGAGAGGTCCGTGCTCACCTTCTGCACGAACGCGAGCTCCCCGCCGGTCCAGGCCCGGTGACGGGTGCGCATGAGCACGGCCAGCGCGCCCACCACGCGATCCTCACGCACGAGCGGTGCGACGAGCGCCGCCAGCGCGCCCAGTTCGTCGAGCTCGCCGCTGCGCACGCCGTGCTCGCCCGCGGCGCAGGCGCCCACCGGGGCCCGGCCCGCTTCGATCGCTGCGGCGAAACCCTCCGGATCCACCGCCAGGGTGCGACCCAGCAGGTCGCCGTCCAGCCTCCAGCCGTAGTCGACCCGCCAGCGCTCACCGTCGTGCTCGAGCACGGCAGCCGAGTCGGCGGCGAGCGTCAGGCCGGCGAGCCGAACGATGCGCGGCAGAAGGCTCTCGCGGTCGAGACCGGAGGCGATCGCCGTGCCGATCGCATTCAGCGCGCGCCCGAGCCGCTGCCGCTCGTCGACCTCGCGCTGACGGCTGGCCACCTGACGCCGATAGTAGTCACTGATGAAACCGGCGGCCATGCTGGCCAGGGCCCAGAAGCCGATGGCAGCGAGGCTGGCGGCAACCGACGCCGCGTCGTCGAACGGCAGAACGAAAGCGACGCTGACGGCGCCGGCGACGACCGCGACGGAGAGCCCCACCCACGGACCGGCGAGGATGCCGA
Organism: Thermoleophilia bacterium; assembly: GCA_016933475.1. Classification (GTDB taxonomy): domain Bacteria; phylum Actinomycetota; class Thermoleophilia; order UBA2241; family UBA2241; genus UBA2241. The sequence continues at coordinate 5,035 of JAFGAW010000157.1, forward strand.
AGACCACGCAGAGGGCGGACACCGCCGACACCAGCAGGGCGCGGTGGTCGAGCGACGAACGCTCGCCGGCCGCCAGCACGACGATGGCCACGCCGAGCGCCGCCACCGCCAGCGCACGCTGACGCCGGCGCAGCCAGGCGCCCACGATCTGGACTCGTGCGATGCGGTCGGCCATGTCGCTCGTCGGCTGCGGTGGCCCGGGCCCCGTGGCCGCGAGCACCGCGCGTTGTCTGAACGTACCCATACGACCCAGGATGATGCAGGCGGTCGCGCGCGGACCACGCGCGACCGCCTGCAGACCCACCGGTCGCCGATCGAGCCTCAGGAGACGGCGCAACGGCGGCCTGGGCTCAGATCACGCAACCCCAGCGGCCGCGCTTCGTCAGGTAGCGCTGGTGGTACTCCTCGGCGCGCCAGAACTGCGGCGCCGGAGTGATCTCGGTGACGATCGGGGCCTTGTAGCGCAGTTCGGCGCCGAGACGTGCCACGGCGTCCCGCGCCGCCCGCTCCTGTTCGGCAGAGTGATAGAAGACGGCCGAGCGATACTGTGAGCCGACGTCCGGCCCCTGCCGGTCCGGTGTCGTCGGGTCGTGCATCGCGAAGAATACCTCGAGCAGGCGCTCGTACGTGACCTGGTCGGGATCGTATTCGAGGCGCACCGCCTCGGCGTGCCCGGTGGTGTGGGAGCAGACCTGCTCGTAGGTGGGGTGCGCGGTCGTGCCGCCGGTGTACCCCACCTCGGTAGAGAGGACCCCGGGCACCTCGCTGAAGCGTTGTTCCACGCCCCAGAAGCAGCCCGCGGCGAAGGTCGCCAGTGCCATGTCGTTCCTCTGTGTCGGGAAGGGTGCCGCGCGCCCGAAGGAGACGCGGCCTCAGGCGCACTATTCCCCGTACGGCTGTTATGGGTGCCGAGGGGTCCGATTGCATCGACGGGGAGCTCCGGTGACGTCGCGGCGGGCGTCCGGTCGCTCCTCCGGTCCTCAGGAGCGGGCGGCGAGAGTTCGCCCCAGGTGCCCCCGCCCGGAAGGAGAGTCGCCGGGGAGGCCCGACCTGGACCGCCCGCGTGTCCCGGCCCCGGGGTGCCGGGTACTCTGTCTGGGAAACGCCGTACGCGACGGAGAAGCCATGCCCGGCAGACCGACACGAGAGACTCACGCGCCGCCTGAGGTGGAGCGTCTCTTGCGACAGCTGCGGCGCCGGCCGCGCCGGGGCGTGCGCCGTTCGCCCTCCGCGTCGCTCGCGCACGTCGGCGCACAGCTCGCCGGCTTCGGCGAGGCGGCCGTGGCGCCGCTGCTCGCGCAGCTCGACGAGCTCGGTGACCCCGGCGCCGTCGCCCTGGCCGCCGTCGGCAGACCGGCGCTCCCCGCGATCGTGCGCGAGCTTGAGGGCGCGCCACCGAGGCGGCGCGCCCTTCTCATCCACGCGCTCGGTATGTCGGGCCTCGCCGAGGCGGTCGCCCCGCTGCGCGCGCAACTTGCGAACGCCGATGCCGACACCCGCCGCGCCGCCGGGCTCGCCCTCGAGCGCCTCGCCAAGGGCTTCGTGCGCGACCTCGGCGACGGTACGCGGCGCGAGCAGGCCATGCTCGTGCTCGAGCGCATCGGCGCCCCGGCGGCCTGGCCGGTCGGCGACGCTCTCCGCGACCCGCGCCGGGGGCTCGTCGCGGCCCGCGTCATGGGCCGGATCGGGGCGGCGGCGGTCGAGCCGGCGATGACCGTCTTCCTGCAGAGCGGTCGCAGCCTCGCACCGCACGGCGACCCGGCCGCGACCTACGCCGCCGAGGCTCTGGCCCAGATCGGCGAGCCCGCCCTCGATCCGCTGCTCGCCGTGCTCTACGATCGCCGCGAGCGGCCGCCGCTCCGCGGCGCGGCCGCACGAGCCCTTGGGGAGATGGGCGACATCGCGGAAGCACGCCTGCGGGAGGCGCTGCTCGTCAACGAGGCCTTCGTGCGTCGCTGCGCCGCAGCCGCCCTCGGCGAGGACGCCTCTGTCGAGTGAGTCCCGCCTCCTGCCGACACAGGGGTGGAAGGGGCGGGAGGCCTGCGTGGACCGGCCCGCAGCGTGGGATGCGGCACAGGAGGCTTTTCCTCGTCGTCGCGGGGCACGCGACCTTCACCGTCGGCGGCGAGGAGATCGACGCCCCGGCCGGCACCTTCGCCTGCGTGCCCTACCCCGACACGATGCGCGGCGCCGTCGCCCGTGAGGCGAGCACCGTGCTGCTCGCCGTCGGCGCCGAGCCCGGCGCCGCCTACGCGCCCTCGCAGTGGGACACGGACGCGCTGCCGGACTGCGGCATGGCCTGCGCGCAGCCGTCCGGCCGCGGCAGCGGAAGCGCCCAAGCGGCGGCGGGCTGCTCCGCCGCGGGAGCCGCCCGCTGCTCCGCCGCGGCGGCCGCCGACGGCTCGCCCACATCCGCCGTGCCGGCCACCGCCGGCGCGGCGGTCCCCGCGTCGACCTCGGCGCGTTCGGCGCGCCGGGCTGCCGCGACGAACGGGAGCGCGATCGCCTGCGACGCCCCGGCGAGGACCCACGCGAAGGGGATAGAGACGGCCCGCGACGCGTAGCCGAAACCGAGCTGCCCGAGCGTGTTGCCGCCGTCGTTGAAGAGCGCGTCGAGCGAGATGATCGTGGCCCGCTGCTCAGACGGGATGCGGGCGTTGATCCAGCCCTGCTTCACCGGCATGTAGACGCCGAAGGCCGTGGTCGCCAGAAGGTACAGCGGCACGGCGATCCAGAAGCTCCCCGAGAGCGCCGCACCGATGACGGCGACGGTCGTCAACCCGAAGACCCCCATGAGGACGACCCCCCGGTCGGGCACGCGACGCGTGATAGGGCCGACCAGGGCGTTGCCGAGGATCTGCGTCAGACCGACGAGGGCGGCGATGACGCCGGCCACCCAGATGAGATCGCGGCCGAGGAGGTCGAGGAAGTAGCGCTGCCACGAGTAGAACCCGTAGAAGAAGAAGAGGCCCTGGACGAGGCTGGCGAACATGACGAAGCGGACGACCCGGTCCCCGAGGCCGTGGGTGATGCCGGCGCTGGCGATGCGCTTCGTCTCCTCGCCGAA
>JAFGAW010000158.1 GCA_016933475.1 Thermoleophilia bacterium
GAGCCGCTCAAGGTCTACGGCGCCCAGTACGACCTCGTGCTCAACGGCACCGAGCTGGGGTCTGGGTCGCTGCGTAACCACCGTGCCGACCTCCAGCGTGCCGTTCTGCGCACTCTCGGTTACGACGACGAGCGCATCGACGACACCTTCGGCTGGTTCCTCGAGGCGCTCGAGCACGGGGCGCCGCCGCACGGCGGCATCGGCCTCGGCCTCGACCGGCTCGTCATGCGCCTCGCCGGCGCCGACTCGATCCGCGACGTCATCGCCTTCCCGAAGACCTCATCGGGGGCCGAGCCCATGACCGGCGCCCCGGCCGGCGTAGCCGCAGGGCAGCTCAAGGACCTGCGCTTGCGCCTCGGCTGAGCTTCGGCGCCCCGAAGAGCCCGGCGCCCTCCCGCGTTGCGCCTCCGGCGCTCGTCCTTCAGGCTCGCTGGGGGTGCCGATCCCTCAAGCTTTTGGCCGTGCTGCCGACTCTGTTGTTGAACCGATGCTCGTTTGCTACGATGGCCCGGCTCTACCTTGTGCGTGACCTCGTAGCATTCTCGAGCCAACACAGACACATCGGGAGCCCGGGCTTCGGTCTCATCTCCGGATGAGTCGAGAGGGCACCCACCTGCGAAAGCAGGTTCGAGAAGAACACGAGCACGGCAAGGTGGAGCGCTACTTAATTGGAGGCCGGTATGGGAGTCGTGGCTCGCAACAGGTCGTTCCTCGCGACCGCCGCCCTGATCATCATGGGCGGGCTCGTGGTCATGGGGATGTTCACCGTGTTCTTCGCCATGGCGGAGAGCGGTGAGACGGCGCCGGTCGCCGCCGTGGAGCAGGCGCCGATGCCGGTGCCCGGCAGCTTCGGCATCACCGGCGCCGAGACGCTGACCATCCAGGTCACCGACGACACGCCCAAGCCGATCGCCAACGCGCTCAAGGAGCAGCGCGGTATCGTGCTCCTCGTCTACCTCAAGGGCGCATCGGCCGACATGGCCATGCTCGACGAGGTGAAGGCCCTCAAGCCGGAGTACGCCGCCGACATGTCGTTCTTCACGTACGAGTCCGGCGACGTCAAACGTCTCGGTGACGTGCTCGACCAGCTCGGCGTGTACGACCCGCCGGTGCTCGCGGTCGTGCGCGGCGACGGCACCGTCTCGGAGCTCTACACGGGCTGGGTCGGCGCCAAGGTGCTCGAGCAGCGCATCGCCGACGCCGCCCGCGGTCTCTGACCCCGGCGGCCGGCGTGCGCGCGGCGCGCGCCGTCCCGTCCCGCTTCGCGGCCGGGCCGGTGCAGCGCCCCGCGTGGAGACCCCCGTCTCGACTCTCATAGGGCCGCCTCACGGCGCCGCCTGACGGCCACGACCGTCGGCGGCGCCGTCTTGCGGATCGACCCCTCATGCGCGATGCTCCGCGCCATGAAGGTGATCCACTTCCACCGCGCCGCCACGACCCCCGTCGAGGCGGCGTGCGCCGAGATCACAGCCCTGATCGGCGCCGAGATCGCAGACCGCGTCGGCGCCGGGGATGTCGACGACCTCCCCGTGCTGTCGTCGCCGCTCGTCGAAGAGCTCCGGGGCGCACATCCGCGCGCCTCGTGAGGGCGTCGATGCCTCGTCCCGCATCCCCATCGCACCGCCGCTCGCTGCTCGTCGCCGTCAGCGGCGGCGTCGACAGTACCGTGGCTCTGCACCTGCTGAAGGCTGCGGGCCACGAGGTACAAGCCGTCCACCTGCGGCTCTGGGCCGGCCCCGACCGTCGCGCCGGCGGCTCGGCGGAGGGGCTCCGCCGCGCCCGCGCCGCCGCGGGCGCCGCCGGCGCCCCGTTCGAGGTGCTCGACGACGAGGAGGGCTTCGCCCGGACCGTCGTCGAGCCCTTCGCGGCTGCCTACCTCGCCGGCGAGACGCCAAACCCGTGTGTCGTGTGCAACCGGCGGCGCTTCACCCTGCTCGTGCGCCGGGCGGCGGAGTTGGGTCTGGACGGCGTCGCCAGCGGGCACTACGCAGGCCTCGTGCGTCGCGGCGGGCGCCCCTACGTCGGCCGCGCCGCCGACCGCGCCAAAGACCAGTCGTACATGCTCTGGATGCTCGCGGAGGAGACGCTCGAGCGCCTCGAGTTGCCGCTCTGCGCCGCGACCAAGGACGAGATCAGAGCGGTCGCGCGGCGCGCCGGTCTCGCGGCCGCGGAGCAGGCGGAGAGCCAGGAGGTCTGCTTCGCCCCCGAGGGCTACCGGCGCTATCTCGCCTCACGCGGCGTCGAGCCGCGAAAGGGACGCTTCATCGACCGTCACGGCCGCACTCTCGGCGAGCACGATGGGCAGTGGAACTTCACCATCGGGCAGCGGCGAGGGATCGAGGTCCCGGACGGGCCGTGGTATGTGCTCTGCCGTCGCGCCGCCGCCAACGAGGTCGTGATCGGTCGTGCCGACGAGTTGTGGGCGCGGCGTGTCCTGATCCGCGACGTCGTCGACCGGGGGATCGGGGACGGCGAGGTGGCAAGTCCGGCCGCGGTCGCCGGCGGTGCTGCGCCGTCGGCCGCCGCCGCCGGCGGGCCAGCGTCGCCGGCCGCCGCCGGCAGCCCGGAGGTCGCCACCGATGGCGATGAGGCGACGCTCCTCGTGCAGCTGCGATACAGGTCGCCGGCCGTGCCCGTGCGCACGCTGGAGCAGCAGGCGGAAGGCCGTCTGCTCGTTGGGCTCGAGACCCCGTTCGCGGCGCCGGCGCCCGGGCAGTCGGCCGTCTTCTACCGTGGCGCGCGTGTGGTGGGGGGCGGCGTGCTCGACGTGCCGCCGCCCGAGACCGCCTGAGCGGCGAGCGCCGACCGGTGGCGCCGCCCGAGACCGCCTGCGCGCGGTCCATCGGCCCAGCCCCCTGCTCGGCTCCGGCCGAGCGACGCGTGACGGCCGCCGCCCGACCGTCCGAGCCTCGCTCGACGAACGCCGACCCGGTCGCCTGTGGGGGCCGTCGTGGAGAGGGGGTATGATAGGGTTCGCCGGGTATCCGGCAGACGCCCCCGCCGAGAGGAGAGCAGCGTGGACGCGACAACCGTGGTGCTCGTCACAGCCTCAGAGATCTTCTACTACGCGCTTGCGTTCTTCTTCGTGATCGTGGCTGTCGCCTTGGCGTACGTGTGCATCCGCCTCGGCAAGGTGCTCGGTCGTACCGAGAAGATGCTCGAGGACGTCGACCGCGAGGCGGTGCCGCTGTTGCGCAAGTCAGGCGAGACGCTCGACGGCGTCAACGGCAGTCTTCACAACGTCGACGAGATCACCCGCGACGTGGCCGACATGACCGACAAGGTCAACGGGCTCGTGAGCGCGGTCGACTCCGCGCTGCAGACGCCGGCGAAGAAGGCCGCCGCCTTCGGCAGCGGCGTGCAGCAGGCCGTGAGCAGTTTCCTGCGGCGCGACCAGGGTGCATCCGCCGACGCGGACACCGGTGCGGCGTCCGGTGGTCCAGCGCCGGCCTGGGAGACATCGCCGGCTTGGGAGGCGCCGCCCGCGACCGCCGCGTCCGAGTCTTCCGCGACGCCGGGGTCGGCCGACGAGCCGGCCGCCGCCGCCGACGAGCCGGCCGCCGCCGACGAGCCGGCCGCCGCCGAAGAGCCGGCCGCTGCCGCCGCTGAGCCGGCCGCCGCCGAAGAGCCGGCCGCCGCCGA
>JAFGAW010000159.1 GCA_016933475.1 Thermoleophilia bacterium
GTTGGTCGCGTCGGTCATGTCGCCGTAGTGCATGAAGAAGCGCACGCCCTGCTGGTGAGGGTCGACGTAGAGGTGGTCGACGCGCTCGGTGTTGAAGGAGCTCGCGCGGCGCTTCACGCCGTGGACGACGTAGCCCTTGTCGAGCAGCAGCTCGGCGAGGTAGGCGCCGTCCTGGCCGGTGATGCCGGTGATGAGGGCCTTGGGCCGCGGGATGCCGCCGCCCATCAGGTCAGTGCTCATGCCCGTTGTGTCGGCCCGTGCTCGCAGAACCATGAGTAGGTGCGCCGGAGGCCCTCCTCGAGCGGCACCGTGGGACTCCAGCCGAGGCCCGTGAGGCGGCCGACGTCCATGAGCTTGCGCGGCGTGCCGTCGGGCTTCGAGGTGTCCCAGACGATCTCGCCCTCGTGGCCGACCACGCGCTGGATGAGCTCGGCCAGCTCGCGGAGCGTCAGGTCCTCCCCGCAGCCCACGTTGAGCAGGCCGTCGGGCACGCTCGCGGCGGAGACGTGCTCGAGCGCGAAGACGACGGCCTCGCCGACGTCGTCGACGTAGAGGAACTCGCGCCGCGGGGCGCCGCTGCCCCAGAGGGTCACCGGGCCCTGGGGTTCGCGGGGGCGCCCCTCCTCATCGGGCAGGCCGAGCTTGGCCTCGTGGATCTTGCGGACGAGCGCTGCCAGGGCGTGCGATGTACGCAGGTCGTAGTTGTCGCCGGGGCCGTAGAGGTTCGTCGGCATGAGCGAGAGGTAATCGGTGCCGTACTGGCGGTTGAGGCCGCGGCACATCTCGATGCCGGCGATCTTGGCGATCGCGTACGGCCGGTTGGTCTCCTCCAGCGGACCGGTGAGGAGGTACTCCTCCTTGAGCGGCTGCGGCGCCTCGCGCGGGTAGATGCAGGAGCTGCCGAGGAAGACGAAGCGCTTCACACCGTGCGCGAACGCCGCCTCGAGCAGGTTCGCCTCGATCATGAGATTGACGTACACGAACTCCCAGGGCTGCTCCCAGTTGGCCATGATGCCGCCGACCTTGGCCGCGGCGTTGATGACCACGTCGGGGCGGTGCGCGTCGAAGAACGCCCGCACCGCCGCCTGGTCGCGCAGGTCGAGCTCGGCGGAGGAGGCGACGAGGGGCTCGGCGTAGCCGTGGCGCGCGAGAGCGCGCACGACCGCCGAGCCCACGAGGCCGGTGTGGCCCGCGAGGTAGATGGTCTCGCTCATGGCACTAGTCTACGTCACATGACCATCGAGGCACACAGACGCGGAGACAAGACCACGTGTGGCGACTCCGTCAGCGATCGTCGACCCCTTCGGGGCGGGACTGCCGACTCCCGTGCCGCA
>JAFGAW010000016.1 GCA_016933475.1 Thermoleophilia bacterium
GGGACGATGAGGAGAGGTGGTGTCGGAAGGGGGACTTGAACCCCCATGAGGTTAAACCCTCACTAGGCCCTCAACCTAGCGCGTCTACCAATTCCGCCATTCCGACACGCGGCGAAAAGTATAGAGGCTCGCGCGACGACCGGTCAACGCGTGCCGGAGACGCTCGTGACAGTGGGCGGACCCGCTCTGCTTCGCGGCCGTCCGCCCACCGGCGGCGCCCCCTTCAAGGGCCTCTCACGAGAGGCGTGTGGTCTGCACAGACCCCGGCGCCGACTGCATGCTCTGGCATGCTCCGACCCGAGTATACTCACCCCGGCAGGGCCCCTCAAGGCCGTCGCCGTCTGTCGCCGCTCCGCTCTTACGCTGAGCCGGGGCGGCCGCCCGGGAGGTCGCGTGAGCCGTATCCTGGTCGGCACCTGCTCGTGGACCGACCCCAGCCTGATCGAGAGCGGGCGCTTCTACCCGCCGGGCGTGTCCAGCGCCGCCGACCGCCTGCGCTTCTACGCCGCGCACTTCCCCCTCGTCGAGGTCGACGCCACCTACTACGCGCCGCCCGATCCGCGCACGGCGCGCCTCTGGGTCGAGCGCTCGCCCGACGATTTCGTCTTCGACGTCAAGGCGTTCGGGCTCCTCACCGGGCACGCCGTCCAGGTCGCCCGGCTGCCGCGCCGGCTGCGCGAGCGGCTGCCCGAAGAGTTGCTCGCCAAGGGCAGGTTCTATCGCCGCGGCGCCCCCGACGAAGTGGTCGAGGCCGTCTGGCAGTTGCACCGCGACGCCCTCGCCCCGCTCCAGGCTGCGGGCAAGCTCGGCGCCGTCCTCTTCCAGTTCCCGCCCTGGTTCGTGCGCTCGGCCGAGAACGAGGCCTACCTCCGCGAGCTCCCCGGCCGGCTGCCCGGCTTGCGCGTCGCGGTCGAGTTCAGAGGCGGCGGCTGGATGAAGGAGGAGACCGCACCGGGCACGCTGGCGGCGCTGGAGGAAGCCGGGCTCGCGTACGTGACCGTCGACGAGCCCCAGGGCTTCCGCTCCAGCACGCCGCCGCTCGCCGCAGCCACCGCCGATCTCGCCTACCTGCGCCTGCACGGCCGCAACGCCGACACCTGGGAGGCGCGCACGGCGCGCTCGGCCGACCGCTTCAAGTACCTCTACTCCGACGAAGAGCTCCGCGGCTGGATCCCCTCCGTGCACGAGCTCGCCGAGCGCGCCGGCACGGTCCACGTGCTGTTCAACAACAACTTCGAGGACTGGGGCCTGCGCAACGCGCGGCGCATGGCGCAGCTGCTCGGCGTCGCCCGCGAGCCCGACCCCGCGACGCCCGCAGGGGACGACGGAGAGCAGACCACGCTGGACGTCGGCAGGGGCGGCGGGGGCGGCTGACCGCCGCCCCCGCCGCCCCTGCATCCCGGTCTCGCCAGGGAGACGAGGCCCACCCGGCGCGTTGACCCCTGGCCCCGACGAGCCCTCGGCCCCAGCCAGCCCTCGGGCCCAGTCAGCCCTCGGGCCCAGTCAGCCCTCGGGCCCGGCGAGCAGCTCGCGCATCTGCGCGTCGACCGACGCGCCCCAGCGCGCGAAGCTCGTGAAGAACGCCTCACAGGGCACGATCTGCTCGGGCACGAAGACGCCCGGCCCGGCGATCTCCCCCTTGGCCATCATCCTGGCGACGATGGCCGGCGGGATGCCGGTGTCCACATCGCCGCCGCCGGCACCGTACTGCTTGTGCGCCGGGATCAGGGCGCGCACACGCCACTCAAGCCGGCGCCCGTCTTTGACGCCGCGCACCACGGCCATCAGGTAGTCGACGTCGTCGAGCACCACGTCGACCGGCTTCGGGATCTCGGCGACGACCTTGAGCAGCACGTCACGCGGGCGCACCTTGCCCCCGCGGACCTCGACCTCGTCGGTGCGCGTCATCCCGATGCGGTTGAGGAACCGCATCTGCTCGGTGAACTCCATCGGCAGCGAGAGGTGGAAGGTCGCGCTGCGCAGGCCCTGGTCCTTCCACGTGTGCCAGAAGGTGAAGGGCTCGGAGTGGATCGTGTGGTGCGCCTCGACGATCCCCGCCGGGGCGCCGAAGTCGACGTCCTCGAGCCCGGTGCCGCCGACGATGTCGGTGTTCCACTTGCCGTCGATGAACTGCGGGGCTGCCACGCTGAACTCGTCGCAGAGCGTCTCCAGCGAGTAGGGCACGACCCAGCCGTCGTAACCGCTCCAGTCCGTGGCGTCGACGTTGCCGCAGTAGGCGTGTGCCTCCTCGACCGTGTCGAGACGCTCGGCCCCATAGCGGGCGAGGACGTTGGTGACGCCGGGGGCACCGCCCATGGCGATGACCGCCGTCACGCCGGCCTTCCTGAACTCGCCGTCGAGCTCGACCTGCTGTTTGGTCACGTGGAAGAGGCCGCCCATGTCGGTGTAGTGGACGCCGGCGGCCGCAGCGGCGTGCATCACGGTGATGTTCCAGAAGTGCTGGGTGGCGTTGATCATCGCTCCGCAACCGACGATCGCCTTCTTGATGCTCTCAGGCTCGCGCGCGTCAACGAACATCGCCTTCGCCTTGTCGCCGCCGTGGGTCGTGGCCACGGCCCGCGCCTGCTCCTCGTTGTAGTCGCCGACGACGATCTCCTCGACCTCGGGGCTCAACGCGAGCTCCTTGACCGCCCAGCGCCCCATGGCGCCGGCGCCGATGACCGCGATCCTCATGGACGACCTCCTTGTCGCTGCGGCGGCGTTTGCTCCCCTGAGCCTATGCCGTGAGACGCCGCGAAGGGAAGTGCGGACGCCCGAGGCGGGGCGACCGCACCGTCGGCCCGGCGCCGCCGTCGGCGCAGCGGCCCGGCGCCCCCGCGACGACGCCCTTGAGGCCGCGCAGCGGCACCGCCCGGCCGGCGCCTCCCGTGCGAAGCAGGAGGAGAAGCGCTCCCACGCCTTCGGCGGTATCATGGGTGCGGCGGCCCGCACGGGCCGCCGCGCCCATTCCCGACGCGAAGGAGCACGACCGGGTGGAGTGGTACGGCCTGAGCCCCGCGGAGCACGCCGACCTCGAGCGAGAGGTCCTCGAGCTCTTCACCGCCATCCTGCGCGTCGACACGACCAATCCACCGGGCAACGAGACCGCCTGCGCCCTCCTCCTCAAGGAGTATCTCGCCGACAACGGTGTCGAGAGCGAGCTCGCCGGTGAGCTCCCCGATCGCCAGAACCTCGTCGCCGTCGTCGAGGGTACGCGCCCCGGGCCGACCCTGCTGTACATGGGCCACACCGACGTGGTGCCGGCCGACGCCGCCGAATGGACGGTGCCCCCCTTCTCGGGCACGGTCAAGGACGGCTACGTCTGGGGCTGCGGCACCATGGACATGAAGAACCAGGTCGCCGCCGAGGCCGTCGCCGTCGCGCGCCTGGCGCGCTCCGGCGCCGACTTCGCCGGGCGCCTGCGCTTCGCCGCGACCTGCGACGAGGAGGACGGCACCCACTGCGGCGTCCTCTGGCTCTGCCGCAACCGGCCCGACCTCATACGCTGCGACTACTCCGTCAACGAGGGCATGGGCGGCCTCGTCCTCCCATTCGACGGGCGCCCCGTCATGCTGCTCGCCGTGGGCGAGAAGGCCTTCGCCCAGTTCACCGTCCGCACGCGCGGCCTCGGCGGCCACGGCTCCGTCCCCCAGCGCGAGCGCAGCGCCGTGCTCGATCTGGCGCGGGCGGTGCAGGCCCTGGGCGCCGCCGACCCGCCCGCGATCGTGTCGCCGACGACGGCGAGGTTCATCGACGCCGTCGTCACGGACCGGGCGCTGGCCGCGCTGCTCAAGGACCCGGTCACGGCGCGCACCGCGGCGCACGAGTTGCGCGCCGCCGACCCCGCCGTCGCCGCACTCGTCGAGCCCCTGCTCGGCGCCACCTTCACGCCGACCGTCCTCAGGGCGGGCAGCGCGGTCAACGTCATCCCGACCTGGGCCGAGGCGCGCGTCGACTGCCGCATCACCCCCGAGATCACGCCCGACGACCTCGAGCGCACCGTCGCCGACGTCCTCGACCCGCTCGGCATCGA
>JAFGAW010000160.1 GCA_016933475.1 Thermoleophilia bacterium
GGCCGGCCGCACCACGTTGCCGCGGCTCTTGCTCATCTTCTGGCCCTCGGCGTCGAGGATGTGGCCGAGGCAGAGCACCCGCTTGTAGGAACTCTGCCCCTCGACCAGGGTCGCCACGGCCAGCAGGCTGTAGAACCAGCCGCGGGTCTGGTCGATCGCCTCGGCGATGAAGTCGGCGGGGAAGCGCTCGGCGAAGACATCTTCGTTCTGGAACGGGTAGTGCCACTGGGCGAACGGCATCGAGCCCGAGTCGAACCAGGCGTCGATGACCTCGTCGACGCGGCGCATGTCCCCGCCGCACTCGGGGCAGCGCAGGACGACGTCGTCGACGTAGGGCCGGTGGAGCTCGAGGTCTTCGGGCACCGGCCCCGCCGCCATCTCCCTGAGCTCGGCGATCGAGCCCACGCAGTGCGTGTGCCCGTGCTCGCAGCGCCAGACGGGCAGCGGCGTGCCCCAGTAGCGGTCGCGCGAGAGCGCCCAGTCGACGTTGCCGGCGAGCCACTCGCCGAAACGGCCGTGCTTGATGTGCTCGGGGTGCCAGACGACGGCGTCGTTAGCGGCGACCAGCTCGTCCTTGATCTCGGTGGTGCGGATGTACCAGGTCGGCTTCGAGTAGTAGAGGAGCGCGGTGTCGCAGCGCCAGCAGAAGGGGTAGCTGTGCTCGTACGGCTCGACCCCGAGCAGCAGGCCGCGCTCCTTCAGCTCGGCCGTGATCTCGGGGTCGGCGTCCTTCACGAAGCGCCCGGCCCACGGCGTCACGGCGGCGACGAAGCGGCCCTCGGTGTCGACGGCGTTGACCACCGGCAGGTCGTTCTCGAGGCCCACCTGCATGTCGTCCTCGCCGAAGGCGGGGGCGATGTGGACGATGCCGGTGCCGGCCGTCGTGGTGACGAAGTCGCCGCCGATGACGTAGTGGGCGCGCTTGTCGGCCGTCATGAAGTCGTATGGGGCGACGTACTCGAGCCCGAGCAGCTCGCTGCCGGGGAACTCGCATTCGACGACCGCCTTCTTGCCGAGGACGGTCTCGACGAGTTCGCGGGCGAGGACGAAGCGCTCGCCGCGGCTCTCGACGAGGGCGTAGGTGACGTCGGGGTGCACGGCCGCGGCGACGTTGCTGATGAGCGTCCAGGGCGTCGTCGTCCAGACGGCGAGCGAGACGGCTGCGCCGCGCTCGCCGCTCGTCTGCTCCGCCGCCCCGCCGTCCTGCCGCTCCGCCATACCGTCGGGCTCACGCTGCCCTGTGCCGTCCATCAGCTTCGCCGCCGCCTCCGCGGTCAGCGGGAAGCGCAGGTAGATCGAGTCCTCGGTGACGTCCTTGTAGCCCTGCGCGACCTCGTGGCTCGAGATCGCCGTGCCGCAGCGCGGGCAGTAGGGGACGACCTTGAAGCCCTGGTAGAGCAGGCCCTTGTCCCAGATCCGGCGGAGGAGCCACCAGACGGTCTCGATGTACTCGTTGGTGAACGTGTAGTAGGCGTCGCCGAGGTCGACCCAGAAGCCGATGCGCTCGGTGAACTCCTCCCACTCCTCGAGGTAGGCGACGACGCTCTCGCGGCAGAGCTTGTTGAACTCGGCGACGCCGTACTCCTCGATCTGCTTCTTGCCGTCGATGCCGAGCGCGCGCTCGACCTCGAGCTCGACCGGCAGGCCGTGCGTGTCCCAGCCGGCCTTGCGGGGGACGCGGTAGCCGCGCATCGTCTTGTAGCGCGGGAAGAGGTCCTTGAAGATGCGCGAGATGACGTGGTGCGAGCCGGGGCGGCCGTTGGCGGTCGGAGGGCCCTCGTAGAAGACGAAGAGCGGAGCCTCGGGCCCGGCCGCCGAGAGGCTCTTCTCGAAGACGCGGCGCTCCTTCCACAGCTCGAGGATGCGCTTGTCGAGCGCCGGGAAGTCGGCGCGCGCGGAGACCTCGTGGAACCGGGGCTGCCTGTCGTTCACGTGACTCGCTTTCGGATCGGGCGAGCCGGGGCCCGCCTGTCGTTCACCCGACTCGCCTTCGCACGGAGCAAGACCGGAGCGCCGGCTGCGCTCACTGACGAGGGCGTCGCGTAGGGCAAGGCCACGAGGGCCTCGCGCCGCGCACGCCAACGGGGCGCCGCGCGCCGGCGGGAAGCAGATTCTAGCAGAGTTACGGTACACTCCGCCCCATGGTCCTCCCGGCCCGTCGCCCCTTCCCCATGCCCCGCTCAGGCTCGCTCGCACACGTGCTCATCGTGCTCGACTACGACGGCACGGTCACGACGCACGAGTGCAACGAGATCGCCCTCACGGCGGCCGTCGGCGACGCCTGGCGACCCTTCGAGGAGATGGTGCACCGCGGCGAGATCGGCCACGCCGAGTGCTTCGACCGCCAGGTCCGCCTGATCGACGTGCCGCGCGAGAGGTTCATCGCCGGGCTCATCGACGCGGCCGAGCCGGCCCCGGGGCTGCGCGACTTCCTCAGCGTGGCCGCGGCCGGCGGCGCCCGCGTCGTCGTCCTCAGCGCCGGCTTCCGCGAGGCCATCGAGGCCGTCTGGCACCGTCACGGCCTGCCCCCCGCCGAGATCGTCGCCAGCGAGCTCGTCGGGGCGGACGGCGACGGCGGCGGCCCGCCCTACCACATCGGCTTCAACCCGCAGCTCGGCGACTGCGAGCGCTGCGGCCCGGAGAGCTGCAAGGCCACCGTGCTGCGCGCGCGGCGCCGGCCCGGCGACGTCGTCTGGGTGTTCGGCGACGGCGACAGCGACTTCTGCCCCGCGCGCGAGGCCGACCTCGTCTTCGCGCGCGGGCGGCTGGCCCAGCTGGCCGAAGAGGCCGGCCTGCCCTGGCGGCGGCTCGACTTCGTCGCCGCCGCCGACGAACTGGCCGGCCTCGCCGAGCTCGAGCGGAGCCGGAAGTGACTGCCGGCGACGCGTCGATGACGCCTCGCGACGCCACGGCAGGCCCGGACCCCGCGCCGCGGTCGCTGCGCGACCGCCTGCCCGTGAACCTCCGCCAGTTCGTGAA
>JAFGAW010000161.1 GCA_016933475.1 Thermoleophilia bacterium
GGACCCGGCGAATCTCAGTGTCGAGCAGGCGATCACCCTGTGCGATCGCTACATCGACATGGTCCTGGCTCACGGCAGGGCGGTCCGGGAGGGAGCCTCCGGGAGCTAGGTCGCCTGCGGGGAGGTCGGCTCCCTGTAGGCTCTGCGCCGGACCTGTCTGCACAGGCGCTCCGGTCGCTGCGCCTCCGCGTCTTCTCGGCCTGTGCCACGGGCGCCGTGCTGTCGTCGGTCACGCGAACCGACTCCTCGGCCGCCGGCAGGGCTTGACAGCCGGCGCCCGGTTCCCTAACTTTCGCAGACCGCTCGCCGGCGCGGCAGCGGTGTGAGAGTGCAGGGCCGACGTGTCCGACGGAGGTGTCACATGACTGGCCCGTGGCGGAGGACATACGAGTAGTACCGGAGCTGGTCGAGGCGCGACGCCTCGCACTGGCCCATAACGTCCTGCCCGTCACTCACTCGTTCGTCTCCGATCTCGAGACCCCCGTCTCGGCGTTCCTCAAGCTCGGGGCTCCCCGGCGCGCCTTCCTTCTAGAGAGCGCCGAGCAGGGCCAGCATCTCGGCCGCTACTCCTTCCTCGGGGTCGGCGCGCGTTCCCTGGTGACCTACGCGAACGGCCGGCTCACCGTGCAGGAGAACGGCGACCGCCTCGAGGTGGAGCACGCCGACCCGTTCGAGGCGGCCGCCGAGCTCATGCGGAGCTACAGGTCGCCGGCGGGCGGTGCGCTTCCTCCTCTCGCCGGCGGTCTCGTCGGTTACTTCGGCTACGACCTCGTGCGCCGGCTCGAGGAGCTGCCGGAGGCGCCCCCCGACGACCTCGGCCTGCCCGAGATGGCCTTCCTGCTCGCCGACACCGTGCTCGTCTTCGACCACCTCAAGCACGAGATCACGGTCGTCGCCAACGCCTTCGTCGAGGGCCGCAGCGTGGACGAGCCGTACCGGCGAGCCCTCACGCGGATCGCGGCCGTCAAGGAGAAGCTGCTGGCGCCGCTGCCTGCCGATGCGTATGCGCCGGCAGCGGCGGAGGCCGCCCGGCCGGCCGCCGTGCCGGCGGCCGGCCGGGTCGCGTCGTCGATGACGCGCGAGCGCTTCGAGAGCGGTGTGGAGCGGATCCGCGAATACATCTACGCCGGCGACGCGTATCAGGTCGTGCTCAGCCAGCGCTTCAGCACGCCC
>JAFGAW010000162.1 GCA_016933475.1 Thermoleophilia bacterium
AGCACGACCTGGTGGCGGCGCTCCTCGCGATGCACCCCGACCCAGTCGTGGGCCTCGGGGTAGGGCTTGCCGGCGATGTTGGACAGCGTCGCCTCGACGTCGAGCTCGCCGGCGTAGGGCTCGCGCAGCGGCTCGCGGACCTGCACGGTCGCCGAACGCAGCGGGCCGACGAGGCGAGTGGCGCGCTGCAGGACGGCGCGCGCCGCCAGGCGCTCGGCGTAGACGCGCAGGCCGAGGTCGTTGATCCGGCAGCCGCTGCGCGTAAGGTTGACGGCGATCGTCCAGCCGTCGAGCGCCTCGACGGGCAGCGCGTAGCGCTCGGCGATGGCCTCGAGGGGGGCGTCGCCCGGCGGCACCTCGGGTCCGCAGGCGGGGCTCCTGACGTCGAGGCCCAAGCCGCGTGCCCGGGGCCGGGCCGCGGCGCTGTCGCTCAGGCTTTTTTTGCCTGCTCCCGGGCGGCTTCGGCGGCCGCCTCGGCGCCGGCGTCGGGGTCCTCGCCGCGGGCGACGACGCTCTCGAAGAGGAGCTCGAGGGCGGATCCGAAGTCGGCGTCGATGTCGTCGCGCAGGTCGATGCGGGTGGCGAGCGCCGCGGCGGCGGCGCGCTTCAGGGCGTCCTCGCCCTCGAGGCGCTCGGCGAGGAGCACGGTGGCCACGGCGGCGCGCACCGAGGCGCCCTTGCGGAAGGCGGGGTGGGAGCGGGTCGCGCGCGCGAGGCCGACCGCGGTGCGCACGAGGGCGGCGTCTGCGGAGGCGGTCTCGCGGGCGACGATCGCCTCCTCCTCGGGGGCCGACTGGTAGTCGAGGACGAGGTGCTCGAAGCGGTCGCGGAGGGCCTCGGAGAGGTGCCCGGTGGCGACGTACTCGACCGGGTTCTGGGTGGCGACGACCTGGAAGCCGGGGGCGGCCGTGACGGTGCCGATGTGGGGGACTGAGACGAGGCCCTCGTCCAGGGCCGGGAGGAGCACGTTCTGCACCGACTCGGGCATCCGGTTGAGCTCGTTGATGAAGAGCACGGCGCCCTCACGCATGGCGCTGATCAGGGGGCCGGCAAAGAACGAGGCCTCACTGAAGCCCTGGGCCAGGACGAGCGGCGGGTCGAACCAGCCGGTGAGCTTGGACTCCGAGTAGCGGTCGTCGCCGTCGACCCGCACGGTGGGCTTTTCGAGGTGGGCGCAGACCGCGAGGGCGAGGGTGGTCTTGCCGACCCCGACCGGGCCCTCGAGGAGCAGGTGGCGGCCGGCGGCGAGCACGGCGAGGGCGAGGGCGAGCTCTCTCTCGCGGCCGACGATGCCGTGCTCGGCCTGGATCGTCTCGATCGGTGTCACGGGGTCCGTCCCTTTCGTGTCG
>JAFGAW010000163.1 GCA_016933475.1 Thermoleophilia bacterium
CGGCCGTTAACTCCTTCGAAAGGAGAACTCGAGCTGAACCCGCGTGCCAGGTCGGCACGGGTGCGGTCGGCCGTACGCACCGACGCGACGGCCTGGCCGCCGGACGAGCTGTCAGCCGGGATGCCGTCGTTGGAGCCCTAGCGCCGGCGGCGGCCGGCACACTTTCGCGCTGGAGGTCTGAAATGCGCATGCCCATCGTCGGCGCCTTCGCACTCGCGCTCGCGAGCGCCTTCCTGCTCTACGGCATCAACTACGACACGCGGCATTTCGAGAACCGGCTGCGCGACCAGGCGCGTGCCATCGAGGACGCGCGCCGCGACATCGCCGTCCTGAAGGCGGAGCGCGCGCACCTCGGCCGTCCGGAGCGGATCGAACCCCTGGCGCGCGCGCAAGGTCTGCAGCCCGCCACCGAGCGCCAGCTCGTTGGCGCGCCGGAGGAGGCGATCGCCCGCGCCGCCCAGTCCGAGGCCGCGACCGTCTCGACCGGAGCCGTTGATTGAGCAACGGAGACCCGATGACGCATGAGCGGATGACAGAGGCCCCGGTCGTTCCGCAGCCCGTCAGGCGTGCGGCCAACGGCCCGCTGCGCACTCTTCTGGCGATGGCGCTGATGCTGCTCGCCTTCGCGGCCGTTGCCGCCCAGCTCATCCGCCTCGCGATGTCGGGCGACACTGGGATCTCCTCGACGCTGAGCGAGAGCGTGGGGCATACGTTCGCCCGTCCCGACATCGTCGATCGCAACGGGCGGCTGCTCGCGTCCGACGTCGAGGCCTACTCGCTGTTCGCCGATCCCGCTCGCGTGCTCGACCGCGACGACGTCGTGGAGAAGCTTGCGACCGTCTTCCCCGATCTCGACCGTGCCGCCCTTCGCAACGACCTTTCCGACCGGACGCGCCGCTTTACGTGGATCCGGCGCGGGCTTCCGCCGAAGACGGCGCAGCGGGTGCACGACCTTGGGCTGCCGGGGCTCGACTTCCGCCGCGAGCTGCGGCGGGCCTATCCGGGCGGCACTCTCGCCGGTCACGTGCTTGGCTACGTCAACATCGACAACAAGGGCGTTAGCGGCATCGAGCGCTACGTCGACGACGTGGTCGGCGTGGAGGCCGTGCAGGGCGCTACGCTCGCCGACCGCGCGCCGGTGCGGCTGTCGCTCGACGTCGGCGTGCAGCATGCGGTCGAGAGCGAGCTTGCCGACGCCATGCGCCGCTACGAGGCGCCGGGAGCTGCGGGCATCGTCCTCGACGTCGAGACCGGCGAGGTGCTGGCGTCGGCCTCGCTGCCCGCCGTCGATCCGGCGCATCCCGGCATGAGCCTCGATGCGGCGCGCGCCGACAAGGTCGCGAGCAGCACGTTCGAGCTCGGCTCCGTCTTCAAGACGGTCACCATTGCGCTCGCCCTCGACAAGGGCATCGCCAAGCCCGAGACCTCGATCGACGTGCGCGAGCCGCTCACCTCCGGCCGCTTCACCATCAAGGACCTGCATCCCTCGCGGCGGCCGCTGTCGGTAGCCGAGATCTTCCTGCACTCCTCCAACGTCGGTGCGGCCAAGCTGGCGCTGCAGGCGGGCGCGCCGCGCCTGCAGGCGTTCCTGCAGCACATGCGCCTGCTCGAGCCGATAAAGACCGAGCTGGGGGCGGTGGCCGCCCCGCAGGTGCCGCAGCGCTGGGGCGAGATCGAGACCATGACGATCTCCTACGGGCACGGCCTGGCGGTCGCGCCGCTGCAGTTCGCCACCGCCGGCGCCGCAATCGTCAACGGCGGCAATCGCGTGCTGCCGACCTTCATCAAGCGGCAGGCCGATGCGGGGCAGGCGCGTGTCGCCCTGCTGCGGCCGGAGACGAGCGCCGCGCTGCGCGACCTCATGCGCCGCAACGTGTCGGGACCTGACGGCACTGGCCGGCGCGCCGATGTCCCCGGCTATGCCGTCGGCGGCAAGACGGGCACCGCCGAGCTGCCGGGCGTCGGCGGCTACCGGAAGAAGGCGGTGATCTCCTCGTTCCTCGCGGCCTTTCCCATGACGCGGCCTAAGTACCTGGTGTTCGTGCTATTGTTCGAGCCGAAGGGAACCGATGAATCCGGCGGCGAGGTGCTCGCCGGCAGAAACGCGGCACCCACCACCGCCCGCATCGTGTCGCGCGTCGGTCCCTTGCTTGGCATGTTGCCGCGAGCAGCCGCGGCGGGCCGCGCCGACACGGCGTTTGACGGCACTACGCCTGCAAAATATGAAGCTCGGTGACGCACCTGCTGCGTCCCCACCACAAGGCCTTACGAGCCCCATGCTCCTCTCCTCACTCATAGGGGCCGACGTGACGGCACCAGCCGGCGCCGCCGACATCGAGGTGTCCGGTATCGCCTCCGACAGCCGGCGGGTGCGCCCGGGCGACGTCTTCGTGGCGATTGCCGGCACCAAGGCGGACGGCGCGCGCTTCATCGCCGACGCGATCGCCAGGGGCGCCGTCGCGATCGTCGC
>JAFGAW010000164.1 GCA_016933475.1 Thermoleophilia bacterium
CCCTTGCCCGGCCCCCGCCGCCCCCAAGGTCCGCCGACTCGCGGTCTGCAGGCCCGCGAGGCGGCGCGGTACCCTCGCCGGCTCACGACTGACCGCGCGGGCACGCCAAGGGCCGCTTGCTCTCAGGCGCCCGCGCCGCCCTGGATCTCGGCGAGCGTCGCGTCGCTCGGCAGGCCGCTCGAGAGCGTGACGACCATCACGGTCGGACCGAAGGCGCGGGCCGCCGCGAACGCCTCGCGCACGGCGGCGAACACGGCGTCCTCGTCGGCCTGCCCGAAGGTGCTCAGGCGGCCCACCGTCACGTCGACGCCGGCCCCGGTGGCGGCCTTCACCGCGGCCTCGACGGCCGGGCGCAGGTGGGCTTGGCGCAGCGGGTAGACCGAGAACTGCAGGCCGATCCCGGCCTCGGCCGGCGTACCGTCGGGAGTCGTCATCGCGTGCCTCCTTGGCTGGGGCGCTGCGTCTTCAGAGCCTTGCGGCTCCCGGTAGCCGTGACACTCTATCGCGCCGGGACCCCGCGGGCAGTCGTGTCTCGCCCTCAGGCGTGGCAGCGCGAGAGCGACACCCCCGTCTGCAGTGTGGGCGATGCGACCAGGCCCGCCGCGCCTCGGCCACGCCGCGCCTCGGCCACGCCGCGCCCTCGCGGCATCGCGGCTCCGCCCTGCCTCCGCATGATTCAGACCCCGACGCTCCGCCGCGCACCAGCGGTTTGACACGTGGTCAGCGTCGGGTACGATGAGTGAGCGCTCACTCACATTGTACTGGAGGCACTCGTGTCCGTCATTCACACCGACAAGCTGACCCGTCGCTTCGGCGACATCGTGGCGGTGCGCGACCTCGATCTGGAGATCGGCGCCGGAGGTGTCGTCGGCCTCGTCGGGCCGAACGGGTCCGGTAAGTCGACGCTCATCCGCGTGCTGCTGGGGCTGCTCAAGCCGAGCGGGGGAGAGGCGACCGTCTTCGACGCGCCGATCTCTCACCCGTCGGCCTACGCAGCCCGCATCGGCGCCCTGATCGAGAGCCCCGCCTTCATCCCCTCACTCTCGGCGCGCACGAACCTGCGCTCTCTGGCGCGCTTGCGCGGCATCTCGAACGCGCGCGTCGACGAGGTGCTCGAGGTGGTCGGCCTGCGGGATCGTGCCAGGGAGCCCTCGAAGCGCTTCTCCCTGGGGATGAAGCAGCGTCTGGGTATCGCCGCCGCGCTGCTCCCCGACCCGGAGCTCCTCATGCTGGACGAGCCCACGAACGGTCTCGACCCCGCCGGCATCGTCGAGATCCGCGACCTCCTGAGAAGGCTGGGGGACGAGGGGCGCACCGTCGTCGTCTCGTCGCACCTGCTGAGCGAGATCGAGGCCGCGTGCGACACGCTCGTGATGATCCGCTACGGCGCACTGCTGTTCTCGGGGCCCCTGCGCGAGCTGGTCGCCCAGGCGGGGGAGTGCATCGCGGCCGTGCCGGAGCACCTCGAGGACGTCGAGCGCCTCGCCGCGGTCTTCTCTTCTGCCGGCTGGCCGGCGCGCGTCGGTGACGGCCGTGTGGTGGTCACCGCGCCGGCGTCGACATCGGCCGAGGTCAACCGTGCCGCGGCGCAGGCGGGCATCACGCTCAGCGCCCTGCGCCCGCACGAAGTGAGTCTCGAAGAGGTGTTCCTGCGCATGACCGGCGAGCAGTCGGGCGACAATGGGCGCCCGGCCGGTGCGATCGGGGCCGAAATTCCCACGACAGCGGAGAAGTCCGCGAAGGCGAAGGTGTCGGCATGATCCGCGCGCTGCGCAGCGAGCTCATCCGCCTGAGGAACCCGTCGACGCTGCTCAGCGGCATCGGCCTCATGGTCTTCCTCGGGCTCCTGGCGACGACGATCGTGCTCGTCACGGCGACCAGCGGCGAGGCTGGGGGGCCGCCCCACGCGAACCGGGTGACCCTGGCCATGCTCGAGGCCGGCGACGGCATGTTCGTCGGTCTGCAGAACTTCGTCGGCCTGCTGGGCATCGTGGCCCTCACCGTCTGGGCGATCGCCGTCACCTCGGACTACTCGAGCGGCCTCATCCGGCTGCTCGTGCAGGCCGAGCCCCGCCGCTGGCGCCTGCTCGCTGGCAAGGTCGTGGCGCTGACCGGCTTCACGAGCCTGGCGACGCTGGTCACGACGGCGGTCGTCCTCGTCGTTGCACGCCCGATCGCCGGGATGGCGGGGGTCGGCACCGACGCCTGGACGACCGATCTGTTGCGGACGGTCGTCGAGGGCTACGTCCAGCTGACCCTCTCCGTACTGCTGTGGGGCGTCGTCGGCCTGTTCGTCGGTATGATCACGCGCAGCACGGGCATCGCCATCGCCATCGGCCTCGGGTATCTGCTCGTGTTCGAGGGGGTGCTCGGCCTTCTCCTCGACAGCGCCGCCAGGTGGCTGCCCGGGGCCGCGTTCGGCGCCATCGCGACGGGGGGGACCGCCGACATGGCCCTCGGTACGGCCGTCGTCGTCTCGCTCGCGTACGTCATTGTCGCCTTCGCGGTGACGGTGATCACGTTCTGGCGCCGCGACATCACCGCGTGAGCGGGGATGCGGCGTGAGTGGGAGCGGCGTGGAGCGGGAGGGGGTGGGTCGCCCCGTCGCAGCCGGAGGCGACCTTCGGGAGGAGGATCGATGAGCGCCGGCGCAGCAGAGAAGCCGGCACGCAAGCCGGACACCCGCCGGGTCTTGATCGACGCCGCCGCGCGGGTTTTCCTCGAGCGCGGGTTCGCGCGCGCGACGACGAAGGAGATCGCGCGGGCGGCCGGCGTGGCCGAGGGCACGATCTACCGGCACTTCGACGACAAGTACGCGCTCTTCCACGAGGTCTTCCTCGCGGTCGCCGGCGACACCGCGCAGGAGCTCGCGCGGTTCCCCGAGAGGGCCGGCCGGGGCACCGTGCGCGAGAACCTCGAGCGTCTGCTGCAGCTCCTGATCGGGATGATCGAGCACACCACGTCGCTGACGGCGTCGATCTGGGCCGACCCCGAGATGGCGCGGCGCTTCGAGGTCTACATCCGCGAGCGCATGCCGATGGGGTTGCAGGGTGGCCCGGTCGCGGTCGCCGCCGCCTATCTTCGGGCGGAGCAGGAATGCGGCAGAATCAGGGATGACGTCGACGCGCTCGAGGCCGCCGCGGTGGTGGTCTCGCTGCCGTTCGCCAGCGGCATGCAGCGCGTCCTGCACCAGCATCTACCCGGCCCCGGCGACTTCCCGGCGCCGGGCGCGGCCGCTCTCGAGATCCTGGCGCGGGGGCTGGAGCCGGGCGGCGGCGAGCGACCGGGCGACGCCTGAGAGGACAGCGCCCGGGCGCCCGCGCCGCGGGCGCCCGGGCGTACGGCTACGACGTCTGACCCTCCGGCGCCGTCGCGGCCGGAGGCGCCATGGGCGGTCGTGTCTCGGGAGGCGACTGGGGCGCCGTGGCGCCCGGAACGGGCGGCGGCGCCTCCGGCTCAGTGCTCGGAGTCGGCGCCGCCGCCGAAGCTCCCGGCCCCGTCGGCGCCATGCCGCGCGCCCGCAGGTCGGCCTCGGACTCCTCGCGCGGGAGGCGCGGGTCGGCGCCGCACTCGGGGCAGTGCGCGATCCGTACGTTCACCTCCGCGCCGCACGTGCGGCAGTCCATCACCGTCTGTCGGCGGCGTGGCGCGAGGTACTCGGACGACATCGGGTCCGGCGCGCGGCCGCCCATTTGAGGCCGCGACACGAGCCTCCCTCGCCGACGCGCGAGCAGCAGCGCCCCGATGATCGCGGCGCCCTCCAGCATCAGGATGAGCTGGTAGGTGGCAGACCACCACCCCTCCGGTTCCGTCCACGCCCAGAGGGCGAGATTCCACCCGGTGTGCACTCCGGTCGACAGCCAGACGCGTCGGGTCAGCAGGAAGAGCGCCCCGAAGAGCGCCCCCGCCATGGCCAGGTCGAGGAAGGCGTAGTAATCCCACCGCCAGTGCCACACCGCGAACGTCAGCGCGGTGACGACCAGCGCCAGCCCGCTCCCCAGCCGGGTCTCGATCGACCGCAGCAGGAGCCCCCGCCAGATGATCTCCTCGCAGAGCGCCCAGAGCAGAGTCGCGACGACCAGCTCGGCGGTCAGCGCGTCGGGCGCCAGGGACCCTCCCTCCGCGAAGGGCCCCGCCTCCGGCAGCCACGTGAGCACACTGAGGACGAACCCGGCAGCCGCACCCGCGACGATCGCCGCCACGGCCCGCGGGAGCCCGCCGCCGAGCTCGAGGCAGGTCCGCCGCTCGACGAAGTGGACGTAGGCCCAGTACGTTAGGGGCACGGCGGGCGCCAGCCAGAACCAGTCTCCGCCGGTGTACGAGTAGATGCCGTCGAGGAGCGCGGCGCAGCCGAGCGCCGCCCAGAGGCCGGCTCGCGGCCACGGCGAGGCCGCCCAGGCCTGAGAGGCGAGGGGGCGGCCCGTGTCCGCGTGCCAGGCCCGGCGGCGCTCGACGAAGGCGCCGCGCCGCAGGGCGGCCCCGAGCATGACGAGGACGGCGACGCCGAGGAACGCGAGGTGCAGGGTCGCGTCCGGGCCCACGAGGTCGGGTCTGGCGATCTTGACCAGGTCGAGGCTGAACACGGGCGCGTCGGTGACGAGGAGCGCGGCTCCCGCACGCAGTCCGATCGGGAGCCAGAGGCGGCGGGTCGACAGGTACGCGAGGGCGTAGACGAGGGCGGCGAACGCCGTCCACGCGACGCCGAAGAGGGTGACCCCCTGCCCGGCGACGATGCCCACGGTCACATAGGCAGCGGTCACCAGGGCGAGCGCCCACCAGCTCCCAGCCCGCAACTCCAGGTAGCGGAAGACGAGGCCGAAGAGCAGCGGTACGAAGACGCCGGCGACGAGGATCGACTCGAGCAGCGCGCCGCCGGAGAGCTGGCGGTAGAAGGTCACCGTGGCGTCGAAGAGTGATTCAGCGAGTGCGGCCGGCAGGACCACCCACATCACGCCGGCCGCGATGCCCAGCAGGAGCTGCAGCGCGCCATCGACGTCGAGCGCGAGTTCGCGGCAGCGGCGGTGCTCCGCGGTGCGCACGAAGAGCGGGTACACGAGGAGGAGGGCGAGGGCGAGCCATAGTGGCAGCGCCTCGAGGCCCCACAGGGTGAAGAGGGCGGCGCCGATCACCGCCGGCCATGCCGCCGGGCCCGCGGTGACTGAGGGCGCCGGCGAAAGCAGTCGCCGGAGTGCCGTCGGCCGACTCGGCGCCGCTCCCGCCAGACCCTGCACCGCTCCCGGCTGGCCGGTCGCGGCTCCCGCTGGATAGGGGACCGCTCCCGCCGCCGGCCCGCCCGGCATCGGTCCCGCTGCGGGCAGCGGGATGCCGCGCGCCCGCAGGTCGGCCTCCGCCGCTTCGCGTGCGAGTCTCGGGTCGGCACCGCACTCCGGGCAGTGGTGCACGAGCGCGTTCACCTTCGAACCGCAGACCGGACAGTCGATGACTCTCATAGGCTCCCGCGCCGTGTGTCTCGTCACGCCTGCCCGCGCGGCAGGCGCGCCACGATCACCCTATCGGCATCGTGGCCTCGGGGGAACACTGGCGGCAGCGTCGCAGGCGACGCCTCTCCTGCCAGGCCGGTCTACCGCGTCAGCCACTCATCCAGCGCCGCGTCGAAGAACAGCCACGGGTTGTCGGGGTTGATCCACGGCACGTTGGTGCCCTCGTGGTAGTCGTCCCAACTGATCCAGTCGACATCCGTGCCGGTGCGCACCTCGGGGTGGGTGCCGGTGAGCAGCACGTGCCCGTCGCCGTACGTGAAGCGAATGACGTCGGGCGCGCCCGCGTACTTGCCGTCGTAGGCGTACGTCGTGACCACGGAGGCGTTGGAGGCCTCGAGCTGCGCGAAGAACGGCCCGCCGGCGTAGTAGACCTGCATCGCGCCGAGCTCGCCGAGGACGGGGTCGCTCGTGTAGGTCGGCGTCAGCGCGGCGTGCGGGTACTGGGCGATGTCGTCGAGCTCGCCGACGGCGACGCCCTCGAAGAGGCTGAGGTAGAGGAAGGTCTCGCCGTAGTAGTCGATGGTCTCGGAGAGGTAGTAGGAGCCGGCGCAGATGCCCATGACACCGCCGCCGGCGCTGCAGAAGCTCTTGACCTCGAGACCGCCCTTGGCGCCGAGCGCCGTCTCGTAGCCCCAGCAGTAGCCGCCGGGGAAGACGACGACATCGAAGGCGTCGTTGGTCAGCCTGCCGCTGCGGATGTCGGAGCCGCGGACGGCGAGCGGCACGTGCCCGGAGTACTCGACGGCCCGGCTGACGGCGGGCAGCAGGCCGGGCCAGGCCCCGCCGTGCGTCGAGTACGTGGAGACGATGGCGACGCGGGCGCCGTCGGGGTTCGGGTGCTCGGTCAGGGACGGCTGGGTGGCGACGCCGGTGCCGGCCCAGTTCACCATCCGCCCCAACAGCTTCCAGGCGCCGGCGGAGTCCGTGTGCCGGCCGCCCATCGCCCAGTCGTCCCAGATGCTCCAGTCGAGCTGGGTGTCGCCGCGCAGTTCCGGATCGAGCGTGCAGACGACGACGCGCCCGGAGCCGTAACCGTACCGCGCGATCACCGTCTGGCCGGCGGCGTTCGCGGCGACCGCGGTCGCCCCGCTCTTCACCGTGAGCCAGCCGCCGCCGGCCGTCCGGTAGACCTGCTGCTTGCCCGAGCCGAAGGCGGGGTCGGTGATCGTGACGTCGTTCGTGCCCGCCTTGCCGAAGCGCCGGTACTTGCCCGGGTAGACCTCGAGGCCGCCGTCGCGCGACATGTAGGCGGCGCCGCTCTCGAGGCCGACGATGCCGCCGCCCGCGCTCACGAACGCCCTGATCGCGTCGATCGCGGCGGCGCCGCCGAGCCCGTACTCCTCATTGCCGTAGACGACCTTGGTGTCGTCCTGGCCGGCGGGGATGAGGAGGACGTCGTAGTCGGCGGCGTTCAGCCGGCCCATGACAAGGTCCTCGAGCTCGATGCCGGTGAAGTCGAAGCCGCAGGCCTGGCAGGCGCGCAGGGTCGCGGCGATCTTGTCGGCGCTGGTGCCGCCGCCGACGTAGACCGCGACCCTGACCGGGTCGCCGGTGGCCGGCGTCGCGATGGCCGGCTCCAGGGCGGCGGACGTGTCGGAGGCCGGCAGCGTGGCCGCCGGCGGGATGGCTGCCTGAGCGTCAGCGGAGGCGACGACGCCCATGGCGAGCGTGACGATGCCGGCCGCGAGGATAACGGCCGCGATCGTCGCGGCGACGAGCGCAGCCGTCATCCGTGACGCGCGTCTCTCCGTGCCGGCGGTCGGGAACGTGTGCCGATCCATGGGTACCCCCCCTGTGGCATGGCCTGGTGGGAGCGGCGGGCGGGACCGGGCATCCGCCCCTCCGCAAGGATGCCCCGCCCAAGCTCGTCCACCGCTCGCGCGACACGAGTATATGCGTTGCGCGCTTCGAAACCCACGGTGAGGCCGTCGAAGCGTGTACGGCGGCCGTCCGGCGGTGTACGGTGGGCTGAGAGCCGAGCCCGTGGTGGGACGAGGCGGCGCCATCACGGGCGTGCTGATGCGTCGGCGGCAGGTCGTCTGACAGCTGCGAGAGGCGGGGAGAGGCGTGAGCGTTCCGTTCGACCTTCTGGAGGTCGCCGGCTCTTACCGCGAGATCGGCCGACAGATCGGCGAGGGCGCTCGCTCGCTGATCGAGCGCCGCGTCGCCCTGTTCGAGACCGACTTCGAGCGCTTCGCCGGCGGCGTGTCGCTGTCGACGGCGGAGGCGCTGACCCGGCCCCTTCTGGCCGCCGCGGAGCGGCGCCTGCCGCAGTACGTGGAGGAGCTTCGCGGCTTGGCCGAAGGCGCCGTCGCCCCGTTTTCGCGGATCCTCTTGATGAACTGCGGCGAGGAGCTGACCTGCACGCTGCCGCCGGAGCCCGGCCACTGCACATCCCTGGCGCTGGCCGGGGAAGGTCGCACGGTCGTCGCGCACAACGAGGACTGGGAGGAGCAGGACATCGCGCACCAGGTGCTCCTGCGGATCGTGACGCCGGCCGGCACGCGGATCCTGGCGATGACCACGGCGGGTCTCCTGGCGATGACGGGCATGAGCTCACACGGCCTGGCCTTCGGCGCGAACACGGTCTACGCGCGGGAGGAGGGGACTGACGCGCCGGCGGGCGGCGTGCCGGCCGCCGCTCGAGACGAGATGTCAGACCCTGAGTCGAGCCTCGCGTCGGGGCCCGCGTCAGACGAGGCGTCGGACGCTGCGTCAGGCTCCGCGTCGGGCGGCACACTGCCCGGGGGACCGCTGGCGGCGCTGCGGCCCGGCGTGCCCAACTC
Organism: Thermoleophilia bacterium; assembly: GCA_016933475.1. Taxonomy (GTDB): domain Bacteria; phylum Actinomycetota; class Thermoleophilia; order UBA2241; family UBA2241; genus UBA2241. Next base: position 8,288 of record JAFGAW010000164.1, read on the forward strand.
GTTCGTCTGCCGCTGGATGCTCGAAGCGCCGACCCGGGGCGAGGCGACGGCGCGCGCCCTGCTCTCCGAGCGCGCGCGCGGCTCGAACCACCTCTGCGGGCAGGCCGGCGGGCGCATCTGGGACGTCGAGACGTCGGCTGCGCGGGCGGCCGTGATCGAGGGCGGAGCCGTGACTCACGGCTGGGAGTGGCTCGCGCACACGAACCACTACCTCTCGGCCGAGCTGCTCGAGCTCGAGGGTTCGACGTCGGTGGGGTCACGGCTGCGTCACGCGCGGGCGTGCGAGCTGCTGAGCGAGGGCTTGGGACGGGCCGTCGACCCCGTCGAGCTCGCCGGCGCGGTGCTGCGTGACCACGCCGACGCGCCGACGTCGATCTGCGGCCACGGCGGGGAGGGGCCCGATGCTCCCTCGCCGACGACGGCGAGCATGGTCTGGGAGCTCGAGGAGCGGCGCATGCACATCTGCGCCGGGCCGCCCTGCGAGAACCCGTACCGCGTCGTCGCGCTCGACTGATCCCGGGCCGCGGCGGACGGTCGGGCAGCGGCGACGCGTCAGCTGGTGCGACTGCTCTCGCTCGCCGTCCTGTCAGCTCCGGGACGGTCGAGCTGCAATGACCCGTCAGTCTAGGGTGCAGCGCATCATCTGGACGCCGAAGACCTCCTCCGAGGAGCAGGCGTCGCAGCTCGTGCAGGTCGCAGCGGGCTGCCCGGCGGCGAGCTTCTTCACGAGGTCGGGCTCGCGGATGAACGGCCGGCACATGCTGACGAGGTCGGCGAGGCCGGAGTCGACGACGGCCTGCAGGCAGGCGACAGTGCGCAGGCCGTCGACGAGGGCCAGCGGCGTCGGCCCGGTGGCCTCGCGGATGCGGGCGCAGTGCCCGGCGAAGCTGGCCTCCGCGAGGGCAGGGTGCGCGGCGAGGGTGTCCTCCGCGGCGCGCGCGCGCGCCTGGTACCCCGCCTCCAGGCCGAAGCCGCCGCCGCTGACCTCGATGAAGTCGATGCCGAGCTCGGCGAGTTCGTGCGCGACCTCGGTTGATTCGTCGACCGTGAACCCGCTCTCGCTGAAGTCGTCGCAGTTCAGCTTCGCGCCGATGACGGTGTCGTCGCCGAGGCGCGTGCGGAGCTCGAGGTAGACCTCACGGAGCAGGCGCATGCGATTCTCGAGGCTGCCGCCCCACTCGTCGGTGCGCCGGTTGGCGAGCCTGCTCAGGAACTGGCTGAGGAGGTAACCGTGGGCGGCGTGGAGCTGGACGCCGTCGAAGCCGGCGTCCAGGCAACGCCGCCCAGCCTCGCCGAACGCACGGATCACCTCGCGGATCTCGCCGTCGTCCATCGCCCGGGCGCGCCACTCCGGCGTCTCGAGGTCGCTCGGGCCCATGCGCTCGCCGGCCTGCGCCTCGCAGCCGGCGTGGTTGATCTGGGCGACGATGACGCCGCCGTTGCGGTGCACGCCGCCGACCAGATCGGCGAGGGCGGGCACGTGCCCGTTGTCGCTGATGCCCGCCATGCCCGCGTGCGCCTTGCCTCTCGGGTCGACGTACAGGTGCCCCTTGATGATGAGGCCGACGCCGCCCGCGGCGAGCTCCTCGTAGCGCGCGACGATCTCGGGGCCGACCACGCCGCGCTCGTCGGCCCAGGCGCTCGTCGTGGCGCTGCGCACGAACCGGTTGCGGAGGTGCAGGCGCCCCAGGGCGCAGGGTGTGAACAGGTCGACCATGTTTGTCTCCGTATCCGTCGGCGGGTCCTCCGGCCGAGGCGCGACGCGCCCTCCGGGGGCTTCGTCGAGCACATGCTATCCGACGGCGTGCAGGAGTCTGCGCGGGCGCGCACAGATCCTGTACGCAGATCGAGGAACCAAGAGAGGGGGAGAGATGAGCCAGTGTCCGTCGTGCGGGGTCGAGCTCCCGGAAGGCGCGCGATCCTGCGCGGCTTGCGGTTGGGCGCCGGCGGCTCCGCAGGGCCCCACTGCCGGCTCCGAGGCCGCCCCGATGGCCGACCCGATGGCCGCCTCGATGGCCGCGGCCGGTCCGCCGCCCGTCGTCGTCGTGCGGAAGGAGAGTTCACCGGGCATCGCCACCGCGGGCTTCGTCCTCGTCCTCGTGGGGCTCTTCGTGCCGCTCGTGGGCCTCGTCGGGTTCATCCTGTCGATCCTTGGCTACCGGCAGGCGAAGCGCGAGGGTCTGCCGACCGGCCTGGGCCTGGCCGGGATCATCATCGGCGCCATCGCGGTCTCGTCCGAGGCGAGCGTCGATATGGGTCTGCTCCTGCAGGCCTGGTGTTGAACGGGAGCGGCGGGAGGCCGGACTTCCGCCCGGGCCTCCCGCCGCCTCGCCCCGCACGTGCGCCGATCACAGATTCAGCGCGTCCAGGGCTCCGTAGATGAGGAACGCCGGCCAGAACAGGGCCTGGATGACGCCCCAGACGCCGTCCCAGAACCCGGTGGCGGTCTGGATGTAGTAGACGAGCGCTCCGAGCAGGCCGAGTCCGTAGACCGCCCCGGCTCCGGCTCCGCCCGCGTTCTTCACACTGCTGTCCGCCATGCGCACTCCTTCGTCGGGTCGATTCCCGTCCCGAAATCGTACATCCGCTTGACGGCGGCTCGCGGCAGGGATGCGGCCTTTGGGCGCAGAGATGCGGTCTCTGGGCGGTGAGCGGCGTCCCTCCACGCCGCGAGACGGACCAGCGTGCATCGACCCCGTCGGCTTCGACCGGGAGTGCGGCTGCATCGTGCGCCCGCCGCGACACGTGCCGGTCGCGACGACTGCGCTCGACGCAGTCGCGCGCGTCTCGGAGGTGGAGCTCGCCGCCGGCCTGGTCGCCGGTCGACGCAAGCTTTGTTTGACAAAGTACTTTGTAGCATCTAGTGTACTTCATGGGCAGCGGCATGAGCGACAGCGACAGCATCGGCATCGCAGCGGAGGAGGCGGCGACGATGGCCCAGGATGATCTGAAGACCCTCGAGCGCAGGGCATTCCGTAAGTTCTACGAGGACGGCCTGTTCGATGTGTTCCTCGGGCTGGTCATGGCAATGACGAGCGTGGGCGACTTCATCGATCACCTCGGTCTGTCAGACGGGGCGGCGCTCGCACTGACGATCGCGTTGTTCGGCTCCGTCACCGGCGGGATGATCTGGCTGCGGAGGCGTGTCGTCCGGCCGCGCCTCGGCGTGTTCAAGCCCGGGCCCGCTCGCAGGCGCCGCATCAGAGGCGTGCGGCTCGTGCTCGCGGCGTCGGTGGCCCTCGGGCTCCTTGGGGCGGCCGTGCCGCTCCTGGGGGAGCCGCCAGCGGGCATCATGGAGTGGGCGCCGTTCATCTTCCTCGCGAACTCCGTGGTCGTCTTCGGGCTGATGGCGTACTTCCTCGACGTCCCCAGGTTCCTGCTGTACGGCTTCCTGTTTCCGGCGCCGATGATCGCGGATTTCTGGTGGGGTCCGTACGGCCTCGTGGGGACGGTGGTGGCCTTCGGCATCCCGGCCGCGATCATCGTCGGGATCGGCCTCTTCAAGCTGTCGCGGTTCCTGCGCGACTACCCCATCAGGGAAGGGGAGGCCTCCCGTGTCTGCTAGCGGTGGCGCGACCGGCCCCGCGGACCTCGACCGGGTGGTCCACGAGCCGGCCAGGCTGCTGATCATGACGAACCTCTTCGTGGTCGACAGCGCCGACGCCACGTGGCTGCTGCAGCAGACAGGGCTGACGTGGGGCAACATCGCCTCCCACCTCAGACGGCTCGAGGAGAGTGGGTACGTCGCCGTGGCGAAGTCGTTCAAAGGGCGCAAGCCCCGCACGACGCTCTCGCTGACGGACGCGGGGCGAAAGGCCCTGCTCGACTATCGGGAGCGGATGCTGGGGGCTCTGTCGCCCGTGGATCCGCCGGCCGGGCAGGACCCTCGCTTCGAGGGGTAGGGGAGATGCTCTCGCCCACCGCGAAGGCCGCGGCGCCACGCGCCGCCTGCAGTCGATGGCTCGGTGCAGAGCGACGGCCCGGCGGGCAGGCTCTCTCGACACGCGGCGGCGTCGCTCACTATGCTGCTGGTCGCCGGCGGCGCGCCGAACGGAGGGCCCGAGTGGCGTCACTTGAGAAGACGTGTTGCGCGTGGAATCTGCGGTGACCCGGCATGGCGCCCGGAACGGGGCCGATGAGGCGTCGTCCGTCACCGGTCTGCCGGCCGCCACGGGTCTCGCGGCCGCTCGCGCGCCCTACCTGAGTTGGGCGTAGTGCGCGACCGCGGCCTCTGGGAGTACGAGGCGACGGCGCTTGCGGCCATGCTGCGCGGCGGGGACGTCTCGGCGAGAGAGGTCGTCTCGTCATTCCTGCAGCGCATCGACGCCGTGGACGGTGCGATCAACGCCATCCCGACGCTCGTCCCGGAGCGAGCCCTCAAGGACGCCGACGACGCGGACCGCCGGCGGGCGCGCGGCGACGACCTGGGGCCGCTCCACGGCCTGCCCGTCGCCGTTAAGGACCTCGTCGACACCGCCGGCATCAGGACGACCTACGGGTCGCCGATCTACCGCGACCACGTGCCCGTCGAGGACGCGCCCCTCGTGCAACGGCTGCGGCGGGCGGGCGCGATCGTCGTCGGCAAGACGAACACGCCCGAGTTCGGAGCCGGGTCGCAGACCTTCAACCCGGTGTTCGGCGCCACCCGGAACCCGTATGACACCTCGCGCACGGCCGGCGGGAGCACCGGCGGCGGCGCTGCCGCCGTCGCGGCGGGCATGCTGCCGTTCGCCGACGGCTCCGACCTGGGTGGCAGCCTGCGGAACCCCGCGAGCTTCTGCAACGTCATCGGGCTGCGCCCCACGCCGGGGCGCGTGCCCGAGCTGCCCGCCGACGACGCCTGGGACGCGCTCTCGGTCTCGGGGCCCATCGCGCGGACCGTCGCCGACGTCGCCCTGCTGCTCGGCGCGCTCGCAGGGCCGGACCCGCGCGCGCCACTGTCGCTGGCGGCGTTGCCTGCACTGACAACGCCGGCGTCATCCAGGGCAACGCTGCTCTCCCCGTCGGTGGAGCTGTCGCCGCCGACGGCTCCGAGCCTGCCGGCGCGCACAGGGCCACAGGCGTCGGCAGGCTCAGCCGGCCCCGAGCCTCCCCGGTCGCTGGCGCGCGTCCGCGTCGCCTGGAGTCGGGACCTCGGCGGCCTGCCGGTCGCACCAGAGGTGACGGCTGTGCTCGAGGAGGGGCGCCG
>JAFGAW010000165.1 GCA_016933475.1 Thermoleophilia bacterium
GACGTGCAGCAGCTCGACGTGTGCGACGCCGACGTCAAGATCCACATCGGCCAAGAGATCACCCACGGTCTCGGCGGCGGCGCCGACCCCGAGGTAGGGCGCGAGGCCATGGAGGGCTCGCGCGACCAGCTCAAATCGGCGCTGCGCGGGGCCGACCTCGTCTTCGTCACCGCCGGCGAGGGTGGCGGCACGGGCACCGGCGCCTCGCCGGTCATCGCCGCGATCGCCCGCGAGCTCGGCGCCGTCACCATCGCCATCGTGACCAAGCCGTTCTCGTTCGAGGGCCGGCGGCGCATGGACCAGGCGAGCGCCGGCATCGCCGAGTTGCGTGAGGTTGCCGACACGGTCATCTCGATCCCCAACGACCGTTTGCTCGAGGTGATCGAGCGCAACACTTCGGTGGTCGAGGCCTTCCGTCACGCCGACGACGTGCTGCGCCAGGGTGTCCAGGGCATCACCGACCTCATCACCGTGCCCGGACTCATCAACCTCGACTTCGCCGACGTGCGGACGATCGTCAAGGACGCCGGCACGGCGCTCATGGGCATCGGCGTGGGGCACGGCGAGAACCGCGCCCAGGAGGCCGCCGACGCGGCCATCCACTCGCCCCTGCTCGAGACCTCGATCGAGGGGGCCAAGGGCATCCTGCTCAACATCACCGGCGGCGCCGACGTGTCGCTGTACGAGGTCAACGACGCCGCCGGTCTCATCGCCGACGCGGCCGACGACGACGCCAACATCATCTTCGGCGCCGTCGTCGACGAGCGCCTCGAGGGCACCATGGCGGTCACCGTCGTGGCGACGGGCTTCGGCGAGGGCGCGACGCGGCGCGAGGCGCCGCCCGCGGAGGCGGGACCGCGCGCCACGAGCCCCGAGCGCGAGCCCGAGGGCACGCCCTTCGAGCGTCCGCCGCGCTACGACGGCGACTTCGACATCCCGTCCTTCGTCCGCCAGCCCGAGGAGTGACGCGCGTGAGCCCCGGCGCGACGGCGGTCGACCTCGAGGCGGCCGTCGCCCCCTCCGAACGGCTTGAGCTCGACCTCGACGTCTTCGACGGGCCGTTCGACCTGCTCGTTACCCTGATCCTCAAGGACGAGATCGACATCTGGGAGGTGCGCGTCTCGCGCATCATCGCCGAGTACGTCGTGCGCCTCGCCGAGCGCGAGGAGTTCGACCTCGACGCGACCTCCCAGTTCGTGCTCCTGGTCGCGGCGCTGCTCGAGATGAAGTCGCGCCTCCTGCTCGAGCAGGACGTCGA
>JAFGAW010000166.1 GCA_016933475.1 Thermoleophilia bacterium
ACTTGGCCAGCTCGCGCAGCGCGCTGCGATACTTGCCGCCGACCTTGGCGGCAAGAGCGAGGGCCTCCTCGATGTCCGGGTCGCAGGGGGTCAGCAGGATCCCGCGCTCGGTCTCGACGACGAGCACCGTGTCGCCGGCCGCGAGGTGCAGTCGCTCGGCCATGTCCTCGGGGAGGGTGGCACTGATGGAGCCCCCCGCCCGGCGCAGCTTCAATGTCCGGCCGGCGGTCGGGCTACCCACGGTCCTCCCGTGCAGGCTCGAGCGGTACCTGCGCCGAGTGCCACACGGCGACGATCCAGACGATGTCTCCTTTTGCACGGTAGAAGAAGCGGTAGCGCGCGAGGACCACCTCGCGGAACGGGAGGTCGGGGAACTCGGGTGCCACGCGCCCCGACTCCGGGAAGCGCGCGAGGCGGGAGAGTGAGGTCGCCGCGCGGTCGCGCAGGTCGCGCGCCGCCTGCGGGTCGTCGGCGCGGATGTAGTCGAGCGCGGCGAGGAACTGCGCCCGGGCGCTTGGCGTGAAGCGGACCTTCATCCGCGACCGAGCAACTCGTCGGCCTCGGCGAGCACCCGGTCGAGGTCGTGGCCCTCGCCTTTCTCGATCTCGATCTCGCCGCGCGCCAGCAGGCGCAGGATCTCGAGCTCGCGCTGGGTTCGCGCGTAGCGCTGCGTGCTGAGCATGACGGCGGCGGGACGGCCGCGCTGCGTGATGAAGACGGGCTCGTCGGTGGCGGCTGCCCGCTTGACGACGCCGGCGGCGTCCTGGCGCAGGTCGGAGATGGGGACGATGTCCGGCATTGATGCCATCAGAGGACCTCCTTGTAGTACAAGTAACGGTACCACTGATGTCCTCCTCAGAGCGAGTCCTTGTGTCTTGGCCGGCGACGCGCTCCCATGCCGGCGCTGCTGCGTCGGCGCCGGATCGTCGTCTTGCTCGTCGTGGCTGCTGCTGCGTCGAGGCTGGGTCGTCGTCCTCGTCGTGGCCGCCGTCGCCCTCACGCCGTGTCGAGCGGGCTGCGCACGCCGCCGGCGCCGCGGTTGAGCACGTGCGTGTAGATCATCGTCGTGCTCACGTCCTTGTGGCCGAGCAACTCCTGGATCGTGCGGATGTCGTAGCCCGACTCGAGCAGGTGCGTCGCGAACGAGTGGCGCAGCGTGTGGCAGGTGGCGCGCTTGGCGATGCCGGTCCGGCGCGCCGCCGCAGCGACGGCGCGCTGCACGCAGGTCGGGTGCACGTGGTGGCGGCCCTGCCTGCCGCTGCGCGCGTCGCGCCAGCGGCGCTGCTGGGGGAAGACCCACTGCCAGCGCCAGTCGGTCGCCGCCTGCGGGTACTTGCGCGCCAGGGCGTCGGGCAGGTCGAGGCGGCCCCAGCCCTCGTCGACGTCGCGGCGGTGCACGGCCTTCGCGCGACCGATCTGCACGGTCAGCGGTCGGGCGAGTGCGGCCGGGAGCATCGTCACCCGGTCTTTGCCGCCCTTGCCGTCGCGCACCGTGATCTCGCCGCGGGTGAAGTCGACGTCCTGCACGCGCAGGCGCAGGCACTCCATGAGGCGCAGCCCGCAGCCGTACATGAGTGCGGCCATGAGCCACGCCTCGCCGTCGAGCTCGGCGAGGAGGGCGCGGACCTCGTCGCGCGTGAGCACGACCGGCAGGCGGCGCGGCTGCCGGGCGCGCACGAGCTCGCCCAGCTGGCCGACCTCGCGCCGGAGCACGTGCCGGTAGAGGTAGAGCAGGGCTGAGAGAGCCTGCGTCTGCGTAGAGGCGCTGACGTGCTCGGTGACGGCGAGGTGGGTGAGGAAGGCGTTGATCTCGTCCTCACCCATGTCGCCGGGGTGGCGCAGCCCGTGGAAGCGGACGTAGCGTCGCACCCAGCGGCAGTACGTCTGCTCGGTGTGCCGGCTGTA
>JAFGAW010000017.1 GCA_016933475.1 Thermoleophilia bacterium
CCGACAGGCCGAGGAGCAGGCGGAGGACCTGGTCTCCCACGTTCCGCAGGTCGCCGGCCCGTGCCCGCAGGTACGGGTCGTCAAGGGCCTCCCACTCCGCGGCCGCGGCGGCGACGGCGTCGGCCCAGGAGCGGGCGGCGCTCTTGCCTCCTTCCATGACTCCCGCTCGGGCGGGGGCGAGCAGCGCCGCGTCCTCGAGGAAGAGGAGGTGGGCGTCGAAGATCGCGGCGTCGTACTCGCCGGCGCGGGCCGCCGCGGCCGCTCGGGCGCGGCCGATCTCGTGCCGGGCGGCGTCGAGGGCCCGCTGCAGCGCGCTCCACTCGGCGTCGGGTTCGCCCGGTCGGCCGTCCGGCACCTCGACGGGAGCGGGTCGCAGCCGATGCGCCTCGGCCACGGCCACACCCGGCGACCCCGGCAAGCCGTGGAGCACGGTGCCGGGGGCGGGCGGGGCCGCGAGCGGCGTCACCTCGTCGGTGGCCACGGCGCCCCGGAGGCCCGCCTCGGGGCCCGGAGGGCCCGTCGGGCGGGCCTCCCCCGGCTCTCCAAAGCCGTCGCCGGCGAGGCGCGTGATGGCGGCGAGGGCCTCCTCGGCCTGGGGTCCGGTGGCCCGCAGCAACAACTCGTCGCCGAAACGAGCGCCCAGCGTCGCCACGGCGTTCAGGCTGCGCGCGCTCACGGGCCCGCGGCCGCCGGTGACGTCGGCTACGGTGACGTCTGCGTCGAAGCCCGCGGCGGTCCGCACGAGCAGCGCGGCCGGCCGGGCGTGCAGGCCCAGCCGGGTCGCGATCGTCAGCCGCAGGGCCGGCCCTGCGGGCGGGATGGCCTCCGCCGGTCCCGTCGTCCCGGCCGCCGGAGGCCTTTCCGCCTGCGGCTGCGCCCCCGGTCGCTCCGGGCCTTGGGTCGGCGTCGTCGCCCCGGGCGTCGCTCCCGCGTCCGTCTGCCGCGGGACCAGCTGGGCGACCTTGGCGCCCAGCGCCGCTCCGGCTTCGTCGGCGACCCGTTCCAGCGGGTCGCCGAGAGAGGCCGCCACCGCGGCCGCCACCGCACCCTCCACGAACGGTGCCGCCACGAGACGGACACGGCCGCGGCGCTCCTCGGGGAGCAGGTCCAAGGCCATCTCGGCCGAGAGGACGGCGCTGCCGAGGTCCATGAGGACCAGGACGCCGTCCTCCGACCAGACCTCCTCGATCGCGCGCAGCACGAGCATCGCGTCGGTCCCGAGCGTCGCATCGGCCGCGCCGGTCGCCGGGACCCTGTCCAGACCCCCGGCGACGGCGATCCGCAGCGCGCCCGCGGCCACCTGGGCTGCAAGTTCCTTCACGCCCTCGGCGAGCTTCGCGCTGTGGCAGACGAGAACGATCCCGACCACGGTCACGCCCCGGGGTGCGGCCGCGTCTCCGAGGCGGGCCCTTCGCTCGTGACGAGCGTCTCCGCAGCCGTCCTCATGAGGAGCCAGGCGGACGTCGCCCCGGGGTCCTGATGCCCGGCGCTCCGCTCGCCGAGGTAGCTGGCCCTGCCCTTGCGGGCGACCAGAGGGATCGTCGCCTTCATCCCGCGCTCGGCGGCGTCCGCCGCCTGCGACAGTGCCTCGCTCACGGCCAGTCCCGCAGCGGCGGCGGCGCGCAGCGCCGCCGCCGCCGGCACCAGCGCGTCGACCATCGTCTTGTCCCCGACCACGGCCTTGCCGCGCGCCTGGACGCCCGCAACGCCCGCGTCTACCAACCCTGCCCACTGTCGCAGCGTCAGCCCCGGCGCTGCCTCAGGCGTATCGCGCGTCTGCGGCGATCCGCCGCCGGCCTCCTTGCCGGGTGACTCCTCGCCGGCCACCTTCCCCATCTGCAGGAAGAGCGTGCCGTAGAGCGGCCCCGCGGCGCCTCCGACGGTGGAGACCAGCGTCATCCCCACTGCCTTCAGCAGCGCGCCGGTCGCGCCCTCGGCGAGTGCGTCCAGCCTGCCGAGCACCGCCTGCATGCCGCGGTCCATGTTCACGCCGTGGTCGGCGTCACCGATGGCGGCGTCGAGCTCCGTGAGGTACTGCCGATGCTCGGCGATCGTCGCCGCGAAGGCGCGCAGCCAGGCCGTCACGGCCTCGTGGGAGACGGTCTCGCTCATGCCTTCCACCGCAACCCCGGAGTGTTCACCGGCGCGTCCCAGAGCGCCGTGAGCTCCTCGTCGAGATGCAGTAGCGTGATCGAGCAGCCGGCCATGTCGAGCGAGGTGATGTAGGAGCCGACGAGGTTGCGCGCGACGGTGACGCCCCTGTCGCCGAGCAGCCGCTGCAGCTCGTTGAAGACGATGTACAGCTCCATGAGCGGCGTGCCGCCCATGCCGTTCACGAAGGCGAGCACCGCGTCGCCGGCCTCGAACGGCAGGTCGTCGAGTACCGGCGTCGCCAGCAGCTCGACGGCCTCGCGCGCCGTGACGACCGCGCGCCGCTCCCTGCCCGGCTCGCCGTGGATGCCGATGCCGAGCTCCATCTCGTCGGCTCCGAGGTCGAAGGTGGGCTTGCCGGCCATCGGGGTCGTGCACGACGTCAAGGCCAGCCCCATGCTGCGTCCTTCGGCGTTGACCCTGCGACAGAGCTCGGCCACCTCGCGCAGCGGCCGGCCCTGCTCGGCCGCCGCCCCGCAGATCTTCTCGGCCAGGACGGTGGCGCCGACGCCCCGCCGGCCGGCCGTGTACAGACTGTCCTGCACGGCCACGTCGTCGTCGATCACGACCTGCTCGACGGTGATGCCCTCATCGCGGGCCAACTCCGCCGCCATCTCGAAGTTCATGACGTCGCCGGTGTAGTTCTTGACGATGTGCAGCACTCCGGCGCCGCCGTTGACCGCCTGTGTGGCGGCCAGCATCTGGTCGGGCGTCGGCGAGGTGAAGACCTCCCCCGGGCAGGCCGCGTCGAGCATGCCCGGGCCCACGAATCCCCCGTGCATCGGCTCGTGACCGGAGCCGCCACCCGAGACCAGTGCCACCTTGCCGGCCACGGGCGCGTCGGCGCGCACGACGTAGGCCGGCTCCGTGTGCACCGTCAGCCGGTCGCCGTACGCCGCCGCGAACCCTTCGAGCGCCTCGCGCACGACGTCCTCAGGCCGGTTGATGAGCTTCTTCATCGTCCCTCCTCATGGTCGAGACGCCGGTCCGGTCGCTCGGCCCGCGGCAGGGAGTCCTCGCCGGCCGTCCGCGCCCCCCCCACCGCGGCCTCGAGCGCCTGCACCCACTCGTCGCGTTCGATGAGCGCCCACGCGGCCGCGTCCTCGAGGCCGTGGGCGTCGCGCCAGGTGACGCGGAGCAGCGGCTTCACCGAGTACCTGCCGGCGTGCCGTTTGGTGGTGTCCACACGCAGGACGGCGGCGAGCGGGATCACCAGCCGCCTCTCCGGCGACCACATGTCGAAGCGCAGCTCCTCGGCGGTGAGGATCAACACGCCGCTGCCGCGCAGCTGACCACGGCCGGCCGACACGACGCCGTAGAACTGGGTCATGGGGGCGACGCGCAGGGTATCGGTCCCGGCCCGGGCGGCCGCCTCGAGGGCCTCGGGCAGGCGGCGGCGCGCCAGGCGGGCGATGAACCACATCGTGACCGCCGAGATGACGAAGGCCAGCGCCACCGCCGAGAGCAGCCAGAGCAGCATCGTCGTCACGGGATCGGCTGTCCCTTCGTCAGACGCGGCGCTCGGCGACGAGCCGGGCGAAGTGCTCGAACGAGCGGTCGTACGTGCGCTCGCCGCGGGCGTCGAAGACGCAGGCCGGCAGCTCGCGCATGCGCAGGTGGTACTGCACGCAGTCGCAGCACACCCCTTTGCGCGCGCACGGCTCGTACGTGCAGGTGCACCGTGTGAGATTGGTCTCCCTGTTGCAGTCCATGGCTCCGACTCTACCGGCGTTCGCGGCCGCAGGGAACCGTCGCGGCAGAGCGTTGTCAGGACTGGCGACACCCGGTCGCCGACCTTGACCCCCTGCCGGGTGCGACGGTAGGTTGTGAACACCGGAACCGGCACAAGTCGCCGGGACGACGTTGAGGGGGCGGCGCCGGCGCACGCGCCCGTTGCGCCACGACGAGGGGGGAGCCGTGAAACGTCTGACCATCCCGATCTTTCTGACCTGCCTGGCCCTGTTGCTGCTGCCCGCCGCGGCGAGTGCGCTCACCTACGAGGAGGCGGTCGACGAGCTCGTCGCCGACGGGTACACGGTCGACATCGAGGAGTACCTGACCTCGCTCGGCACCGACTCGCTGCTCGGATTCCGCCTCGCGGGTTCGTGGGCCGAGCACGACGCCTCGTTCTTCGTGCGCGACGAGCTCGAGGCGATGGGGCTGAGCGACGTGCACCTCGAGCCGGTCCCGGTGGACGCCTGGGACTTCAAGGGTGCGCGCGTGATCGTGGGCGACCGCGCGATGATCGCCTCCTCGTTCGGCGGCGTGCCCGGCACCGACGGCGAGATCACCGCTCCGCTGGTCTACGTCGGCACCGGCACGCGCCAGGAGTTCGACGCCGCCGGCGACGTGACCGGCAAGCTGGTCCTCTGCGACATCGAGCTCGACGACATCTGGCTCAACTTCGTCGGCCACGAGGCCACGCTGCGCGGCGCCGCCGGCGTCGTCATGACCTACGGGGAGAACACCTTCCCGTGGTACGCCTTCAACGACGACACGCTCGGCGGTAACGACGGCGAGTACGACGACGACTGGGTCTCCATGGTGTACGTGTCGAAGGCCGACGGCGACTGGCTCAAGGAGCAGCTCGCCGGCGAGCCGGTGACGGCGACGATGTGGAACGACGTCACGATGACGCTCGCCGAGGACGGTGGCGTCGGCTACAACGTCGTGGGTGTGCTGCCCGGCAGTGACCCCTGCGCCGCTCCCGTGCTGCTCTGCTCGCACCTCGACGTCCACTTCCGCGCCGGCCTCGACGACACCGGCGCGGTCGCCAACGAGCTACTCACCGCCAAGGCCATGATGGAGAGCGGCGTGCAGCCGCAGCGCACCACGATCTTCCTCTTCACCTGCGCCGAGGAGTACGGCTACACGGACTGCTGGTACGACTGGGCGATCGGCGCCTGGTACGCGATCACGCAGGAGCATCCCGATTGGGCCGGCGAGCTGGCTTTCATGCTCAACATCGAGCTGATGGCTGAGTCCGATGCGGACTTCCTCATGCGCTGCGCGGCCGACGTGGCGCCCTTCCTCGAGGGCGTGGCCGAGGCCTCCAGCGACGTGCTGCCCAACGAATTCGTGGTCGAGCCGACGCCGAGCTCCTGGACCGACCAGTGGAGCTTCAACGCCTGCGGCGTGCCGACGGTCACGACCTCGGCCGGCGGGCCGGAGTACGACACGTACTACCACACCAACTTCGAGACCAAGGAGCGGGTCGACCACGGTTACCTGGGCGGCATCGCGAAGTGGAACTACCGCGTCCTTCAGGGTCTGGATGAGGGCGTGCTGCCGTACGATCTGCGCGCGCGTGGCACGCAGCTCCTCAAGACCATCAAACCGGGCAAGCTCGTGCGCGCCGGTGTCGACCGCAAGGCGGCGAAGGCGTTCAAGCGGGCGGCGGAGAGGTTCCGCCACGCCGCCCTCAAGTGGAACCTGCGCAAGGACAAGGCCCCCGAGTGGTACGTCGCCGAGGTCAACGAGATGCTGATCTACCTCGAGAAGATCGTGAACGAGTCGTTCACTGGGCGCGATTCGTGGGACTTCACGGCCTATCAGCACGAGCAGCCGGTCGTCGACGCCATCTACCTCAAGCAGGCGATCGACGCAGCCAAGCTCGGCAACACGACCAAGGCGATGCGCGCCATCAGCTGGTACGTCGGCATCAACTGGTACGCGAGCCTCTTCAGCCCCGAGGTCTGCAAGGCCGACCTCGCCCGGCACGCACTCGACTACGAGCACGTGACCTGGGGGGCGCTGGGCTCGCCGTCGCTGCTGCCCGACTGCATCGACGAGTACATGTACCTCGAGGCGGGCGACTGCGAGGCGGCGCTGCCCGGTCTCAAGGCGAACCTGACGATGGTGCGACAGGATCTGCGGCAGCGCGTGGCGGAGACCACCGAGATCCTCAAGTACCTGACCGCGGAGCTCCAGGAGCTCTGAGCCGCACACGGCTCTGACGCGCCGCGCGGCGCGACGGGGGCCGGAGGGGCCGGCCGGGACGGCCGGCCCCTCCGGCCCTCTCTGCGCAGGGGTGCGGGGAGTGGAACGGCAGGCGAGAAGAGGGGCGGCGGCCCTGTGGGCCGCCGCCCCTCTCGTACTCGAGCGTCGCTTGGTCGGCTTATTCGGCCGGCGGGAGCAGCACGCTGTCGATGATGTGGATCACGCCGTTCGCGGTCTCGATGTCGGCGGTGGTCACCATGGCGTCGTTCACGTAGACGGCGCCGTCCTTGATCGTGAAGGTGAGCTCGGCACCCTGGACGGTGGCCGCCGTCATGCCGTCGCTGAGGTCGGTCGACATGACCTTACCGGGCACGACGTGATAGGTGAGGATCTGGGTCAGGTCGCCCTGCGGGTCCTCGAGCAGAGCGTCGACGGTACCCTCGGGCAGAGCGGCGAACGCGTCGTCGGTCGGCGCGAACACCGTGAACGGGCCTTCACCCTTCAGCGTGTCGACGAGTCCGGCCGCGTCGAGGGCGGCGGTCAGCGTCGTGAAGGAACCCGCCGCGATCGCCGTGTCGACGATGTCGGGCTGCGCGGGCTCGGGCGTCGGCGACGTCGCACCGCCAGCGCCTTCGTCGGCGTCGTCGCCGCAGGCTGCGAGCACGAAGGGCACGGCCACGATCAGCAGTGCGGCGATCAAGATCATCCAACGTTTCATCGGTCTACCTCCCTGGTGGCGGCCCCGGCTCCCTGATGTCGCCTCGAGGGTCCCGCCTGAACAACTTGACGACAGAGATGTTTCCGCACGCAACTATCTTCAAACCACGAAAGGGGCGGCGGCCTTCCGGCCGCCGCCCCTTTCTTGAGCGCCGCGTCACAGCGCGAGATCGCCCGTCAGGGGACCAGCACGCCTTCGATGACGTGGATCACGCCGTTCGTCGCCTGCACGTCCGTCGTGATGATCTTGATGTTCTCGACGTAGTACTCGCCGTCGCTGCCCTGGATCACGATGACGGACTCGTCCTCGAGCAGGGTCGCGAGCTTCTCCGCGTCGCCGAAGTCGGCCGAGGGCGCGGCCACGTCGGGGGCGACGTGATAGGAGAGTACGTCGGTCAGTGCGCCGGACGGGTCGGCGAGGAGTTCGTCGAGGGTGCCGGCAGGCAGCGCCGCGAAGGCGTCGTCGGTCGGCGCGAAGACGGTGAACGGCCCCGCACCCCTGAGCGCCTCGTCCAGGCCGGCGGCCTCGAGCGCCGCGATCAGCGTCGTGAAGTCACCCGCGGCGATGGCGGTGTCGACGATGTCGGCCGTGGCCGCCGCCGGGCTCGAGTCGGCCTCTCCGGCGACCTCTTCCTGCTCATCCTCGCCGCACGCGGCCACGGTCAGGGTCGCGGCTGCGATCAGCAGCGCCGCGGCGACGGTCCTCCAACGCTTCATGTACTACCTCCTCGGGCGCTGACTGCGCACACTGCGAACGCGACCTCCTGTCGCGACGCAGGCAGGCTAACGGCGCCGCGTGAGCGTTTGGTGAGGGGGCGGTGAGGGTTCGGTGCATCACGCGGCGGGACTGCGCAGCGGGGCCGCGCGGCGGCACTCGCGGGCGGCGCCGGGCCGCAGCTTCGGCGGCACCCGGCCACGGTGTCGGCGGCGCGCGTCTGCCTACATCACAGCGCGACGGGTAATTAGTCGTCATGGCCGCCCGACGCCCCTTGCGTACCGGAGACACCACACCTTCCCGCCGCGATCTGCCGGCGGGTGGAGGCGCGCCGGCCGGCGGCGACGCGTCGGGGGACCACCCCGACGCCGGGCCGGCCGCCACTCGCGTGCGGTCCGGGCCGCGGGCGGGAGCCGGGCGCGAGGTCCTGAGCTTCTCGGACCTGCTCCCCAGGGTGCTCCACGACCGGGTGCTGCGCGAACGCTTGGCGCGCCTCTACGCCGCCTACCGCTCCCTCGACGCCTGGTGTCTCTCCGGCCAGGGCGGGGCCCCGGATCCGGAACGCCTGGAGGACGTCGCCGCCCTCAACGTGGCCGTGGTCGAGGGCCTCGTCCTGCAGCAGCGGGTCGACCCGGACGGGTTCGACCCTGAGGGGCCGGCCGAGGTCTGGGCGCGGATGATCGAGCTCTACCTCGAGTGGGCCGGTCGCAACGCGACCGCCGACTGACCGTACCCCCGCCGGCCGGCGGTGCCGTCGCCGGGAGAGCAGTTCGGCGTCGGTCTTCGTCGCAGCGCCCGCTCCGCCTCGGGCGGGGTAGCGCCCGATCTCCCGCGGGTCGTCGCTCAGCCCAGCGGCTGCTGCTGCGTGATGCAGTGCACGTTGCCGCCGCCGAGCACGATCTCGCGCCCCGGCACGGCGACGACCTCGCGCCCGGGGAACAGCTCCTCGAGCTTGGCCCGCGCGGGGTCGTCGTACGGGTCGCCGAAGCTCGGCATGACGATCCCGCCGTTGCAGATGAGGAAGTTCAGGTAGGAGGCGGCGGTCGTGTCCCCGGGCCGGCGCGGGATCGACCCTTCGGCGGAGTCGATGCCCCAGGCTTCCTCCTCGGTGATCGTCATGATCGCCGGCATCGGCACGGTATGGACCTCGAGGCGCCGGCCGCGGGCGTCGGTCGTCTGGCGGAGCCGGCGGAGGTTGTCCTGCAGCAGGTCGTAGCGCCAGTCGTCCCTGTCGTCGGTCACGCCCGCCAGCACCACGCCCGGCGCGATGAAGCAGGCGACGTCGTCGACGTGGCCGTTGGTCTCCTCGGGGTCGATGCCCTTCGCCAGCCACACGACCTTCTCCACGCTCAGGTAGTCGCGCAGGTGTCCCTCGATCTGCTCACGCGTCAGGTCCGGATTGCGACCCGGTGAGAGCAGGCACTCCTCGGTGGTGAGCACGGTGCCCTCGCCGTCGACGTGGAAGGAGCCGCCTTCCATGATCAACGGTGCGCGGTAGCGCTCGACGCGCTCGAGCTCGGCCACCTTGGCGGGCACCATCTGGTCCTTGTCCCAGGGGAAGTAGAGACCGTCGTACGACCCGCCCCAGGCGTTGAACCCCCAGTGGACGAGGCGCACGCCGCCCTTGTCGTCGACGACGAAGGTCGGGCCGCAGTCGCGCATCCAGGCATCGTTGGAGGAGAGCTCGACGACGCGGACCTCGGGCGGCAGCATGTTCCGGGCGTTCTCGAACTGGTCATGGTTCACGCCCACGGTCACGGGCTCGAAGCGGGCGATCGCCGTCGCCACGGCGACCCAGGCGCGCTGTGCCGGCTTGGCTCCGAGGCGCCAGTTATCGGGGCGTTGGGGCCAGAGCATCCAGGTCTGGGCGTGGGGCTCGAACTCGCCCGGCATGCGATAGCCGTCGGCGCGGGGAGTGCCGCGGAGAAGCTGTGCCATGGTCCTGACCTCCGTCGTGTCAGAGGGGAGCGACTGCCCGGCGGGGCGGTCCCCGAACCGTATCCGGGCCCGGCCCGCACGACCGAGTCTCGCGGTTCTTGACCGGCCGGTCAAGAGGCCGCGCGTCGCTGCGTGTGTTGTGCGGCCGGCCGCCGCGGCGCGCTCCGGTCGCTGCGGTGGCACGCCGCGGTCGAGCCGGTCGCGACAGTGCGGCACAGCGTGCCGCGCGCCGGCCGGCTGCGGCGACGGAGGGCCGCGGCAACGGGAGGGCTTTGCCGGCGCCGGGATCAGAGGCTAAGGTTGCCGGTATGATCACGCGGTTCGTCCTCACGTCGATCGGCGCCGACCGGCCGGGGCTGGTCGACGAGGTCACGCGTTTCATCCTCGAGCGCGGCGGCAACCTCGAGGACAGCCGCATGGTCAACCTCCACGGGCAGTTCGCCATGGTGATGCTGATCGCCGGCGACGAGGCGGTCGCCGGGCGCCTCGAGACCGATCTCGGCGAGCTCGAACGCGCGGCCGGCATCCGCGCCGAGTTGACGGCCGCCGCGGCCGCCGGGCGCCCATCCGCCGCGGCTGCCGCGATCCCGTACCGTCTGAACACGACGGCGATGGACCACCCCGGTCTCGTACAGTCGGTGGCGCACGTGCTCGGCCGGCTGGGTGTCAACATCGAGAGCGCCGACACGGCGCTCAAGCCGGCGCCGATGACGGGCGCGCCGCTGTTCGCCATGGAGCTCGTGGTGTCGGTGCCGGCGACGACCAGGGTGAGCGAGCTGCGTGAGCGCCTGGCCGAGGTGTGCGACGACCTCAACATCGACTGGCAGCTGACGGCGCTCTGAGCGCGCCCGTGCGGAGGCGCCGGCGGGTACGGCAGTGACGGCCGGCGGCCCGGCTCTCCGCTCTGCGGGTCGTCCGCCCCAGGCGGCCGCCGATCTCCCCACGTCGAGGTGAGGAGCGCGATGGGTGATCTCATCGACGAGCCGTGGCCCGCGAGGAGCGCTGGCGGCCGGCGCCGTCGGCTGCCGAGGCTCTGGCGGCGGGCAGGCTGTCGGTCGGCAGTGTCTTCGTCGCCTTTCCGACCGGGAGCCCCGGACCCGGCGCCGCCGGGCAGCGCGCCTGGGCGGCGGCGGCACTGGCGGCGGGGCCTGCCGGGGCGCGTCCCGCGGGCGAGGCGGTGATCGCCGGCGAGACCGGCGCGCCGTACGTCGCCGGGCTGCTGGGGCGTCGCTGCGGCAGGCTCATGGAACGTGCCCTCAGCGCCCTGCCTCAGGCCCCGGACGTCCTCCTCGTCGACGCCACCGGCCGCGACCATCCGCGCGGCGCCGGTCTGGCCCTGCACCTCGGCGCCGTCCTCGGTCTGCCCAGCGTCGGGGTCACCGCCCGGGAGCTGGTCGCGGCCGGTGAGTCTCCCGGGCCGCGGAGGGGCGACCGGGCGCCGCTCCACGTCGGCGAGCGGCTCGTCGGGTACAGGGTGCGCACCCGGCCGGGGACGCGGGCGCTCCTGGCGCACGCCGGGTGGCGTACCGACCCCGACGTGGCCGCCGAGCTCGTGCTGGCCTTGACCGGCCGCTGGCGGACCCCGTTGCCGTTGCGCGCGGCCCGCACCCTCGCGCGCGCCGCGCGCGCCCGCGGCGAGGGCCGCCTGATCGTGTAGGTGCTGGGGCGCCCGCGTGCTGAGGCGCGCAGTCGACGTCTGCGGTCGACGGTGCAGGCACGCCTCGCTCGGCGGGGCGGAGAGCTCGAGGAGCAGCGGGTACGGTCAGTCTCGGGGCCGGCCGGCGAGCGCCCGGGCGGCCTCGTCGACCGCGAACTGCGGCCAGGTGACCGGCCGGTCGCCGTCCAGCGCCCGCACGCCGAACTCACCCGCGGCGAGGCGGCCGATCTCCGTGGCCGCGATACCCTCCTCGGCGAGAGCGGCGAGGAGCACCTCGACGGTGGCGGGTCGGCAGACGACGAGGAGGCTGCCGGAGCCGATGAGGCCGAGTGGGTCGAGGCCGAGCGCGGCGCACACGCGCTGCGTCTCGGGGTAGACGGGTACCCGTGCGGGTTCGACCAGAAGACCGTGCCCGCAGGCGACGGAGAGCTCCTCGAGCGCCGTCGCCAGCCCACCCTCGGTGACGTCGTGCATGGCCACCACGCCGTCGAGACTCGTCGCCACGCGCGCCTCGGGGGCGACGCTGATGAGCTTCAGGAGACCGCGGCAGTGCGCCAGCTCGTCTTCATCGAGGCCGGCCACGAGAAGGTCGTCGGTGAGCTCGGCAGCGAGGAGTGCCGTGCCCTCCACGGCCACGGCCTTGGTGAGCACGACCCGGTCGCCGGGCCGGGCGTCCCGCTTGTCCCGCAACCCGGCACGGTCGACGACGCCCAGCATGGTGCCGCTCACCACCGGGCGCGACACGACGCTCGTGACCTCGGTGTGACCGCCGACCGGCGTGACACCGAGTTCGCGGGCCGCGTCGGCGATGTCGCCGAGCAGGCAGAGCGCCTCGGCCGCCGAGGTGCCGGGGGGCAGCAGGACCGTGGCGAGGAACCAGCGCGGCGTGGCTCCGGCGGTGGCCACATCGTTGGCGTTCACCTGCACGGCTGCTCGGCCCAGTTCCTGGCCCGAGAGCGTGATCGGATCGCCATGGACCACGAGGATCTCTTCGGTGCTGACGTCGAGGGCGGCGACGTCCTGGCCTACGCCGGCAGCCACGAGCAGCGCGGGGTCGTCAGCGGGCAGCGTGGCAAGGTGTCGGCTGAGGAGGCGCTCGGGTAGCTTCCCCTCCGGAACGGCGAGTCCGAGACGGGCGATGCCGAGGGCCTCATCGAGGCGGTCGATGGTGAAGTCCGGCCGCGCGTCACGGTACCCGGAGTCGGTCGCGTCGGGGGGATAGGGCCCGCGGCGGTTTGTGAGCAGCGCGGTCACGGCGCCGCCGCCCCGCCCCGCCTCGGTGTCGAGAGCGTGGTCGCCGATGAGCAGGGTGCGCTCGGGCGAGACTCCCATGCGCTCGCAGGCGAGCAGGACGCCGTCGGGTGCCGGTTTCGGTGCGGCGGGGTCATCGCGGGTGACGATCGCCGCGAAGTCGCCGACGCCGATCGCCCCGAAATTGTCGAGGGCGCGGACGACGGCCGCGCTCCCGTTGCGGGTGAGCACTCCCAGTGCCAGGCCGTCCTCGCGCAGGGCCCGGACGAGCGTCTCGGCGCCCTCGTTCGGTCGCGAGCGCACGGCGGCGTCAAACTCGAAGCGTTCGAGAGCGCTGAGGGCGCGTTCGCGCTCAGCCTCATCCTCGAGGGACTGAGCCCACTCGAGCACGAAACGATCGGGTGGGCACCCGACGGCACGCTGGATGGCGTCGAAGTCGAGCTCCCCGGGCGCGGTGAGCGTACCGTCGAAGTCGAACAGGACCGCCTCGAGGCGGAACGGGCGCGGAGGCTGCGGCGCGGCCGGCCACGGGCCGGCGGCGGCCTCGGGCCTTGCCGGAGTCGGCGTCGTGGCGCCATCCCTGGTGGTCGTGTCGCCCATCGCCGCGAACGGATCGCCCGGCACCATCTGCACCCCGGGTCAGCCGAGACCGAGCCGCTCGAGGTCGTCCTCATCGAGGCCGACGTAGTGCGCGGTCTCGTGGGCCACCGTGATGCGGATCTGGTCGGTCAGGTCCTCGAGGTTGCGCGTCTCGCGCTCGAGGTTGCGCTGGAAGAGGAGGATGGTGCCGGTGTGCGGCGGGCCGCCGAGGGTGGACTGGTCGGGCAGTGTCAACCCGCTGAAGAGGCCCAGGAGACGCGGATCGACACCGTCGAGCACCATCTCCTCGCTCGGCCGGTCGTCGACCAGCACGGGCACGTTGGCGAGGGCGCGACGCAGGTCGTCGGGCAGCTCAGCGAGCGCCTCTGCGGCGACGCGCTCGAACTGCTCGGGAGCCATGCGCGGCCGGCGCGGCTCGCTGAGGGCGTCGAGTCGTAGCACGGCGAGCCACTCGCGGACCATGCCCTTGCGGTCGCCGCGCTCCTCGAGGGCCATACCCAGCAAGTGGCGCGCGTCGGCCTCCTCGACCACGTCGAGGTCGTAGTCGGCGAGGACCGCGCGCAGCATGCGCGCGGCCCGCTTCGTGTCGTCGAGGAGCTCGAGGTGGACCTCGGCGGCGCGGATCACGGGCAGCGGGTCGTCGGGGTCGAGGTCGGCCCAGCGTTCGTAGGAGGCCAGCGCGGCGAGGCCGTTGTCGTCGGTCAGCGCGAGCTCGGCCTCGAGTTCGAGGACGCCGGGGTCGTCGGGCGCCGCCTCGCGCGCCTGCGCGAGCTTCTCCTCGGCCCCCTCGAGGTCGTCGTCCTCGATGAGGTCCCACGCATCCTCGAGGAGGTGCTCGATGTCGTCGCCGTGACTGCTCATGCGTGTGACTCTAGCGGGAAGCAGGGTGCCGGTCGACCGTCGTCGGCGGCCGGCCGTCGCCGGGGTCCGGGCAGTGCCCGCCGGCCGCGGCCCGAGGGCGTCGCGAGTGCCACGCTGAGGCCCTGCCGGGGCGGCCCGGCGCCCGCGCCGGTCACGACCGCAGCTTCTTGGTCGACGGCAGCGAAGGGGGTAGAGTTGCTGCGCTTGAACGTTCAGTCAACGGCTGCGGCCGGGGCGGGTCGCCGGGGGGTCATGAGAAGAGCCGACAGGTCGCAGCTCCGCCGCCGCGAGATCCTCGCCGCCTACTACGAGACGCTCGTCGCCGAGGGCCTGCAGGGCTCGTCCATCGCGAAGATCGCGAAGCGCCTGGGCGTGCCGCCAAGCCTCCTCATCCACTACTTCGGGACCAAGGAACAGATGACCATCGAGCTGGTCGACTACCTGCTCGAGTCTTACCGCGAGGCGTACGGCGACGAGCTGGCGGGCATCGCCGATCCGCTCGCCCGCCTGCGCGCCGTGCTCGACCTGCTGTTCAGCCCCGAGTATCACCAGCTGCTCGACGACCGCGCTTTCTATGCCTGCTTCTATCTGAGCCTGACACACCCCGACGTGCGCCGCGCTTTCGCGACGCTCTACGAGGTCTCCCTGTCGCTCGTCGAGTCGACGATCGCCGAGTGCATGGCCGCCGGCGACCTGCCCGAAGACGACCCGCACGAACTCGCCGTGACCCTGAAGGCGCTCGAGGAGGGGTACGCGTTCCTCATCGGCGGCGGCGCCGACGAGGCCGAGAAGGCGCTGCTCGGCGACGTGGTCAGGCGGCGTGCCGTGCGCATGCTCGGGCTGGACGCCGACGACGGCTGAGGACTGCGAGGCGACAGGCGGGCGGGGCCGCGTGGCGGCCCCGCCTGCCTGTCGCCGTCCCGGGCCCGGACGCCGTCGACGCGCCCGTCCGGGCGACGCGGCGTCAGCCGAAGAGCTCGGCGACCGCCTGCCCGAAGACCAGCGTGTGGCGGTCGACGTCGGACTCGGTCGTGACGGGGCACATCAGCGCCATGTTGTGGAAGGGCGTCATGAGGATCCCGCGGTTGATCGTGTACAGGTGCATGTAGTCGTCGAGCTCGCGGTCGTGGGCGGCCGCCGACTCGCCGCCGTTCCGCGGGACCTCGGGCGCGAAGCGGTACTCGGCCCGGGCTCCGACTTGGACGATCGTCCACGGCAGCGCGTGCTCGTGGATGACCGCCTGCACGCCGCGCGTGTACTCGTCGCACACCTGCACCATGCTCGCGAAGTTCTCCTCGGTGAGCACGTGCTCGAGGGTCGCCCGGGCCGCGGCTAGCGACAGCGCGTTGCCGGCCAGCGTCCCGCCGACGCCGCCCTGGTCGATCAGGTCGGCCTCGGCGTCGGCGAGGATGCGCTCGGCGAACTCCCCGGAGACGCCGTAGGCGCCGATCGGGATGCCCGAACCGAGTGCCTTGCCGATGGTGACGACATCGGGCCTGAGGCCCCAGGCACGTGTGCAGCCACCGTAGCTCGCGCTGAAGGTGTGGGTCTCGTCGTTGATGAGCAGCGCCCCGGTCTCGTCGCAGAGCTCGCGCACGCTGTCGAGGAAGCCGGGGAGCGGCGGCACGATGCCGATGTTCGTCATCGCCGGCTCCATGAGGACGGCGGCGACGTCGCGTGCACGGAGCGCCGTACGAAGCGCCTCAACGTCGTTGAACTCGACGACCTTGGTCGTGAGGACGGGGTCGACCTGCGGACCGACGTTGCCAGGCTTCGACCTTGGCGCGCCGTCGGGGCCGACGACGACCACGGTCTCGTCCACAGACCCATGGTAGCAGCGGGAGAAGACGAGGACGTACGGGCGCTTCGTGATCTGGCGCGCCATACGCAGCACGAAGCGGTTGGCGTCGGTGGCCGACAACGTGAACTGCCAGAAGGGCAGGCCGAAGCGTCGCTGCAGGTCGCGGCCGACTGCCGCGGCATCCTCGGTCGGGAGCATCGTCGTGATGCCGCCGTCTTCGCCGATGCGTCTCTGCACGGCCTCCATGACGATCTCAGGCGAGTGCCCGGTCATGGCGCCGGTGTCGCCGAGGCAGAAGTCGATGTAGGTGCGGTCGTCCACATCGGTGATGCGGTTGCCGTGGGCCTCCGTGAAGTACAGGGGGAAGCCGCCCGCCCAGATGGCCATCCAGCTCATGGGGACGCCGGCGAGGAGGCTCCCGCGCGCCTGCTCGAAGAGTTCGAGCGAGCGCGGATGGTCGGCGGCGTAGCGCCGCCGCTCGCGCTCGAGCAGGGTGCGCAGCCGGACGCGGTCGACCGTGCGAAGGGTCGTGCCGTCCGCGCGGGTGGCGCTGCCGGACGCGGTGCGGGCGCTCTCGGGCTGGGGGCTGAAGCGCATGCTGGTCAAGGTGTCCTCCATGGCGGTCGATGGGCGTTCGAGGGTAAACTAGACTGAACGTTCAGTCAAGACTGGTGAGGAGGTCGGCACGCGGGCGCACGGCCGCGCCTACGCGGCACGCCACGGCCTCCCGCGGGACCGAGGTGCGACCGCCGCGGGGTGCACGGGCCGCCGGGAGCCGTGCTCCCATGAGCGGGTACAACGACAGTGCGGTCGCAGAGCGCGGCTGCCCGGAGGGCGCGCCGGTCGACGAGCGGCGAGGCGCCGGTCCAGTCGGTGCGGAGGGAGGTGGCCTGTGGAAGGCTTTGCCCGGGGTCTGCCCAAGGCCGAGTTGCACGTCCACATCGAGGGGACGCTCGAGGCTGATCTTCTGCTCGAGCTGGCCGCACGCCACGGTCTCTCGCTGCCCTACCGCACGCCGGCCGACGTCCGTGCCGCCTATCGCTTCACCGACCTCGCGTCGTTCCTCGGCCTGTACTACCGGAACCTCGAGGTGCTGCGTGACGAGGACGACTTCCGCCGCCTGACGCTGGCCTACCTGGCGAGGGCCGCCGACGACGGGGTGCGGCACGCCGAGGTCTTCTTCGACCCCCAGAGCCACACCGCACGGGGCGTGCCGCTGGGCGCCGTCATCGAGGGTATCTGGGAGGGGCTGGCCGAGGGCGAGGGGCTTCACGGCATGAGCACGCGGCTGATCATGTGCTTCCTCCGCGACCGAGACGTCGGCGAGGCGGAGCGGACGCTCACCGAGGCGCTGGCATATCGTGGGCTGCTGGCCGGCGTCGGGCTCGACTCGGCCGAGCGCGGCCATCCCCCCGGCGCGTTCGCCGGCGTGTTCGCCCGCGCCCGCGCCGAAGGGTTGGCCACGGTCGCGCACGCCGGTGAAGAGGGCCCGGCGGAGTACGTGCGCGAGGCGCTCGACGAGCTCCACATACAGCGTGTCGACCACGGCGTGCGCGCGGCCGACGATCCCGAGCTTGTCGCGCGTCTGCGGCGCGAGCGGGTCCCGCTGACGATGTGTCCTCTCTCCAACGTCAAGCTGGGCGTGGTGTCTCGCCTCGAGGAGCACCCGCTCAAGCGTCTGCTCGACGCAGGGCTCATCGTGACCGTCAACTCGGACGATCCGGCGTACTTCGGCGGGTATCTCGTCGACAACTTCGTCGCAGCGCAGGAAGCTCTCGGCCTGCGGCGGCGCGACCTGGTGCGCCTGGCCCGTAACTCGTTCGAAGCGGCGCTGCTCGACGAGGAGGAGCGCCGCGGCTACCTCGCCGAGGTCGACGCCTTCGCTGCACGGCGCGGCGTCGCCGTGTGAGGCGGCCGCCGGCCGGGCAACGTGTCCGAGGTCGGCGGACGTGCCCCGCGCCGGCGGACGTGGCCCGCGCCGGCCCGCCCGTGCGATGCCGTGACGGCAGACCGCTCTCCTGTCGTATCCTTGGCCCATGCCCGCGAACGCCCGCACCGCGTCGCTGCTGATCGGCGTCGACCTCGGCAAGGTCACGACCTCGCTGGCCTGGGGGCGTCCCTCGGGTGGCCTGTCGGTCGACATCGCCGGCACGCGCGCCCTTCGCCACCACGGCGACCCGCTGGCGCCGTTCTTCGCGCTGTACCGCGAGCTCGGGCCGGAGCGCGTCGCCGCGGTCGCCGCCACCGGGGTGTTCTCCGACCGGCTGGGCGCGCCCGTCGTCGCCGGGATCCCCGAGGAGATCGCCCAGCAGGAGGCCGTGACCGCGCTGCGCCCGCACGGCGCCGTGACCGTCGTGCGCATCGGCGGGGGCGGGTACTCGGTGCTCGCCCGCGACGCGGCCGGGCGTTTCACCTACGAGCCCAACGAGCGCTGCTCGGCGGGTACGGGGCAGACCGTCGAAGGACTCTGCTCGCGCCTCGGGCGCACGCTCGACGAGGCGGTCGCGCTCGCCGAGGCTGCCGACGACAGCCTCACCGTCACGAGCCGGTGTGCCGTCTTCGCCAAGAGCGAGCTGACCCACTACGCGAACCAGGGAGCCTCGCACGAGCGGCTGTTCCGCGGCGTCTTCGAGGGCATCGCCCGTAACGTGCACGCCCTGTACGACCGGACTCGGTCGGGTGGTGCCGGCGCTCCCAGTCCCGTCCTGCTTATCGGCCACGGCGCCACCATCGCACCGATCGCGCGGGAGTTCGCTCGCCTGGCCGGCGCCGGGGTGCGGGTCGAGGTCGCCGAGCATGCCGGCGCCTTCGAGGCGATCGGCGCCCTGCGGTACGTGGCGCATGCGGAGCGGATCCCCCGCGCCGTTTGGCCGGCGCGGCCGGAAGATCTCGCCCGGGCCGGCGGCGGACGGCTGCGGACGCTGCCGCCGGCCGCCACCGGCCCGGGGAGCGTGATCCGTCTCGAGGCGCCGCCGTCCGTCACTTCGGCGGGCGGCCCCGCGGTGCTGGGTCTCGACCTGGGCTCGACCGGCTCGAAGGCCGCCCTGCTCGATCTCGCGAGCGGCGCCGTGCTGGCCGACGTCTACCGGCGCACCGACGGCAATCCGGTGGAGGCCGCCCAGCGGCTGGTCGCGGCGGTCCTCGAGGCCTCCGCGGCGCCCGTCGCCGCCGTCGGCCTCACCGGCTCCGGCCGCGACGCCGCCGCCGCCGTCTTCCGCGCCGCCTACCCCGACGCGGGGTCCCGGCTCACGGTGCTCAACGAGATCGTCGCTCACGCGACCGCCGCGGTACGCGACGATCCCGACGGCGGCCGCAGCCTCTCGATCGTCGAGATCGGCGGGCAGGACGCGAAGTTCATCAACGTCCGAGAAGGACGCGTCGTCGACAGCGACATGAACCGCGTCTGCAGCGCGGGGACGGGGTCGTTCCTCGAGGAGCAGGCGGAGGCCTTCGGCCTTGACGACATCACCTTGCTGGGCGACCTCGCGGCGCGCTCGGTGGGCGCCCCCGACCTCGGCCAGACCTGCACCGTGTTCGTCGCCGACGTGGCCGCCGAGGCCCTCGCCCAGGGGTTCACGCGTGAGGACATCTTCGCCGGTCTGCAGTACTCCGTGGTCCGTAACTACTGCGGGCGGGTCAAGGGCGACCGTCCCCTGCTGGAGACGGTCTTCTTCCAGGGCAAGCCGGCGACGAGCCCGTCGCTCGCCCGCACGTTGGCGGCGGTCACCGGCCGCACCGTCGTGGTGCCTGCGGATCCCGGCGCCATGGGCGCCGTAGGCGTTGCTCTGCTCGCCGCCGAGCGGCTGGGCACGGGGGCGCCGGACGCGCTCGACCTCGGCGTCGTGCTCGATGCCACGGTCGTCGACCGCCACGAGCGCCGCTGCGGCGAGCCGTCCTGCGGCAACCTCTGCCGCCTCGAGGTAGCCGAGATCGAGGTCGCCGGCGAGCGGCGCCGCGTCGTGAGCGGCGGCAGCTGCCCCAAGTACGACCAGCTCGGCGCCGTCGGCGAGAAGCTGGCGAAGGACGCGCCGCGGCCCTTCCGCGAGCGGCGCGAGTTGCTGGCGCGTCTGTGCGCGGACGTCGCCCCCGACCCCGTGGGCCCGCTCGCCGGCGTGCGCGTGGGGCTGCCTGCGGCGCACTACCTGCTCGACCTGGCGCCGTTCTTCGCCGCCTTCTTCGCCGCGCTCGGGGCCGTGCCCGTTCTCATCAGGGCGCGGCCGGAGACCCTGGCCGCCGGGGACAGAGCCTGTGCCGCTCCGGGCGTGTGCGCCCCGGCGAAGATCCTCCACGGTCTCGCCGCCGGCGCCGATGTGGACATCGTGTTCGCGCCCAAGATCATCAACCTGCGCCCGCCGAACGGAGGCACCGGCACGAGCACCTGCCCAGTGGCGCAGGGAGCCCCGGACATGGTGGCCGACGCGCTCGCCGCCGCCGGCTCGTCGGTGCGCGTCCTTCGCCCCGCCTTGTGCCGGCACGAGGAGACGACGCTTGACTCGAGCGCCTACTGGCGCGAGCTCGTCGCCATGATGCGCGGGCTGGAGTCGGCAACGGAGTCCATGACGGAGCCTGCCGCCGCCGGAGGACTCCACCTCATACGCGCGGTGCGACGCGCCTGGCATGCCGGCCTCGACCATCAGGCGCGCTTCGAGGACGGGCTGGCGGCGATCGGTCGGCGTGCCGTGGAGTACGCCGCCACGGTCGGGCGCCCCGTGGTCGTCGTCTGCGGCGAGACCCACGTCATCCACGAGCCGCTGCTCGACTGCGGGGTGGGGGAGATCGCCGCCGCCAACGGCGCCCTCGCGGTGCCCGTCGACTGCTACCCCGTGCCCGCTGCGGTGCCGGGCCTCGCCCGCGTGCATTGGGCGAGCGCCGGCCAGACGCTGCGCGCCGCGACCGCCGGGCGCCTGGCCGGCGACGCCTTCCCCCTGCTCGTCGGGGCCTACGGCTGCGGCCCGAACTCCTTCGTCGAGCACCTCTTCAACGATCTCGGGGAGGGCCGTCCGTATGCGCTCCTCGAGAGCGACGGCCACGGCGGCGCGGCCGGCTACGTGACCCGCATGCAGGCCTTCCTGCACGCCGTCGAGCAGGCGCGCGGCGACGCCCCCGCTCCCTCCCTCGAGCAGGCGCGCGGCGACGCCCCGGCTTCCGGCGTCGACCTCGCGGCGCGCCTCGCGCGCTACGACGCGCCGCTCCCGACGACCCTCGACGGCGACCCGCAGCGGACCGTCGTGTTCGGCCATATCGGCGGCACGGTGGGAAGGCAGATCGTCGCCGCCCTCCGCGGGCAGGGCTACCGCGCCGAGTACGCGGGTCCGACAGACGCCGCCGCGCTCGAGTGCGGGCGCCGCCTGTGCTCCGGCAAGGAGTGCCTTCCCTACCAGCTGATCTGGGGCACGCTGGCACGGCACCTCGAGACACGGTCCGGTGACGGCGACGGCCGGCTGCTCTTCCTCAGTGTGGGCCAGGGGTTCCGCGCCTGTCGTGCCCACCTCTTCCCCCTGACCGAGCAGGTCGCCCTTGAGCGGCTGGGGCACGACGGCATCGACATCGCCGACCTCAGCCTCGTCTTCGGCGACCTGACCGTCGTGCCCACGGTCTGGGCGTCGGTGGTCGCCCAGGACTTGCTCAACGCGCTGCGCTTCGAGGCGTACTCGAGCGAGCGGACGCGCGGCGACGCCGACGCCCTCTTCGAGCAGTGGTCCGACGTGCTCGCCGGCGAACTCGCGCGCGAGCGGCCGCGGGGGAACACCGCCACCGACGCGCGGAGCGCGCGCGAGGCGGTGAGCAAGGTACGCGGCGTCCTCGGCGGCGCCGCAGCGGCGTACGCCGCGCTGCCGCGCGACCGTATCCGTGCGGCCGAGCTGCGCACCGTCCACCTCTGCGGCGATCTTTACCTGCGCGTCGACGAGTGGGGCAACGACGACCTGCAGCGACGGCTCAGCGAGCACGGGCTGCGGGTGCTGTTCGAGCCGTACGGAGCCTTCTTCGAGCTCCTCGCCCTGCGCGACATGCAGGTCGCGCACCGACTGAGCCGACGCGCCGTCAAGCGCCGCGCGACGCTGGTCGTGATGCGCGCCGTCGTCGACCACCTGCTCGGGGCGGTCCAGCCGCTGCACCCCTGGCTGGCCTGGCCCGACATCCACGAGGTGGTCGCCGAGAGCGACCGCGTGTTCGACGGCTACCCTATGGGAGAGACGGTCAGCACCGTGGGCGGGGCTCTCCACGCCTGGCACACGCGGCCGGTCGACGGCGTGGTCGTGGTATCGCCGCGCGGCTGCGGTCCGGCGTTGCTCGCCGAGGCTCTCCTGCGTCGCCGGCCCGGCCCCCCGCTGCTCTTCGTCTACAACGACGGGGACCCTGTCGACGCGGACCGCCTAAGAGGGTTCGCCTGGCGTCTGCACGCGGCGACGGCGCGAAGCTGAGGTTCCGCAGCGACGGCGCGCCGGTGAGGTGCCGCCGCGCGAGGGTGCACCGGGGCGCGGCCGAGAAGACTGGTACGAAGGCCGCGGCAGGCGGCGTGACTGCCGCCGGCCGCGGCCGGCCTCCTGCGCCGTGGTTCAGCTTCGCGCGCTGCGCCGCAGCGAGATGGTGTCCTGGTCCGCCTCCACGCCCTGACGTCGGGCGTGTGTGCGGCGCAGCTCGTCTTCGTGCTGGGCCAGTGCCGTATCGTGCGTGGCGCGCTCGCGCCTGTAGTCTCCGCTCTCGATGTAGTCCCAGAACAGAACGAGGTCGCGCGCGACCTTGCCCTCGAGCAGTTCGCGTTCGGCCTTGAGTCGCTCGTCGTCGTACAGGTCGTCGGGCACGGTCGCCTTGAAGGTGACGCGCGTGCCGCCGGACTCGGCGTCCTCGAAGCTGACGGCGCCGATCTCGACCGCGTTGACACAGGCGATCTCGTCACAGGCCAGCCTGCGCCGCCCCGTGAGCACGCCGTCGAGGAAGTGTTCCCAGGCGCCTGCGACTTCGTCGAGCGGCGCCGGGACATCGACGCTGCGTCGTACGTCGGTCATGTCCTCCTCCTCATCGTCGGGATGGCGTCCGCCGTCGGCAGAGTACCCGCCGGGTCGGTGGCCAAACGGACGCAGGCCGGGCGAGGCGCGCCCGTCCGGCCGCTCGGCGCCTCTCGGCCGTGCCCGGCGTTTGCCGGGCGCACCTGCGGGAACTCTCCGGCGCAGACCGTGTCAGACCGTCGACGACAGGAGACGCTCAATGGCCCGCGAAGCAAGGTGCGTGCGCGACGTGGTCGAGCCGCGACCCACCCTCGAGGGCGCCGGCGTGCGGCTGCGGCGTACGATCGGCACGCACGCCCTCGACTACCTCGACCCCTTCCTGCTGCTGGACCACTTCGCCTCGGACGACCCCCGCGACTACATCGCCGGCTTCCCCTGGCACCCTCACCGCGGCATCGAGACGGTGACCTACATGCTGGCCGGTGAGGTCGACCACCACGACAGCATCGGCAACCGCGGGACGATCGGTCCGGGCGACGTCCAGTGGATGACCGCCGGCGGGGGCATCCTCCACGAGGAGATGCCGCGGCCGCGCGACGGCCGGATGGCCGGCTTCCAGCTCTGGGTCAACCTGCCGGCCGCGCTCAAGATGACGCGGCCGCGCTACCAGGAGGTGCGGGCGGAGTCGATCCCCGTGGTGCGTCGCGACGACGGGTCGCTGGTGCGCGTCGTCGCCGGGGAGGTCGACGGCGTGGTGGGTCCGGTGTCCGAGATCTACGCCGAGCCCACGTACCTCGACGTCACCCTGCCGCCGGGGGCGACCTTCGTGCACTCGATCGCACGGGGCCACAACGGGTTCGCGTACGTGTTCGAAGGCGAGGGGCGCTTCGGCGTGGTCTGCGAGGAGGGCTACCGCGGCGACGCCGGGGGCGAGCTCGTCGCCGCACCGGACCTCGTGGTGTTCACCGACGGCGACGAGGTGACGGTGCGTACCGACGCCGCCGCGACCCGCTTCCTGCTCGCCTCGGGCCGCCCGCTCGACGAGCCCATCGCCCGGTACGGGCCCTTCGTCATGACGACCAAGGACGAGATCCAGGCGGCGCTCGACGACCTGCGCACCGAGAGCTTCGTCTGGCGGGACGATGCGGAGTGGGCGCGGCGGCGGCAGACTTGGCGGGGATGAGGCCTCGGCGAGCGGAGGCGGCGGGGTGATGCCTGAGACCAGTCAGACCGCCGCCGGCCAGCGGCTGCGGCGCGAGGAGCGGACCATCGCCGTGATGATCGGCATGTACTGTCGCGATCATCACGGCGCCGCCGGCACCGGGCGCGTCGCCGGCGATGCGCTCTGCGCCGACTGCGCCGAACTCCTCGAGTATGCGCGCCGGCGGCTCGACGCGTGCCGTTTCGGCGCCGACAAGCCGACCTGCGCGAAGTGCCCGGTCCACTGCTACGCGCCGGCGATGCGCGAGCGGGTGCGCGAGGTGATGCGCTACAGCGGCCCCCGGATGCTCTGGCGCCACCCCGTGCTCGGCGTGGCGCACCTCGTCGACGGGCGCCGTAAGCCCGGCGTCGGCGCGACTCTGCGCTGAGGCAAGGAGCGCGGCGGGTTGTCCGCCGTGCCCGGCCCGACCATCATGGAGTCACCGTGTTCGTGCTTGCGATCCACATCGACGCGTTCGACCCCGCCAAGCGGCCCTTGATGTTCCTCTTCATCGGGCTTCTACTGGCGTTCGTCGCCATCCGCGTCAACACGCGCCTGATCCGTTCGGGCGTCACCTGGTGGTTCGGCGACTTGCGGCCCAACGGGCTGCACATCCACCACAGCGTGTTCGGTATCCTCATCATGGCGGTCGCCGGCACTCTGCAGTTCGCCTGGCAGCCGTCCGGGTGGTGGCTCAACCTGAGCGCCTTCTTCTTCGGCGCCGGGCTGGCGCTGACGCTCGACGAGTTCGCCCTCATCCTCCACCTCGAGGACGTCTACTGGGCGGAGCAGGGCCGGCAGTCGATCGATGCCGTGATCCTCGGCATCGCCTTTGTCGCTCTGCTGCTCACCGGTCTGGTGCCGCTGGCAGTACCCGAGACGGCGACCATGGAACTGGCCTCACGCTGGATCGCCGTCGCACTGATCGCGGCCAACGTCGTGTTCGTCGTCGTCACCTTCCTCAAGGGCAAGCTCTGGCTCGGCACGCTGGGCCTCTTCGTTCCCTTCCTTGCCGTCGTCCCGGCGCTCAGGCTCGCGAAGCCCGGCTCCCCCTGGGCGCACATCTCCTACGCCGAAAGACCGCTCAAGCTCGACCGCGCCCGCCGGCGCGACGAGGTCTGGCACCAGCGCTGGCTGCGGCAGAAGCACCGCCTCTGGGACCTGATCGGCGGTCGGCCGCACGTGCCGCACCGGCACGACCACGGGGCCCACGCGGCGCCGCTCCTCACGGAGGAGCCCGTCGCCCGGCTGTGGCGCGAAGACGCCGTGCCGCCAGTCACCGAGGCGGACGTGACGCCGGAGGACGGGCCGCCGGGCGGCGAAGCGGGCTTGGAGCGGCGCGCGGGTTGAGGGACGGCAGCGGACGCGACGAGGGGGCGGCGGCGCCTGGGCGCCGCCGCCCCCTCGTCGCGCGTCACTTGGGCCGCACCGCCGAATCGGTCGACGAACCGGACTTGACGTCGTCGGGCGTCGCCTTGGCATCGCCGTCGGTACCCGTCGGGCCACTGTCGCCGGGGGTCGTGCCGCTCGGTTCATCGCTCGGCTCCACCGTGCCGGACTGCTGTGTCGAGCTGGTGCTCGGGTCGGTGCCGGCCGTCGCCGTGCCGTCGTTGACGCGCACGGCCGTGCCGGTGGCGCCGGAGGTGGAACCGGGGTTCGCGGGAGACGACTGCCCGGTCGGGCCGTCCTGCAGTTGCTGCAGGTGCTCGGGCACCCCGCCCGGCCAGTGCGAGTGGAACGCCTTGCCGTCGGCTCCATCGCCCTGCGTCGCGGCCGACTGGACGAGGGCCGCCGTGCCGGGCCTGGGGCTCAGCACGCCATTCTGGTCGACGACGTCCTGGATGGCGAGACCGGAGGCCATCGCCAGGACGCCGGCGGCCACGAGAGCGAGCTTCGTACCCAGCACCCCGCCGATGTTGGCCAGGCCCAGGAGAGGGGCCGCCGCCGGCAGCGCCGCCGGGGTCGCCGCCAGCGGCGCCGCGGCGAGCGGGGCGGCGAGCGGCGCAGCGGGCGCCGCCGGGGCGCCGAAGAGCGGCGGCGCCTGCAGCGCACCCGGCACCGGAAGGGCAGGGAGCAAGGCGAGCGCCGCGACCCCGCTGCCGGCAGGCAGCAGGGCACTGACGCGCTTCTTGAACGCCGCCCGCGCCCTGAAGAGGAGGACGCCGGCGGTGCCCCACGTGACGTTCATCGCCTCGGAGAGCTCGCGCCGGTTGAGGCCTTGGACGTCGTGCAGGATGAGCGCTGCCCTGTAGCGCGGGCTCATGTCGCGCAGCGCGGCCTCGACGGCGGCCGCCATCGCGGCCTGGTCGTAGCCGTCTCGGGCGTCGACCAGCGTGGACACCTCGTCGAGCGGGGTGTCGGCGCGACGGGCCCGGGCGCGCAGTCTGTCGTAGCAGGCGTTCATGGTGACCCGGAAGAGCCAAGGCTCGACGCGCAGCGCGCCGCGGTGGCGTGGCAGGTCGCGATACGCGGCGAGGAAGACCTCTTGAGTGACGTCTTTGGCCTCCTCGCGGTCGTCGAGGAGGCGCGCGGCGAAGCTGTAGATGCTGGGGTGCAGAGCGGTGTAGAGCTGCTCGAACGCACCGCGGTCGCCGCGGCGCAGCGCGGTGGCGAGTGCCTCCTGCTCTGACGGGCTGAGGTTGAGCGTGGCCACACACCACCTCGCTGCACGATCACGATGACCCCTTCGTCAGTGTAGCGCTCTTGCCCACTTAATGCACGGGTGACGAACGGACGGGCGGCCCCGCAGCGAGGGTCGCCCGTCCGTTCGAGCCAGTCGAACGTGGTGCCGAGCGTGTCAATCGCAGCTGCCATCACCCGGGCCGTTGGGGCCGGCCGCGGGGGCGGCGGGGTCTTCGGTCGCTTCGGGGTCTTCGACCGCTTGCGAACTACGCGTCTGGTTGAGCGTGCGGGCCGGCCCGTCCTCCTCGGGCACCTCCGGCCAGCTGAGGCGATCCTGGGTGCGCAACCTCGTCTGGTCACCGTCGCATTCGGCGGCGTCGTCCCAAGCGAGACGGGTACGCGTTTGAGTGCGCACTTCGACGCCGAGGTCGTCGGGGTTGTTGGTGCGCACGTTGTTCTCGTTGCACACGCGGCCTTCGGTCGTCTCATCCGGCTGGACTTGGTCGATCACCTGGTCGGCGGCGTAGGCGACGGCGCCGCCGAGCAGCACGAGCGCCGCTGCGAGGCCGAGGATCTTGAGTGTCTTCACGGTGGCTCCTTCGCTCGCTTCATCCAGTCCACAGTCTCCAACGCCGGCCGGCTCCCTGGGTTAACCTCGCGGTGGGCGTCTCGGCGGTCCGCGTCGCTTCTGCGGCGGCCGTCACGGCGGTACACACCGCGGCCACCGGCGACGCCCCGTGGTATCGTGCGGTCGGGGTCGCCCGGCCGCCCCTCACGCCATGGTCTACAAGCTGCCCGATGACGACGATTCCTTGCTCGCCGAGTGCGAGGTCGAGACCTTTCGCAGCGGCGGTCCCGGCGGCCAGCACCAGAACGTGACCGACAGCGGCGTGCGCCTGCGCCACCGCCCGACCGGCACGGTGGTCGTCTGCCGCGGCGAGCGCAGCCAGCTGGCGAACAAGCGCACCTGCCTGCGCCGCCTGCGGACCCGTCTCGAGAAGCTGCTGGCGCCGCCGCCGCCGCCGCGGCGTCCCACCAGGCCGGGTGCCCGGGCGGTGACGCGCCGCCTCGAGGAGAAGGCGCGCCGCAGCCGCGTCAAGCGCCTGCGGCGCCCGCCGGAGGACGGCGCCTGAGCGAAGGCTGCCGAAGGCGCCGGCGACGCTCGTCGTGGCTGTCGTGCCCGAGCGCTAGCTCGCCCCGGAGCGCCGACCGGGGTACGCGACGATCGCCGCCGCCGTGCTGACCCCGATGTGCGCGGGGGGTCCGTCTGGGAGGTCTGTGAGGCCGGCGCGGCGACGCGTGGTGGTCGACGGCAGGCACGAGATGCGACGGCAGTCGCGTTCACTCGCGCGGATCTGGCAACGCGGTGTTCTCTGCCCCTCAGCGGAAGGGGCGGCGGCGGTCTCCGCCACTCGGGCGGAAGATGAGGCCGGCGG
>JAFGAW010000167.1 GCA_016933475.1 Thermoleophilia bacterium
GCACAGCTTCGTCCCGCCGGGGATGGAGGGCGAGGCCTACCTCGACGGCCCGCTGCCGATCGGCTTCGGCCAGACCATCTCGCAGCCGTACATGGTGGCGCTGATGACGGCGCTGCTCGGGGTCGATGCGCGCAGCCGTGTGCTCGAGGTGGGCGCGGGGTCGGGCTATCAGACCGCCGTCCTCGCCGAGCTGGTGGCGCAGGTCTGGGCGGTCGAGCGCGTCGCAGAACTCGCCGAGGCCGCCCGCCGCCGCCTGCGCGAGCTGGGCTACGACAACGTCCACCTCGCTGTCGGCGACGGGAGCCTCGGCTGGCAGGAGCACGCGCCCTACGACGGCATCCTCGTCGCCGCGGCTGCCGACGACGTGCCGGCGGCGCTCCTCGACCAGCTCGTCGTCGGCGGCCGGCTGGTGATCCCGCTCGGCGCGCCGCACCGTGACCAGGTGCTGACCGTGTACCGCCGCGGCTGCGAGGGGTTCGACGTGGAGCGCCACACGCCGTGCCGCTTCGTGCCGCTCGTCAGCGGCGGCCTCAAGGGAGCGGAGGACGTGGCCGAGAACGAGATGACGGGTCTCGGCGCCGCCGGCGCGGCGGACGGCGGCGCCGGCATCAAGGCGGTGAAGCTGCGGCTCTCGGGCCGCGTCCAGGGCGTGTACTATCGTGCCTCGACGCAGCGTGAGGCCCGGCGCCTCGGCGTGGCCGGCTACGCGAAGAACCTGCGGGACGGCAGCGTCGAGGTCTGGGCCCAGGGCGACGCCGCGGCGGTCGACGCGCTGGTCGCCTGGTGTCGCGTCGGCCCGCCACGGGCCGAGGTCGTGCGTGTGGAGGCGGAGGACGTGGAGCCCGACGCCCGCATGCGATCGTTCGAAGTGAGGTGACGATGGCGAAGGCAGCCCCCGCGAGCGGCCGCAGACCGCGGCCGGTGACCTTCGACGTGGTCCGCAAGGACCCGGAGGTCGCGGTCCTGATCTCGAAGGCCGACGAGAACCTGGAGCGGCTGGGGTACACCGAGCACGGCACGCGCCACGCGACGATCGTCGCCAGCCTGGCGCGCGACGTCCTCCTCCGCCTCGAGCGTGCGCCCCGGCTGGCGGAGTTGGCGGCGATCGCGGGGTACCTGCACGACATCGGCAACGGGGTGAACCGCAACGACCACGGCAACGTGGCCGCGCTCATCGCGTACCGCGTGCTCGAGCGGCTCGGCATGGGCGCCGATGAGTACGTGGAGGTCATGTGTGCGATCGGCAACCACGAGGAGGAGCACGGCGACCCGGTCAGCGAGCTCGCGGCGGCGGTGATCCTCGCCGACAAGTCCGACGTACACGAGAGCCGGGTGCGTGAGATGGACCCGGCGCTCTACGACGAGCACGACCGGGTGAACCACGCCGCGCACCGCTCGACCTTGACCGTCGACGCCGCGGCACACACGATCACTCTGGAGCTCGAGATCGACACCGATGCCACGACGGTGATGGAGTACTTCGAGATCTTCCTCGAGCGCATGGTGATGTGCCGGCGCGCCGCGGAGTCTCTCGGCTGCCGGTTCGGCCTCGTGGCGAACAACACGCGGCTCTACTGAGACGCGGGGCGGGGGACGGCGGCCGGCCGTCGAACTGGTCAGGCGAGACGCGACGCTTCCCTGGCGAACGGCCGGCGGCGAGCGCGCGACGAAGATCACACCGCGACGGCGGGGAGATCGCAGGACGATGAGGTCACGGCGGCGGTGATCTCAGAGCACGATGAGACCGGGACGGCAGTGAGACCGGAGGTGTCAGGGTGAGCAGTGAAGAGAAGAGCGGGTCGCGCAAGAAGGGTGGCTTCCTGGTCGGCGCCATCGTCGGCGCCGCGGTCGGGGTCCTGTTCGCCCCGCGTGCGGGCAAGGAGACTCGCGAGCAGCTCTTCAGCGGCGACCTCGGCGCCCAGAAGGAGCGTCTGGTGAAGGCTCTCGGCGCCGGCAAGGAGTCGGCGGAGGACCAGTCCGAGGCGCTGCGCCGCAAGATCGAGGAGACGCGCGCCCGGTTGCGCGAGCAGATGGACCAGGAGTAGGGCGGCGACCGCCGACGTCGTGAGGCAGGGAGCGAGGGCGGCGGCCGCGCTCGGCGCGACCGCCGCCCTCGCGACGTCCTATCTGCTCTGGGAGGCACAGGCAGTCCGGCGGGTCGACCGGCGTCTGCCGGCGCCGGGCTGTCCGCCGGACCTCGACGGCCTCACCGTCGTCCAGCTCTCCGACTTTCACGCCGGCTTCCGGCCCAGTCTCAACGCGCGTGCGACGCGCAAGGCCGTCGACCTCGCCCTCGCCGCGGAGCCGGACATCGTCCTCATCACCGGCGACTTCGCCTCCGGGCCGGGCGGCCGGGCAGAGCTGCTGGCGCAGCTTCGCCGGCTGCGCCCGCCGCTCGGTGTCTACGCCGTCCTCGGCAATCACGACCGGGGGGACAGCAAGGCGCCCTTCGTGCGCGCGACCGACCCCTCCGATCTCGAGGCCTGCGGAGTCCGCGTGCTGTCGAACGAGTGCGCCAGCGTGACTCGCGGCGCCGGGGTCATCCAGGTCTGCGGTGTCGACGACGCGAGCGGCGGCCACACCGACCTGCCGTGCGTCGTCGAGAGTCTCGACCGGCGTCCGGGCGTCCTCCGCCTGCTGCTCTCCCATCAGGCCGACGTCGTCCTCGAGACGGCCCCCGGCGACTTCGCCCTGATCCTCGCCGGGGACACCCACGGCGGGCAGATCTGTCTGCCGCTCCCCGGCCGCCGGCTCCTGCTGAGCGACCTCTCGGCGCGCTTCGCCGAGGGCGCCTACGAGCCCGAGGGTCGCTTGCTCTACGTCACGCGCGGGGTGGGCACCAGCATGCTGCCGTTCCGCGCCTTCTGCCGCCCGGAGATCGTCGTCTTCCGCGTCGAGACCGGGGCGGCCTCCCGGGCCTGAGGGCGCCCCGGCGGCCGCGCCCGCTCTGGGCGCCGCGGTGCTCGGGGTGTGCTCGGCCTGCGCCGAGCTTCGGGGTGGCCGTCCGTCGCTGCCGTCCGGTGCTGAGGGGCTGAGGCTGCGGCGCCCCGGTAAGGCGCGGCGGTGGGCGCGCTCAGCTCGCGCCGGCGCGCCCGCCGAAGACGCGGCGCGCGAGCCACGGCTCGACGGCGTCGATCGCGCCGGTCGGGCAGACCTCGGTGCAGGCGTAGCAGCGCACGCAGCGGCCGTCGTCGAACTCCGGCAACGGCTCGAGGGCGATCGCCGTCACGCCGCAGATCCCGGCGCACTCGCCGCACTCGATGCAGGCGTCGGCGTCGACAAGGCGCGGCCGCGCCGTGACCAGACGCCGCCCGAGGCGGTGCAGCGACGGCGGCAGCAACTCCTGGATGTCGCGCCGTGCGTGGGCGAAGTCGGCGACCGTCTCCACCGGGTCGCCGGCCAGACGGTAGGCGTCCTCGAGGTCGATGAGGCCGCGGCGTTCGCCGGCGGTCAGCGTGTAGATGTCGCGCCGCGGGTGCCCGGTACGGTCGGCGAGGGCGGCGTCGAGGGCGAGGGCGTCGCCGGCGGCGAAGAGCGAGCCGAGCTCGCGCGGCCGCCCGCCGCCGGGGCCTTGTCCCTCCATCGCGATGATCCCGTCGATCACCGTGAACCGCGGCCGCAGCGCCAGGTGCAGGTCGAGGAGCATGTCGGCGAAGTCGTCGCGGCGCTGGGCGCGTACGTGGAGCTGCGCCTTCTCGAGGCCGGGGATGCAGCCGTAGGTGAGCTTGACCGCTCCCGTGAGGCGCATCAGTTGGTGGGTCTTGAGAACGCCGACCTGGACGATGGCGTCGGCGCGCAGGAAGGGCCGGCCGATGCGGAAGTGACGGAAGAGCCGTCCCTGCGGCGCTTCGACCAGGACCGGCTGGTCTTCGATGTCGACGACCTGCACGCCCTCCTCGGCGCACATCTGGGAGAGGCCGGCGATGCGGTAGGCGCGCGCGACCTTGGCGGGCCCGTTGAGGCCGCCGGGGCTGTCGGCCACGAACGGCTCGGCACCGGCGGCCTTCAAGGCCCGCAGCACGGCTCGAAGGGTCTCCGGGTGCGTCGAGACGGCGCGCTCCGGAGGCGCGCCCCGCAGCAGGTTGATCTTGACGGCGACGCGCTCGTGAGGGGCCACGATGGCGCCCCAGCCGCCGAACGGTGCGACCAGCCGCTCGAGTGCCGCAGGGAGCCCGGGGCCATGGGCGGCGCGCACGTGGGAGACGAGCGCCGGCCGGTCCGAGTCTGAGGAGGCGGGCACGCCGGCGGTCAGGCGCCGGCGGCCGTGTCGAGACCGGCGCCGCCGATCGCGGACGGGGGCGTCGCTTTCGCGTCGCCATCGCCGCCGGCGACCGGCGCATCGCAGGGCATCTCGGCGACGACGGCGACCTGGTAGCGGCCTACGTCGCCGGGCAGGTGCACGGAGAGCTCGCGCAGGCCGAGGTCAGCGACGGCGGCGCGCACCTGCTCGAGCGAGAGGATGTGGTCGTTGGGCGGCCCGACGGGGCGGTCCATCTCGGCGAAGTCGATGACGACGAGGCGGCCGCCCGGGCCGAGCAGACGCTGCACCTCGGCCATGGCGGCCGGGTCGTCGTGCACGTGATGGAGGACGTTGATCATGAGCACGCGGTCGGCGCCGCCGTCGGGCAGCGGCACCGAGTTGTCGGCGGTGGGGACGGGCACGACCCGGCCCTCGGGCAGACCGGCGCTCGCGACCTTCTCCTCGAGGTAGGCGAGCAGCGCCGGGTGCTCGTCGACGGCGAGCACGCGACCGTCGGTCAAGGCGGCGGCGACGGGCACCGTGAACAGCCCCGTGCCGGCGCCGTAGTCGACGATGGTCTCGTCGCCGCGCAGCGCAAGCAGTCGAACGATGTCGGCGGGGGGGAGCTCGACAAGGCGCTCCGGGTTCTCGAGCTTGTGCGCGTGCGTGGGGTCGAACTTGTCCGCCATCGACGCGACCGCGCCTACTTCACGCAGCGCGTGTACTTGAGGAAGGCGTCGAGGGCGCGCTCGACGCCTTCGCGCGTCGCCTCTTCGCCGTCGTCTTCGTCGACCAGGCACTCGCGCATCTTCAGCGAGATGAGGAGCATGCCGACGCGGTCGAGGGCGGCCTTGGTGGCGGCGAGCTGGGTGAAGACCTCCTCGCACGGCCGGCCGTCTTCGATCATGCGCTGCAGGCCGCGAGCCTGGCCCTCGACGCGACGCAGGCGGTTGACGAGCTTGGTTGCTTCGGGTGAGGCCCCGTACTCCTCCATGGCGTCAATATACCCCCCGGGGGGATATGGGACAAACGCCGGCCGTGCGCCGCTCGGCTCAGTGGACGCGCGCGGGGCCGACGGTCTCGGCGAGACAGCGCAAGTCGTCGAGGACCGTGTCGGGGATCGGCTCGCCGAACGCGCCGATGCCGAGGTGGTTCTGGGGTTTCACCGCGCCGTGGAAGTCGGAGCCCCCGGTCGGCACGAGGGCGAGGCGTTCGCAGAGGCCGAGGACGCGGGCGACTGTCGCGCGGTCGTGCGCCGGGTAGTAACACTCGAGACCGACGACCCCGGCCCTGGCCGCCTCGCGGGCGATGGCGGCCAGCCCGGCCTCGTCGGTGCGGATGATGCCGGGGTGGGCGATCACCGGGAGCCCGCCCGAGGCGCGCAGCGAGCGCACGGCCTGCGCCAGCGAGAGGCGGCGGCGATCGACCCAAGCCGGCGCCCCACGGCGAAGGAAGCGCTCGAAGGCCTCGGCGATCGAGGTCGCGTAGCCTCGCCGGCGCAGGGCTTCGGCGATGTGGGGCCGCCCGACGGCACCGTGTTCGCCGATGGCGGCGAGCTCCGCAGGGTCGATCGGGTAGCCGAGCTCGGCCAGGCGCTCGAGGATGCGCGCGTTGCGCTCGTCGCGGTACGCGCGCAGCTCGGCGAGCTGCTCGCGCAGCTCGGCCGTCGGGCAGCCGGCGAGGAAGTACCCGAGGAGGTCCATCGTGACCTGCTGGTGCTCGAGGTTGATCTCGACTCCCGGCACCACCTCGATCCCCAGCTGCCGCCCCGCCTCGAGCGCCTCCTCGACACCGTCGACGGTATCGTGGTCGGTGATCGCCACGGCGCGCAGGCCGATGGCCGCGGCTTGGGCGACGAGCTCCCGCGGCGTCGAGGTGCCGTCGGAGTAGGTGGTGTGGGTGTGCAGGTCGATCACGGCCTCAGACTACCACGGGGTCCTTGTGCCGCCGCCCCCGGCTCGGCCCCCCTCCACCTTGCCGCCCCCGGCTCGGCCCCCCTCCACCTTGCCGCCCGCGGCCGCCCGCCGTAGGCTTGCCGCTGTGAAGCTCCCCTACGACGACGTCCATCTGATCGCCGACCCGCTCTACGGCTACCTGCGCATCACGCTGTCGCGTCAGGGCGAGATCGCCGAGGCCGACGTGATCGACAGCCCCTGGATGCAGCGCCTGAAGCGCATCCATCAGCTGCAGAGCTCATGGTGGGTCTTCCCCGCGGCCGAGCATAGCCGCTTCGTACACAGCCTGGGGACGATGCACCTGGCCGGCGAGCTCGCGCGCCACGTCTACCCGACGCTGGCCGAAGTGGAGCCCGGCACGCCGTCCCTGCCCGTGGTCGAGGAGACCCTCCGCCTCGCCGGGCTGTTGCACGACGTCGGGCACGGACCCTTCAGCCACTTCTGCGACGAGCAGTACTTCGGTCCCAGGTTCGGGCTCGACCACGAGCGCATCTCGCAGCACCTGATCGTGACCGAGCTGGGCGAGTTCATCGCCGCGCTCGAGCGCAGCCCGAGCGGTCCCTTCGCGCCGGGCGAGCGCATCGACCCGTGGCACGTCGCCTTCCTCGTGCGCGCCGATGGGGCCGGGGGCGGCGCGCCGCCCGCGGCGGACGGCTCGGCGCCCGGGGCCGAGAGCGGCGTCACATCGGGCGGAGTCGGGAGCGCCCCGCAGGCCGCCCCGGCCGCCACCCGCCAGCCGATCCCGCGCTGGGTGCGCCTCCTGCACCGCGCGCTCTCCGGCGCGGTGACCGTCGACAACCTCGACTACGTGCGCCGCGACGCGCTCATGTGCGGCGTGTCGCTCGCCGCCGTCGACGCCCAGCGCCTCATCTACTACTCCTTCTGCACGGCCGACGGCTTGACGTTCCACAAGCGCGCCCTCAGCGCCCTGCGCGCCTTCCTCAACGCGCGCTTCTACATGTACGAGAACGTCTACTTCCACCGCATCGGGCACGCCATCGACATGCACCTGCGCGAGCTCTTCAGGCCCACGATGGAGCTCGTCCTGCCGGCGAGCCCGCTCGACGACCTCGGCGCCTACCGGCGGCTCAGCGAGTGGTCGCTGTTCACGACCGTCGAGGGCTGGCTCGACGAGCCCCGCGAGAGCCCGCGCCGCGAGCTCGCCGAGGAGTGGCAGTCGATCATCCACCGGCACGTCAAGTACAGCATGGTCTACGAACACGCCGTCGAGCGGCAGCAGCCGGCGCTCGCCGCCCGCGACCTCACCCGCGAGGAGTTCCGCGTCGGCGTGCGCGGTCACCTGCCGCCGCGGCTCGCCGGTCTCGAGTTCGAGGTCGACATCGCCTCCCAGGACCCGCGGCCCCTCAACCCCATGAG
The DNA here is from genome assembly GCA_016933475.1 of Thermoleophilia bacterium. GTDB lineage: Bacteria > Actinomycetota > Thermoleophilia > UBA2241 > UBA2241 > UBA2241. Next base: position 7,573 of record JAFGAW010000167.1, read on the forward strand.
CGGGCCGAAACGGATCCCGGTCTACGACCCGGTGACGGGGGCGATCGAGGACCAGCTCCTCGGGGGGATCCTCGAGTTCGTGCCGGCCAAGGCCCACCTGTACCGCGTGTTCGCAGTCGGCCGCGAGCACGAGCGCGAGCTCGCCCTCGCGGCCCGCGCCGCCCTCGAAGAGGCGGGCCACGAGGCGGCCAGCACGACCAACCTCTGACCGGGAGTCGGGCGTGATCCTCGCCGGCCACTCGACGGACGACCCGCCGGCTTCGCCCGTCCGCGGTCGTGGGCGCACCCCTTCGCCCCCGCGCTCAGGGCCTGCGGCGCCTCGCTGGTGGCCCTACTTCGCCCTCGCCTTCGCCGTCAGCTGGACGGGGTGGATCGCCGCCGCCCTCACCGGTGCCTCGTGGACCAGTATGCCGACGGTGCTGCTCTTTGCCGTGGGCGGCGCCGGCCCGCTCGTCGCGACCCTCGTCCTGACCAGGACGTCGCTCACCCGGGACGAGCGCGGCAGGTTCTGGCGGCGGGTGGTCGACCCGCGGGCCATCCCTGCGGCCTGGTTCGTCGCCATCCTGGTGCTCGGCGCGGGGCCGGCGCTGGCCGCGGTCCTGCTCCGGCACGCCTGGGACGGCGGCGACGCCCCCTCGCTGGTCTTGCCCTCGCTGCCGGCCTTCGCCGGCATCCTCGCCTTCAATCTCGTCGCCGCATTCGCGGAGGAGCCAGGCTGGCGCGGCTACGCGCTGGACCGGCTCCGAGCGCTCGTCTCAGGCCGCGTCGCGGCCTTGGCCGTCGGAGCGTTCTGGCTCCTGTGGCACGTGCCCCTGTACTTCGTCGAGGGCACTTTCCAGGAGCAGAACGGGTTTCTCTCGCTCGCGTTCGGCGTGTACTCGCTCGCTCTGCTCCCGTCGGCGGTGATCTTCGGGTGGGCGGTCGTGCGGACGAGCGGCAGCATCCTCGCCGCGGTGCTCCTTCACCTCGTGGAGAACGTGAGCGGCGAGATACTCGAGCTCGACCCGGGGACGCAGGTGATCAGGGTCGTACTGTTGGCGATCATCGCGACGGTCGTGTGGTGGCGGTGGCGTCCGGAGGCTGAGCCGCGGGGCGCGCGGCCGTAGGGCTCGGCGCGCGCCCGGCGTCAGTCGCCGGCGTCGTCCGGGTGGGTCATCTCCGCCGGGCGTACCCAGGCGTCGAACTGCTCGCCGCTCACGAGACCAAGATCGATGGCCGCCGCCCTCAACGTGAGTCCGCCGCGGGCGGCGTGCTGCGCGACCCGGGCGGCGTTCTCGTAGCCGATGTGCGGACTGAGCGCGGTGGCGAGCATGAGCGAGTCGTCGAGGTGGCGGCGGATGACTGTCGTGTCGGGCTCCAGACCGGTCACACAGTAGCGGTCGAACCCCAGCACGGCGTCGGCGAGCAGGGCGATCGACTCGAGCACCTCATGCAGGATCAACGGCTTGTAGACGTTGAGCTGGAAGTTGCCCTGCGAGTCGGCGAAGGCCACGGCGGCGTCGTTGCCGTAGACGTGCACGGCGACCTGGGTCAGCGCCTCGGCTTGGGTCGGGTTGACCTTGCCGGGCATGATCGAGGAGCCGGGCTCGTTCTCGGGGATGTGCAGCTCGCCGAGCCCGCTGCGCGGGCCCGATGCGTACCAGCGCACGTCGTTGGCGATCTTCATGAGGGCGGCGGCCAGCGTGCGCAGTGCGCCACTGACATTGAGCATGGCGTCGTGCGCCGAGAGCGCGGCGGCGAAGTCGGGGGCCGGCCGGAACGGCCGGCCCGTCTCCTCGGCGAGCCGCCGCGCCACCGTCTCGGCGAAGCGCGGATGCGTGTTCACCCCGGTCCCGACGGCGGTCCCGCCGAGCGCGAGGTCGTAGAGGCCCTCGCCGGCGTGCGTGAGTGTCGCGAGCGCCTGGTCGAGCTGCGCGATCCAGCCCCCGATCACCTGGCCGAGGCGCACGGGGGTCGCGTCCTGCAGGTGCGTGCGGCCCAGCATCACGACCTCTCCGTGCTCCTCCGCCTTGGCGGCGAAGGTATCGCGGAGGGCCGTGACTGCCGGGACGAGGCGGTCTTCGAGCTCGGCGACGGTGGCGAGGTGCATCGCGGTCGGGAAGACGTCGTTCGACGACTGGCCCCGGTTCACGTGGTCGTTCGGGTGGACCGGGACGCTGCCGCCGCGCCCTCGGCCGGCGAGCTCGTTGGCGCGCGCCGCGATCACCTCGTTGGCGTTCATGTTGGTCTGCGTGCCGGAGCCGGTCTGGAAGACGACCAGCGGGAACTCGTCGTCCAGCCGGCCTTCGGCGACCTCCCGTGCGGCGCGCGCGATCAGGTCGGCCATCGCGGCCGGCAGCACCCTGAGCTCAGCGTTGGCCAAGGCGGCGTGCTGCTTGACGAGACCGAGGGCGCGGATGACGGGACGCCCCCAGACGAAGCGTTCGTGCCCGACGGTGAAGTGCTCCAGCGAGCGCTGGGTCTGGGCGCCCCAGTAGCGCGCCGCCGGCACGCGGACCTCGCCCATGCTGTCGGACTCGATGCGCCAGTCGTCGCTCATTGGAGTCAGACTACCCGTTTCGTTGCCCGGCGTCCCTCGCCGCCGCGCGGTGCGTCAGGCCTCGAGGAGCAGGCTGAGGTTGCGGGCCACGACGGCCGGCAGGTAGTCGAGGCCGCAGCGCTCGAGTTTGGCCTGGGTCACGGGGCTGAGGCCGGCCCACGCCGTCTCGTCCCGTTCGGCGGCGAGGATCGTCGCCGTCTCCTCCTCGTCGAACCTCTCGGGGGTCGCCTCGACCAGCCCGGCGGCGCGATCCTCGGGGCACGCCTGCTGGCAGCGCAGGCAGCCGACGGCGGCGTGGTGGGCCGAGGGCTCGAGCCAGCCCGGGAAGGCCGCACGGCTCTCGTTGTGGTAGGTGAGACAGCGTTCGGTGTGGAGGAGGAAGCGCTCACCGCCGATGGCCCCGGTCGGGCAGGCACGCAGGCAGGCCGTGCAGCGCTCGCAGCGCTCGAGCAGCTGGGGCTCGCCCCAGATGGCGTCGTCGGGCGGGGGCGCGTCGGTGACGCAGGCGCCGAGTTGCAGCCAGCTGCCGATGCCGTCGACATAGGCGACGTTGTTGCGACCGTAGCGGGCGAGGCCGGCGCACGCGGCGAGTGTCTTCAAGGCAGGCTCGCAGTGCGCCGCGGCGTAACCGTCGGGTCGCAGGAGCTCGTCGACGCGCCGGGCCACGGCCTGCGGCACGCTGCGGTACCCGGCGTAGTGCGGCGGCACCGGCACCGTGTGCTCCTTCCCGTGCCACGTCAGCGTGGCCCGGGTCAGCGGTCGCGCGAGGGCGAACACGACGACCGAGCGCCAGGGCCGTGCGGACGCCGGCAGGTCGAAGGCGACGTCGTCGGCGACGGCCGCGGCTACCGCAGAGGGAAGGTCGGCGTCGTCCAGGGCGCGCGAGACGCGCAGGCGGACGTCGGCGAGGCGCTCGACGGGGACGACCCGCGCACACAGGCCCTCCCGGGCGAGGTCGTCCGTGAGCCGGCGCCACGGGTCGGACATGGCCACAGTCTCCTTCCATCGGGATACGCGCCGACGGCGGCACGCCGGCGCGGCGAGGACCGGCTCCAGGCGCGTAGCAGCGGGCGCCTCGATGGCGACGCGTCGCCTCCAGGGTGCCGGGCCGCCGCTACGAGCCCGACCAGGCGACTCTACCTCGTCGGGATTCGTGAGTGTGCGTTCCTGCAGGGCGAGCGGCGCGCGCGTACACGCCGGGTGCGCCGCGGGCGCGTCGCGGAGTAGAGTAGGCGCCGTGACTCCGGACACGCCACAGCACGAGCCCGAGGTGACGGCCTCGAGGCCGCAGGAGCCGGCGGTCGAACAGGCCGCCTCCTCTTCGCAGGCGTCGACAGCCGGGCAGGCCGCGTCGTCTCCGCAGGCTCCCGCAGCCGGGCAGGCCGACTCACCGCCGATCGTGCCGCCCTCCATGTCGCCGTCTGCGCAGGCCGCACCGGAAGCGGTGTCCACCCAGCGCAAGCCGAAGCGTTCTACCCGGCGCCTGCTGATCGAGTACGCCCTCACGGCGCTGGTCGCGCTGGTCGTCGCCTTCTTCGTCCAGGCCTACGTCGTCAAGCCCTACCGGGTACCGACGCCCTCCATGGCGACGACGATCCAGCCGGGCGACCGAGTGCTGATCGACCGCTTCCTCTTCGACGACCGCGACGTCAAGCGCGACGATATCGTCGTCTTCACCGGTCCGGCGGCCGTCGGCAATCAGGTGCTGCTGAAGCGCGTGATCGGGTTGCCCGGCGACGTGCTCGAGATCGAGGACGGTGTGCTCTACGTCAACGGCGTGGCGGACGACGCCGGGGGCGTCACCACCGCCGACGGGGAGACGCCGACCACCGACCCGGCCTACGGTCAACTCGAGGAGCACCCGGAGTGGTCGCTGTACGAGCCGTACACGGTACCGGCCGACCACTACTACCTGCTCGGCGACAACCGCAGCGACAGCTTCGACAGCCGCTTCTGGGGGCCGGTGCCGCGCGCCTCGATCATCGGCAAGGCGTTCGCCGTCTACTGGCCGCTCGGCGAGGTCCGCACGCTCGAGTAGTCCGGCCGGCTCGCCGCCAGATCCTCAGGTTCGAGCAGCCGCTTCGGCTGGCGCCCACCCTTCACGGACGCAGCGCCCCTGCGTGACGGGGCGCGTATCCCGACCCCTCTAGAGCCCGCTCTCCTCCCCGCAGCTCGGACAGCTCGGACAGCTCAGGCCGGCGCGTCTCGCTCAGGCTCGTTCAGTGACCACGGCCAGGTGTGGGTCAGCCAGCTGAGCAGCAGCTCGTACCCCGCGACTGCGGCGATCAGCAGCAGGCCGCCCCACCACGGCGGCAGGGTGATGAGCAGGAGCACCGCGCCCACGAGGACGCCGGCCAGACGGAAGCCGTCGAGGTGCCGGGCGAGCACCCCGGATCTGGAGCGACGGCCGGCGAGGCCGCTGCCCGCCCGGGTCGCAACGGCGGCCCCGCTGCGGGCGGCCGCGGCGACGACGTCGCGGCGCGCCACGACGTAGGCGGCGGCGGCGACCACGACGGCGGCGAGGAGCAGCATCCGTGAGAAGCCGGTGAAGTCAGTGAGGACGGTGCCGATCGTCGCCCGCGCGGTGGCGGTGCCGGGACCGTCGCCTATGGCCGCCACGAGCTGCTCCTCGAGCCAGGAGTTGACGAGCAGCACGACGCCGAGGGCGATCGCCGTTCCCGCGCCGAGGTAGAGCGCGGTGCGCAGGCGGCGCGTCGAGAGCAGGAGGGCGGCGGCGATCAGGCCGATCGTCACGATGACGAGCAGCAACACGGCCCGGTCGAAGAGCTCGACGGCCCGCTGGGCCTGCTCGAGCTTCTCGTTCTGCATGAGGATGATCTGGCCGAAGTCGTCGGCGAGGTCGCGTCCCACCGCGGCCTCGAACTGTGCGATGGCCTCGGGGGCGGGCGTCTCGGGGGTCACCGCGGGTACGGTGACCATCCCCGGAAAGAGTCGCGGGAACTGCAGGCGAAGCTCGGAGACCACGCGACTCACGACCGGCAGCAGGTTCAGGCGGATCTCGTCGCCCTCGGCATACACAACGCCGGCCTCACCGCGCAGGAGCTCGACGATCTTCTCGTGGGCGACGCGGTTGGCCTCGATCCAGACCTCGCGTGCGCTGTCGCTGGCGACGATCTCCTGGGTCTGCTTCGTGATCACGTCCTGGACCCCGGAGGCCAGCGGTGCCGCCAACATGCTCACTTGGTCCGGCAACGCCGCTTCGAGGCGCGATTCGACCTCGAGGGCGGTCACGACCTCGCGACCGACGAACTCGGCCACGTCGGCTTGGACGGCGGGGTCGTCGATGACCGGGGTGGCGATCTCGACCCAGGTGTCGGTGTCGAGAAGGGCGTTGTGCAGCCAGATCGCCACGCCGCTGAGAATCACGCCGAGGCAAGCGAGGATGACGAGAAGGATGGTCAGGCGGCCCCTCAGCTTCGAGGGCCGCGCCGGCGCGGTGGCCCGCATCATGGTCCGCTCCTTCCGTTCCGACCCGACGACACCCGGGAATGACTTGCTGCGTACAGTACACCGCGGCCGCTGCACGGATAAGCAGTCCACGCAGAGGCGGGTGAGGTATGGGCGCCGAGGACCAGGACGGGCGCGATCCGCGGACCCGCGGGCCGGCACCGGACGGTGAGCACGATCGAGTCCCGGACGGCGGGCACGCCTCCGCCAGCCCACCCGTGCATCCGGTGGCGGCACACCCGGCGCACGCCGAAGTCGTGAAGGTCGCCGTCCACACCGCCGCGGAGCTCGCCGCCGGCGAGGCCGTCGAGCCGCCGGTCACGCCCCGGAGCCGGCGGCGCATTCACCACATCCTGATCGTGCGCCTCGTCTTTCTCGGTCTGGCAGCGCTCGGGCTGTACGTGGTATGGCCGGGGCTGCTCGACGTGTTCGCCTCGTGGCCGCGGCTGCGCAGCATCCACTGGGCGTGGTTCCCGGCGATGGCCGGCCTGGTCTTCTGCAGCTACGTCTGCGTGTGGGCTCTGTATCGCATCGTGTTGCACCTGCACGGCTGGCTGCTCGTGGCGACCAGCCAGCTGGCCAGTGCCGCCTTCATGCGCTTCGTGCCGGGGGGCGCCGCCACCGGCAGCGCCATGCTCTTCCAGATGCTGGTCGAGGCCGGAGTGCGGGGCGCTCGCGTGGGCACCGGCATCACCGCCGTGAACATCATGAGCGGCGGGACCGTGCTCGCGTTGCCCCTCTTCAGCCTGCCTCTGCTGCTCGGAGGGCAGGCGACCGACAGCGACTTGCGTCGCGTCGGCTACATCGGCCTCGGCGCCCTCGGCGTGCTGGTCGTCTTCGCCCTCCTGCTCCTGCTTGTCGACCGCCCGCTGCGGCTGCTCGGCGTCCTGTACGCGCGGCTGTGGAACCGGGTCTGGCGGACACGGCGACCGCTCGAGGCCGACCTGCCCGACGTGCTGCTGCGCGAACGCGACCTCGTGCGCGACGTGCTCGGCGAGCGCTGGAGGGCGGCGGCTGCGGCGGCTCTCGGGCAGCGGGGCTTCGACTTCGCCGCCCTCCTCGTCGCCCTGTACTCCGTAGGGGCGGGAGTGAACCCGCTGGTCGTGCTGCTGGCCTACACCGTCGCGCAGATCCTCATCCTGCTGCCCATCACGCCGGGCGGGCTCGGCATCGTCGAGGTCAGCCTGGTCGGCCTCCTGGGCCTTGCCGGGGTGGCGCCCGGCGCGGCCCTGCTCGCGACGCTCACGTACCGGCTGTTCACGTATTGGGGTCCGCTGGGCGCAGGGCTCGTCGCGTACGCCGTGTTCGTGCACCGGTTCGGCGGCCGGCCGCGCGGTGCGCGGCCGGCCGCCGGGAGCGATCCTTGAGGGCACGGGTCAGCCGCTCTGCCGGGCCTCGAAGAGGTACCTGTAGACAAGGCCTCCGATCAGCCCGCCGAGGATCGGGAAGACGATGAACACCCAGAGCTGTGCCAGCGCCCAGTCGCCGACGAACAGGGCCGGGGCGATGCTGCGCGCCGGGTTCACCGAGGTGTTCGAGACCGGGATGCTGATCAGGTGGATGAGGGTCAGCGTCAGGCCGATGGCGAGCGGCGCGAGGCCAGCGGGGGCGCGCTTGTCGGTCGCGCCGTGGATCACGAGGATGAACACGGCGGTCAGCACGACCTCGGCGACGATGACGGCGGTGAGCGAGTAGCCGGCCGGCGAGTGGTCGCCGTAGCCGTTGGCGGCGAAGCCGTCGGCCAGCGAGAACCCGGCCCTGCCGGAGGCGATGGCGTAGAGCACCGCGGACGCCGCGATGCCTCCGGCCACCTGGCCCGCGATGTACGGCACGAGGTCGCGCGCCGGCAGGCGCCCGCCGGCCCACAGGCCGAGCGAGACCGCCGGGTTGAAGTGCGCGCCGGAGATGTGGGCCAGCGCGTAGGCGCCGGTGACCACGGTCAGCCCGAAGGCGAGCGCGACGCCGAGCCAGCCGATGCCCGCGTCGCCGACGGAGGCTGCCAGCACGGCGCTGCCGGTGCCGCCGAAGACGAGCCAGAAGGTGCCGACGAATTCCGCGCCCACGCGGCGCCCGATGGAGACGTTCATGAAGAGACCTCTTTGATGACGGAGACGAGGACGGTCACTCTCTACCCGGACTGTTACGGTCTCATTCGTTGCCGTCGCTCAAGCCGCCTCCGTGTCTCGAAGGCTCGCCCGGGTATCCCTCTCCGTGACCGGCCAGGCCGAGGAAGTACGCGACGCTGCTATGCTCACGCCCAGCACGGTCGGGACTACAGGAGGCGGCGATGAGTCTGCGTGACGGGGGAGACACGGCGGTGCCGCGCGCGGGCGCGCTCGAGTGCCTGCGCGACGCGCGGCTGCGCCCGTTCTGGCTCGACAGCCCCGACGCGCCGACGGCGCGGCCGCCGCTGGCCGGCGAGGAGCGCTGCGACCTCGCCGTCGTGGGCGGCGGCTTCACCGGCCTCTGGGCGGCGCTGCTCGCCAAGGAGCGCGACCCCTCGTGCGACGTCGTCGTCCTCGAGGCCGTCACGGCCGGCTGGGCGGCGAGCGGTCGCAACGGCGGCTTCTGCATGGCGACCCTGACCCACGGTCTCTCCAACGGGGTCGAGCGCTTCCCTCGCGAACAGCGGCGACTCGAAGAGCTCGGTCTCGCCAATCTCGACGCGATCCAGGACGCGGTGGCTCGCCATGCGATCGACTGCGACTGGCAGCGTACCGGCGAGGTCAACGTGGCGACCGAGCCGTGGCAGGCGCACACCCTGCGCGAGGAGTACGAGCTGATGCGGCGCTTCGGCCGCGACGTGCGCCTGCTGGATCGCGATGAGATCCAGGGGGAGGTGCACTCACCCACGTACCTCGCGGCGCTGTGGGAGCTGGACGGCTGCGCGATGGCCGATCCCGCGCGGCTGGCGTGGGGCCTGCGGCGCGCCTGTCTCGACCTGGGCGTGCGGCTCTACGAGGGCACGCCCGTCAAACGTCTCGAGTCGGAGGGCGCCGCCGTCGTCCTGGTGGCGCCGGGTGGCCGCGTGCTCGCCCGCCACGCCGTCCTCGCGACCAACGCCTTCAAGCCGCTGCTGCGCCGGGCGCGGCCATACATCGTGCCGGTGTACGACTACGCGCTCATGACCGAGCCGCTCACCGGGGCGCAGCGCGAGGCCATAGGCTGGAAGACCCGGATCGGCCTGGCCGACGCGAGCAACCAGTTCCACTACTACCGGACCACCGACGACGGACGCCTGCTCTGGGGTGGGTACGACGCGGTCTACCACTACGGCAACCGTGTCCACCCCGCCCTCGACGCCCGCCCCGAGACCTTCGAGAAGCTCGCCGGGCAGTTCTTCACGACCTTCCCTCAGCTCGAGGGCGTGCGTTTCACCCACGCCTGGGGCGGGGCTATCGACACCTGCTCGCGCTTCTTCGCCTTCTGGGGCACGGCACTGCGGCGGCGCGTCGCCTACGTGCTCGGCTACACGGGCATGGGCGTCGCCGAGTCGCGCTTCGGGGCCGAGGTCTGCCTCGACCTCCTCTCTGAGCAGGAGACCGAGCTCACTCGACTCGAGCTGGTGCGAAGTCGGCCGGTGCCGTTCCCCCCCGAGCCGTTGCGCTCGGCGGCCATCCAGCTCACGAGGCGCTCTCTGGCGCGCGCCGACGAGTGCGGCGGTCACCGCGACCTCTGGCTGCGCACCCTGGACAGGTTCGGCCTGGGGTTCGACTCGTAGGCCGTTCATTCCGGCACCCGAGCGGGCGCCCGAGGTCGACTGCGCGACGAGGTCTCCACGGAGGAGGCGCCGTGGCCGAAGGTGACGACCTGAGACGAAAAGGGCGGCGGCCGGCCTATGAGGGGGGGAAGGCCGGCCGCCTATGCAGAGTTCGGGGGCCACTCAAGGTGGCCACCACGAGGGGGCTCTGCAGCCCAGCCGAGGTGGCCCCCGGCAGGGCTCAATGTCAACATACCCCTTGGGGTGTCGCCACGCAAGTGTCGGATGTTCGGCGGAGCACTCACTCCCTCGCCGCCGCCGCCGGCGGGCTCAGTCGCCCGCCGTGGGCACCGCGGCGAGGCCCTGGCCGGCGTAGTCGATGGCCAGGGCCAAGGCGCGCGCCGACTCCTGGTCAGCGTGGAACCCCATCGAGTTCTCGGCGTTGACGAAGTCGACGCGCCACTGCGACCGTCGCTGCAGGGCACGCGCGTCGGCGAACTCGGCATCGCTTGCCCCGGCCTCCTCGGCCGCGGCGATGGCGTCGATAAGGGTGACGAGCGCGGTCTCTGCCGCCACGAGCATCTCCTCGGTGCGCGCCTGGATCGTCTCGACGCGCTCGACCAGCTCCTCCTCGGAGTACGGGTGGCAGATCTGGCAGGCGCGGGCCGAGTTCAGCAGCGGGCTCTGCACGTGGTGGTCGCTGATCTTGACAGCGCCCTCGCGCGTGTAGGGCATGTGACAGTCGGTGCAGGCGACGCCGCTGCGCCCGTGAATGCCCTGGCTCCACGTCTCGAACTCGGGGTGCTGGGCCTTCAGCACCGGGGCGCCGCTGATCGCGTGCTCCCAGTCAGCGTGGCCGACCTCGTCGTAATACGCCTCGATCTGCTCGACGCGCAGCCCCTCGTGCCAGGGGTAGGTGAGTTGCTTGTCGTCGCCCCAGTAGTACTCGACGTGGCACTGAGAGCAGACGAGACTGCGCAACTCCTGGCGCGACGCCTCGGTGTTGGGGTCGTAGTCGCCCTCGCGCCCGGCGTCGCGCCACCGCTCGATGCTCGGCAGGTGCGGCACCGGGGCGTCGGAGTCGGCGAGGGCGGCGATGCCCTCGACGAAGGCGGGCCGGGTGACGCGGAGTTGCATCGTCTCCGGGTCGTGACAGTCGATACAGGAGACGGGGTGCTCGACGAGCGCGTTGGCCTCGTCGTAGGGCAGCGCATTGACGACCTCGAAGCCGAGGCGTACGGCGGCCCAGCGGCCCGGCTCGAGCAGTCCTTCGTCATCGGCGGGCTCCGCCCCGGCCGCTACGCCGGCGTCGTAATACGCGGTCAGCACCGAAGCGTGACACTGCAGGCAGGAGCCGGGCTGCTCCTTCTCGGTGACGCGGGCCGTCTCCTCCTGGTCGGTCAGCATGTAGGCGTGTCCGCGCTCCTCCTTGTAGTCGATGCCGAAGGAGTAGCCCGAGAAGATCGTCACGAGCCGCGGATCCATCTCGAGCTTGTCGAAGGCCTCACTGCCGCCGTAGCGTGTGCGCGCGATGTCGACGGTGCGCAGGTAGGCGTCGTACTGGCGGGGGAAGTTCTGGCCCCAGATCGAGGGGTCGACCGTCGTCTCGTCCAGCTCGACCACCTTGACGTAGGTCTCCGTGGCCTCGGCCTTGCGCTCGCTGATGTTGAGGGCGAGGTACGTGACGCCGGCGGTGAGGATGGCGACCACCACGATGAGGCCGCCGTAGAAGAGCCGGCGTCGCGAAGTCTCGGTCAGCGGTGACATTCAGGCCTCCAGCCTTTGGGTTCAGGTCGCCGGTCCGTGCCCGACGCCGGCGTGGCAGTGGACGCACTCCGGTTGCTCCGGGTGGTCCGCCGGCGCGCGGGGAGTGCCGAGGACGTCGTTGACGAAGTCGCGGTGGCAGTCGACGCAGTTCTCCTGCAGCACCTCGGCGTTGTACTCGGTGATGCGGATGGGTTCGGGGAAGTCCTGGAGGGTGAAGGCGCGCGAGTGTGCGTAGCCGTTGCGCGCCTTGCCGTACCACTTGGTGACGAGGCCGTGCGGCGTGTGGCAGTCGTTGCAGGTGGCGGCGTCCTGGTGCGGCCCCTTCACCCAGCCGTCGTACTGTTCACGCATGATGTGGCAGTTGACGCAGGCCTCGGGGTCGTTACTGAGGTAGGAGGCCGCTTCGGCGTACCAGGCAGTAACGAGGCCGACGCCGAACAGTACGCCGACGAGGACCGCGAGGATCACCGGCAGAGCTCGTGTGCGTAAGCGCGGACTCACTCGCTGACTCCCCCTGACTCCTTCGGGCGTAGTACCCCAACGTAGCGAAGCTTGCGCACGTTGGGCATTGACGTCGGTCAAGGAGATGCGACGATGCGTACAGCGGGTAGGACGGTGCCGAGGGCGCGCCTGCGCGCGGGCGCACGGTGCGGCGCCCAGGGTCGATCATCCGGGAGGAACGATGCAGGGACATGACAGGGGCCTGACGTCTTCGACCCCGTGGGGGCTGGTGCTGGCGATCGGGGTGGTGGCCGTGGCCTTCGGGGCCGTCGTCGCCGCCAACCCGTTCGACAGCCTGCGCACGGTGACGGCGCTCATCGGCGTCTTCCTCATCGTTGCCGGTGTCATCGGTCTCGTCGCCGGCCGGGGGCGCGGGGCGGTCGGCTTCTCCGGGCCGATCGTCGCCGTGATCGGCGGCGTGATCCTGCTGTTCCTGCCGGGGGTCACGCTCAAGGTGGCCGCCGTGGCCGTCGGCGTCATCCTGCTGGTGTGGGGCATCGTCACGGCGCTCGCCGCCTGGCGCGAGCGCGGGAGGACCTCGGACGCATCGGCGGCCGGCGGGGTCGTGCTCGCCGTCCTCGGCCTCGTGGTCATCGTGTGGCCGGGGCCGACCCTCTCCTTGCTCACGCTCTTGTTCGGCATCGCGGTGCTCGTCTTCGGCGTCGCGATGATCGTGCAGGCGATCAGGATGCGGAGCTAGCCGGCGCTCTCCGCGCGCGCTGCTGAGATCACGCTCCCGGTGTCTCCGGCGCGACGTTTACGAAGTCCTTGCGTAGGCAAATACAATCGTATGAGCGATTCGTCTGCATGCCCTGGATGCTACGGCGCCGGGTCTCCTCACGGGCGCCCCGGATGGTGACGTGATGCAGGCCGAGGCCGGCACGTACGACCCGCGGGACATGCTCGACGAGGGGCTGCGCATCGTCGATGCCGCCCGCGAGCGCGGTGTGGTCCTGCGTCTGATCGGCGGGCTGGCCGTTCGCGTCCACTGCGACCTCATCGCGTTCTGTGAGCGCGACTACTCAGACCTCGACATGGTCGGTCTCAAGGCGCAGCGCAAGCAGGTCATCGCTCTCTTTCGCGATCTCGGCTACAGCCTCGACTTCCACACCATGCAGGCCACACGCGGCCGTCAGCTGCAGTTCGTGCGCCCGTGTGAGCACGAGGCGGGCGGCGTCCCGGTGCACGAGGACGACCACGTCGACGTGTTCCTCGACACCTTCAAGATGGACCACGAGATCGAGCTGAAAGATCGGCTCACACTCCACGACTACACCATCCCGGTCACCGACCAACTGCTCACCAAGCTGCAGATCAACCGCGCCAACGAGAAGGACGTGCGCGACACGCTCACCCTGCTCAAGGACCTGGACCTCGCCGACGAGGAGGCGCCGGGTGTGATCGGTCTCCGCGTGCTCGCCGCCCGCTGCGCGAAGGACTGGGGCCTCTACCACGACGTGGAGCGCAGCCTCGACCGCTGTGAGGCAATGCTTCCCGAGTACCTGCTCACAGACGACGAGACGGCGCGCATCCGTGACGGTCTGGCCCGAGTCCGCGCGGCTCTCGAGGCGGCGCCGAAGACACTCGCCTGGCGGGCGCGTGCCAAGGTCGGCGAGCGCCGCCCCTGGTACGACGTCGTCGAGGAGCAGGGCGAGGAGCGCTGACCCGCCGGCGTCGCCGAGGCGGGAGGGGCGCAGGGGCGATCGCCGCGCCCCGCCGACCGGGCAGGTCAGCGTGGGGTCAAACGTGCAGCCCGATCTCGTCGTCGATGGTCGCGTGCTCCGGGGCGTCCTCCTCGGGGAGCGGCGCGAGCCGACCGTCTTCGAGCCAGATCCTCCGCGAGGCGCGGCTCGCCACCCAGGTGTCGTGAGTGACGAGGACGACGGTCTGGCCGCGCTCGCGCCAGAGACTCTCGAGCAGGCCGATGATGTCGTCGCGGGTGCGCTCGTCGAGATTGCCGGTGGGCTCGTCGCCGAGGATCACCCGCGGCTCGCGCACCAGGGCGCGGGCGATGCCGACACGCTGCTGCTCACCGCCGGAGAGCTCGGAGGGCAGGTGGTGACCTCTCTCGGCCAGCCCGACGCGGGCAAGCGCCGAGCGGGCACGGGTGCGGCGCTCGTCGCCGGCGACGCGCCAGGGCACGAGCGCCGCCTCGACGTTCTCCTGTGCGGTGAAGGTGGGGATCAGGTTGAACGCCTGGAAGATGAAGCCGAAGGCGTGACTGCGGAGCTCGGCGAGGTCGCCCTCGCCGAGCTTGCCGAGGTCACGCCCGTCGTAGAGCGTCCGACCGCCGGTCGGCCGGTCGAGGGCGCCGAGCAGCTGCAGCAGGGTGGTCTTGCCCGAGCCGGTCGAGCCTTGGACGGCGATGAACTCGCCGTCGGCGATCGTCAGGTCGACGCCGGCCAGCGCCTCCACGAGCTTGCGCCCCTGGGTGTAGCGCTTGGCGACGTCGGTGAGTTCGTAGAGCATCGTCGTCCTCCCGTTCAGTCGATCCTGCGGAGCGCGTCGGCGGGCCGCAGGCGGGCGGCGCGCCAGCCGCCGAAGGCGCCGGCGAGCAGCCCGCCGGCCACGGCGAGGCCGACGGCGATGAGCACGAGCTCGACGCTCACCGGCGCCCCGAGCTCGACGGTGACCGTGCTGGCCGCCGTGAGCGTCTCGCGGACCGCCTCGCCCACCCCGCCGGCCCCCATGCCCGCGCCGGGACCCACGGCCGCCGCCGCGGAGCCGACGCTGGCCTCGAGGGAGGGCGACGACCGGGCGATGAGCCACGCGCTGCCGACCCCGATACCGACGCCGAGGACCCCGCCGGCCACGCCCTGGACGAGTGACTCGCCGAGGACCTGACCGACGATCCTGCGGCTGCGCCAGCCGAGCGCCTTGAGTGTCCCGAACTCGCGCACGCGGCGCGAGACCGACGAGACCGTGAGGAGGCTGGCGACGAGGAAGGCGGTGATCAGCGCGACGACGGAGAGCCACGTGCCGAGCTGGTCGGCGAGCTTCGAGGCGCTCGCGAGCGAGCCGCTCACCTGCTCGGCGAGGTCTTCGGCCGTCGTCACCGTGGCCGCGGGGAAGACGGTCTCGATCGATTCCTGCACGCCGCCGATGCTCTCGGCGCTGTGGGCCTGCACGTAGATATGGTTGACCCCGACTTCGTCGGCGAGCTCCTGCGCTCCCGCAAGCGGGATGTAGAGGTTCGAGGCGCCGCTTGACGAGGTGAGCAGGCCGAGGATCTCGTACGTGACGTCATCGATCACGACGGTGTCGCCGACGGCGAGGTCGTTCTGCTGCGCGTAGCCGCTCTCCACGAGCATGACTTCGGCATCGGTCTCGTCGCTCGCGAACGTGCGCCCGTCGACGATCTCGGCCGAGCTCAGAGGCCCGATCGCCTGCTGCGTGACATCGATGCCGGCGATCGAGTACGTCTCGATCTCGATGGGCGCCTGCGAAGGCCTCACCTCGGGTGTCTCGCCCTCCCCGGGCGACTGGTTCTGCCCCTGCCCGGGGACCATCTCGGCGAACTCGCCCTCGACGTGCATGACGGTGAGCGTGAGCCCGCCGGCCGCCGCTGCGACGTCGTCGAGGGCGGCGATCTGGTCGATCCGGTCCTCGGCGATGATCTGCTGGCCCCGTAAGGTCAAGACCCGGTCACGGGAGAAGCGCTCGCCCTGCTCCTGGCGCTCGCCGGGGTTCATGCCGAACTCGGCCGGTCCCCCGGTCCCCTCTTCGGCCGCGCGCGTCACGGTGATGTCGGTGCCGACGCCGTAGAGCGACTCGAGCACCTCCTCCTGCGCCTCGCCCACCCCCGTGGTGTACGCGCTGACGGCGACCACGAGGCCGACGCCGACCGCGAGGCCCAGGGCGGTGAGCAGGGCCTGGCGGTGACGCCGGCGCAGCTCGCGGTAGATGTAGGTGAAGAACATAGGCTCCTCCTCGTGCGGCACGCGCCCTGGGCCGGACCGTCCGGGGCGCCCACTCCCGCTACTCCGGCCTCCGTTCTACTGCCGCGCGGTGGGAGTCGCCTGAGGCCCTACTGTGAGGTGTCTGTGGATACCGGCTCGGCCGCCTCCAACGGGTGTCACATGACAGTCACAGCAAACTCACAGAGAATCGGCCTAGAATCGCCGGGCACACGCACGGGGAGTCGGGGGCGGAAGGGACGGCGGTGGACGAGACGACGCGCATCCTGGTAGTCGACGACGAGCAGAGCATCACCGAGCTGCTCACGATGGCGCTGCGGTATGAGGGTTTCGAGACCGCGGCGGCGCACGGGGGCCGCGAGGCGCTCGACCTTGTGGCCGCGTTCCACCCGCACCTGGTCGTGCTCGACATCATGATGCCCGACCTCGACGGCTTCGAGGTCGCGCGACGCCTGCGCGCCGAGCGCGACCAGGTGCCGATCCTCTTCCTCACCGCGCGCGACGGCGCCGAGGACAAGGTGCGAGGGCTCACGATCGGCGGCGACGACTACGTCACCAAGCCGTTCAGCGTCGAGGAGCTCGTGGCCCGCATCCGCGCGATCCTGCGCCGCACGCTCGGCGAGCAGCGCGACAGCGGGCGTCTGACGTTCGCCGACCTCGAGCTCGACGAGGACACCCACGAGGTCCTGCGCGCCGGCCGCGCGATCGACCTCACCCCGACCGAGTTCAAGCTCCTGCACTACCTCATGCTCAACCCCCGGCGCGTGCTGACCAAGGCGCAGATCATGGACCGCGTCTGGGACTACGACTTCGGGGGGCGGGCGAACGTCGTCGAGACCTACATCAGCTACCTGCGCAAGAAGGTCGACGCCGAGGGCCCGCCCATCATCCACACCGTGCGCGGCGTCGGCTACAGCCTGCGGCTGCCGAGGGACTGAGGCGGGATGTGCATGACCGTCCCTCGACCGAAGCGTCTGCGGGTGACGGCGTCGCGCCGCCGCCTCGTCGTGACGGCTGAGCGATGACGCTCCGTCTGCGTCTGCTGCTCGCGCTCGTCGGCCTGGTCGCGGTCGCGCTGCTCATCGCCGACGCCACGACCTACTTCTCTCTGCGCTCGTTCCTCGTCGACCGCGTCGACCAGCAGCTGGAGGAGGCGCGCACGCCCGTCGGGTTCGATCTCGCCGCTGAGGCGCAGCTGTCAGACGTGCCGCTCGACGGCGACGCGCGACGCCCGCGCCGGCTGCCGCCGGGCACCTACGGCGAGCTGCGCGACGCTGACGGCGAGACCCTGGCCGCGGTCACCTACTCGTACAGCGACGTGGAACAGCCGACACCGGCGCTGCCGTCGCCGCTGCCGGGGGCCGCCCGCGCCGGCATCACGCTCTTCTCGACCGGCTCCAATGCCGGTGAGAGCGTGCGCTTCCGCGTCCTTGTCCAGGGGTTCCCCGACATCGAGCGCGTGTTCATCGTGGCCGTGCCGCTGACCGACGTGCAGCAGACGCTGTCCCGGCTGCTCTTCATCGAACTGCTGGTCACCGTCCTCGCGCTGGCTGGGCTCGGCGCCCTCTCGTGGTGGCTGGTCAAGCGCGAGTTGCGGCCGCTGGAGGCGATGGCGACGACGGCGGGGGTCATCGCCGCCGGGGATCTCTCGCGCCGGGTCGAGCCGGCCGAGCCGAAGACCGAAGTCGGCCGGCTCGGCCTCGCTCTCAACCGCATGCTGGAGCAGATCGAGCAGGCCTTCGACGAGCGGCGCCACTCGGAGGAGAAGCTGCGGCGCTTCGTCGCCGACGCCTCGCACGAGTTGCGCACCCCGTTGACCTCGGTGCGCGGCTACGCGGAGGTCTTCAGACGCGGGGCGCGCGACGACCCCGAAGACCTCGAGACGGCGATGCGCCGCATCGAGGACGAGTCACGGCGCATGGGCGTCATGGTCGACGAGCTCCTGTTGCTGGCGCGGCTCGGCGAGGGCCGCAGGCCGGAGCGCGCGCCGGTCGACCTGGCCCGCGTCGTGGCCGACTGCGTCGGCGACGCGGGCCTCGCCGAGCCGGAGCGCGCCGCCGATCTCTCGCTCGAGTCGCCCGAGACCCTCGTCGTCACCGGCGACGACACCCAGCTCCGTCAGGTCGTGACCAACCTGGTCGGTAACGCCGTGCGGCACACGCCGGAGGGCACGCCGATCCGCGTGCGGCTCGGCCTCACGGGCGGGGAGGCGCGGCTCAGCGTCGCCGACGAGGGGCCGGGCCTCGCACCCGAGCACGCCGCCCGCGTCTTCGAGCCCTTCTACCGTGCCGACCCGTCGCGCGCCCGCGAGACGGGCGGCGCCGGGTTGGGGCTCGCCATCGTGGCGGCGATCGTCGCCGACCACGGCGGCACGGTGGACGTCGAGTCCGTCGAGGGCGAGGGCGCGACCTTCACCGTGCGGCTGCCGCTCGGCCCGGCGCCCGCGCCGGGCGGCGGCAGCCCATCCGCATCGGGTCCCGCTGCGGCCGACACGCCGCCGGGCGGCGGTGGCGGCGCCCCCGCTTCGAGTCCCGCTCCCGTGGACTCACCACCCTCCGCCGGCTGATCGCCTCTCGCGAGGTCTTCTCAGCATCCTCACAGCTGACTCCAAGGGCTTGACAAGTTACTTGGTCTAGGCTGCACGCATCCTGAAGCGGCCGACCGTCCCCCACAGCGACCGGCGGGAGTGTGCGATGCGAGCCCCCACCAAGGCCACGATCAACTACGTCGTCGATGTGATCATCGCGGCCGCCTTCATCGGCGCGGCCGTCAGTGGCATCGTCTTTCTGCTGCCCACCGCCTGGGTCAGCACGAGCGGCGGTGACCCTGCCATCCTCGGGGTCAGCATGGCGGTCTGGCGCACGCTGCACGAGTGGAGCTCGCTGATCATGGTCGGCGGCGTGCTGCTCCACACCGTGCTGCACTGGCGCTGGGTCGTGGTGATGACGAAGAAGACCTTTGCCCCGCCCCGCCGCGAGCGCCACGCTGCCGCGGGGTCTGCCGTCAAGCGCCCCAACGCGACGCGCCCGGTCCCCGTCGCTCTCCAGCCGGTCGGCTCCGGCTCACCCCTGCCCTCCGGCGCTGCGCCGCAGTCTCGTGACGTCGCCGACGCCCCATCGCCTCCCGCGGTCGTCGTCTACCGCTGCGAAGCGGCCCAGCCACGGCAGCGCACGCGGCGCGAGGTGCTGGTCGGCCTCGGCATGGTCGGGGCCGCGGTCGTGACCGGCGGGCTCGCCGGCCGCGCCCTCGCCGACCAGTGGCTCGAGCGCTCGGCAAGCGCCGAGGGCGTGGGCGGCGGCGAAGGATCCGGCAGCGGCGACGGCTTGGCGTCGAGCGACGACGGCCTCTCCGCGAGCGACGGGTCGTCGGCCACGGACGGTACCTCCTCGGACGATGCCGCGACGGGCGACGCCGCGGGGTCGTCGAGCTCTTCCACCGCCGACCGGGTCGTGATCGACGAGGCGCGCTGCAACGGCTGCGGGCACTGTCTGCCGTCGTGTCCCTACGGCGTTTTCGACTGGGGTGGGTCGACGGCCGTCGTCGCCGACGCGAGCGCTTGCCGCCTCTGCGGGCGCTGCCTGCAGGTCTGCCCGACGACCGCCATCACGCTGAACGCCTGAGCGGGGTGGCGCGGCGCAGGGCGAGCGAGTGCCGACTCGCTCGGCGTGGTGCGCCCCGCGCGGCTCCGCCTCGCATCGGCGGCAGGTTCGCATCGCCCGCCCGTGCCGTCGCGGAGACGGCGTGAGCCTCCGGGAGCCGGGAACAAGGCCAAAATACGCAGCGACAGACCGGGCGCGGCCGGAGCCGCGAGCTCGAGGCGGCGGCGCGGACATCGGACGGCGACGCAGACGCAGGCGGCGATGGAGTCCCGGCCACGGAGGGCACCATGGACAAGCCCGTGATCCTCGCCGTCGATGACGACCTGGCCAGTCTGGCCATCATCGAGCGCGAGCTGAAGAAACGCTACCGGGACGACTACCGCATCGTCGCCAGGCAGTCGGCCGGCGACGCTCTCGACATGATGCGCCGAATGCGCGACGAGGGCGAGCACACAGCCGTCGTGCTCGCCGACCAGTGGATGCCGGAGATGCCGGGCGCCGAGTTCCTCGGCGAGGCGCGGCTGATCGACCCGCTCGCCAAGCGCGTCATGCTGGTCGCATGGGGCGACCCGAGCGCGCCCGAGGCGATCTTCCACGGCTGCGCCTACGGCCAGATCGAGTACTTCCTCGCCAAGCCGTGGCACGGCTCGCCGGACGAGCAGTTCCACCACGAGATCGCCGATCTGCTCTACCAGTGGTCGAGGACGCACCGCCCGGTCTTCGAGGCGGTCAAGGTCGTCGGCGAACAGTGGTCGCGCCGCTCGCACGAGCTGCGCGACCTCCTGCAACGCAACGGCATCCCGTATGGCTTCTACGCGGCGGACTCCGATGAGGGCCGGGAGCTGCTCCTCGACAACGGCCTCGGTGCGTCGGCGCGCCTGCCGGCCGCGGTCGTCTTCGGCGGCAAGGTGCTCGAGGACCCCTCGAACCGTGCCCTCTCCGAGGCGCTCGGCGTCCAGAGCCGCGCCGACGCCGGCGGCGAGTGCGACCTCGTCGTCATCGGCGCCGGCCCGGCCGGGCTTGCGGCGGCCGTGTACGGGTCGTCGGAGGGACTCGCCACCGTCGTGGTCGAGGGCGAGGCCCTCGGCGGCCAGGCCGGTCAGAGCACGATGATCCAGAACTACCTCGGCTTCCCCGCCGGCATCAGCGGCGAGGAGCTCACGGCACGCGCCTATCAGCAGGCCTGGGAGTTCGGCACGCAGTTCCTCTTCGCCAACAGCGCCGTCGGCATCGCGCCGAAGGGCGACCGGTTCACGGTGGCCCTCGCCGACGGCAGCGAGCTGTGCGCCTCGGGTGTCATCGTCGCCAGCGGCATCTCGTACCGCCGTCTCGAGGCCCCGCGTCTCGAGGCGCTGATGGGGGCCGGCGTCTTCTACGGCTCCGTCTCCAGCGAGGCGCGCGCCCTCGGCGGGGACGACGTCTTCGTCGTCGGCGCCGGCAACTCGGCCGGCCAGGCGGCGCTCCACCTCTCGCGCTACGCGCGCAGCGTCACGCTCGTGGTGCGTCGCGACGGCCTCGAGGACACGATGTCGCACTACCTGATCACGATGATCGAGCGCACCCCGAACATGCACCTCATGCCGCGCAGCGAGGTGGTCGACGGTGACGGCCCCGGGCGTCTCACCCACATCACGGTCAGGAACCTCCAGGACGGGAGCGAGGCGACGGTCGCGGCGCAGGCCCTCTTCGTCATGATCGGCGCCACGCCACACACGGAGTGGTTGCCCGAGACGATTGCCCGCGACAAAGACGGGTTCGTGTTGACGGGGAGCGACCTGACGGCGAGCGACGGCGGAGGCGATGACGGCGCAGGCGATGACGGCCGAGGCGATGCCCGCCGACTCCTGTGGGCGCCCGAGCGGCCGCCCTACCCGCTCGAGACCAGCCTGCCCGGCGTGTTCGCGGTCGGCGACGTCCGGCACGGCTCGGTCAAGCGGGTGGCGGCGGCCGTCGGCGAGGGCGCGATCGCCGTGCGCTACCTACACGAGTACCTGGCGGCGCGGCGACTGGAGCGCGCGGCGGCCTGAGCGCGCGGCCGCGAGGCGGCGGGAGCGCGCGGTCGCCCGACCGCGCGGGCTGAGTGGAGTCGGGTCGCGGTGAGGCGGGCATCGGCCGCTTCGCCGCCCGGACGGCTTTCTGTCTTGCGTCTGACTCAAAACTACCGGTAGGGTGGAGCGCGGACTTACCATCAAGCGATCGGGGGGATACCGGATGGATCGAAGTCTGCGAGTCACTCTGCTCCTTGCCTTGGCAGCACTCCTGCTGCTCGTCGCGGCCGTGCCGGCGATGGCCGCCGATGAGGTCGTGGTCACGGCCGAAGGGCCTGACGTGTGGTTCCAGTACGGCGACGGCGCTGCCGACGCCATCAAGGCCAACCTCAAGACGTTCTGGGGCGTGGCCAAGCGCTCCGGGACCAGCAAGGCGAAGCTGATCGCCGAGGCGCGCGCCGCCAAGGGCGGGCTCGACCCGGCCTGGGTCGACGCGATCCGCTCGGCGGCGGCCGGCGCCGACGTCCGCTTCCGCGACCTGCTCGCGTTCAACGTGGCGCGCAGCCACATGATCCAGACCGGGGCCTGCACGAACCTCGTGGCCGCCGGGTCCGGCACCGCGGGCGACTACGTCATCGTCTCGAAGAACCGCGACCTGCAGGGCGTGCAGGTGATCTTCTTCGTCGCCCCGGCCGAGGGCTACCGCTACATCGGCATGATGACCGCCGGTGAGGTCGGTGTCTCACAGGGCATCAACGAGAAGGGCGTCGCGATCGGTCACAACTGGATGCCGGTCGACGAGTACTTCGAGGGCGGCCTGACCCCGTTCGTGATCAACGAGCAGGTGCTGACCGGTTGCGCAACGGCCGAGGAGGCGGTCGCCTTCATCAGCGCCGTCGATCACTACGAGGGCTCGACCTTCCAGGTCGGTGACGGCGAGCGTGCGGCGATGATCGAGGCGGTCCCCGCGTACTTCGCCGACCAGGGCGTGCCGACCACCGTCGCGCGCTGGGTCGACGACGGCGCCGAGGCGCACACCAACCACTACATGTACGAGCCCTACTACTCGATGGTCATCGCCGGTGAGCTCGGGTACATGTGGTCGTCGTCGATCGCCCGTCAGGACCGCGCCGACGCCCTGCTCGACGAGCACGGCCACGTCATGACGCCGGCGTTGCAGATGGCCTTCAACCGCGACTTCGAGGGCTGGGGGATGCGCAATCGCGTGATCGAGTTGATCCGTGCGCACCCCGAGATCCCCAAGAAGGTGTGGGGCTACGGGTGGTCCGGGTTCTCGATCTGCAACATGCGGACGGTCTCTTCGAGCGTCTTCGTGCTCGGCGCCGAGCGGCCCGATCTGGCGTCGGCGATGTGGGCGAGCATCAACAACCCCGGTTTCTCGCCGTATACGCCGTTCCACACCGCACTGCTCGAGGACATCACCGTCGCCTCGGCGGCGCTGCCCGACTACTGCGACGGCAGCGCCTGGGAGGCGGTCCGTGCCGTCATGAAGAGCCACGTGTACGACTACGGCGACCTGCCGCCGCTCTTCGTGCCGTGGGAGCTCTCGGCGCTCGTCGAGGCGGCGTTGCTCGAGGCCGACGCACGGGCGAGCGGTGACGGCGCGGCGCTCGTGCCGCGCGATCTCGAGCTCGCCCGCGAGGCCCAGGACATCGTCGGCGGCCTGCTGCCGTGACCGCGACGCTCGCGATCGCCCC
Organism: Thermoleophilia bacterium; assembly: GCA_016933475.1. Classification (GTDB taxonomy): domain Bacteria; phylum Actinomycetota; class Thermoleophilia; order UBA2241; family UBA2241; genus UBA2241. The sequence continues at coordinate 30,770 of JAFGAW010000167.1, forward strand.
CGGGCGGTCGGCGAGCACAGCATGACCCCGGGGCGGGGCGGCCGCAGGCCGCCCCGCCCCGTTCGACGTCGCGCGGCCGCAGGCCGTCCCGCGCCGCCAGCCGCCGCGTGGCCTCCCGGTCCCCCCTTCTCCCGTGGCGGGCGTCTGCTAGGCTTTGGCCTCGATGTCTCCGCAGGGAGGTGGCTGGTCCGTGGACGTGTCTGAGGTGCTCATCGTCGCCGCCAGGGTCGGCGGGATCCTCGTCGGGGCGTTCATCCTCGAGCGCGTGGTGCGCTACAGCATCTCGCGGTTCGTGAGGCGGCTGATCGCCGACCAGGAGGCGCGCGACGCGGCACGCGAGCAGCAGGAGGAGACCCTCGAGGCCGGCGCGGCGCGGCAGTACCTGGCGCCGCTCCGCCTGCGACACCGGGCCGAGCGCAGCGAGCGTCTCACGCAGCGCGCCGGAGCGCTCGGGGCCGCGCTGCGCAGCGTCGCCTCGATCACCATCTACACCGTGGCCATCATCATGGTCCTCGGCGAGTTCGACGTCAGTCTCGGGCCGCTGCTCGCCGGGGCCGGCATCGCCGGCGTCGCCCTCGGCTTCGGTGCACAGAGCCTCGTGCGCGACTTCCTCAGCGGCATCTTCATCCTCATCGAGGACCAGTACGGCGTCGGCGACATCGTCGATCTGGGCGAAGCCATCGGCACCGTCGAGGAGGTCACCCTCCGCGTCACCCGAGTGCGCGACGTGCGTGGCACCCTGTGGCACGTCCCCAATGGTGAGATCCGCCGGGTGGGGAACCAGTCGCAGCTGTGGGCGCGGGTGATCCTCGACGTCGAGGTCGCCTACGACACCGAGATCGCCAAGGCTTCGGCAGTGATCAAGGAGGTCGCCGACGCGCTCTGGCGAGAGGGTCTCGCGACCGCGCCTATCCTCGAGGAGCCCGAGATCTGGGGTGTCGAAAATTTCGGCCCCGACGCCATCGTGCTGCGCCTGGCGGCCAAGACGGAGCCGGGCCTGCAGTGGGCGCTCTCCCGGGAGCTGCGCGCGCGCCTCAAGCGCGCGTTCGACGAGCACGGGATCGAGATCCCCTTCCCGCAGCGAACGGTGTGGCTTCACGGCGAGGGGGAGGGCGTCCTGCAGGGCGGTGCACCGGCCGGCGGCGACACAGAGGTGGACGACGAGACGGTGGACAACGAGACCGCGGACAACGAGACCGCGGACGAGGGCGGCGCCGGCGACGAGAGCGTCGACGGAGCCACAACTGGCTGAAGCCGAGGCCTGAGGCGTCGGCGACGTGGGCGCGCGAGAACGGAAGCGGGGCGGCCGCGGCGTTCGCCGCGGCCGCCCCGCTTCCGTAGGGCCCGCGTGACGCGGGCCTCGCTACTTCGTGCGGCAGACGGGGCAGCCCTGCATGCCGAGCGGCCGCTCGAGGCCGCCGGCCTCGAGGAGCACGTCGTCGGCGAAGATCTCGGCCGTCGGCCCGTCGGCGGCGACGCGGCCACCGCTCATCACGATGGTGCGCTCGCAGAGCTCGGCGGCGAGGTCGAGGTCGTGGGTCGCGAGGATCCGTGTGTGGGCGAACGAGGCCAGCAGGCCGATGACCCGCCGCCGCGCCTTGGGGTCGAGGCCGCTCGAGGGCTCGTCCATCACCAGGATGTTGGGCTCCATGGCCAGCACCGTGGCGATGGCGACGGCGCGCTTCTCGCCACCTGAGAGGTGGTAGGGGGGCCGCTCACGGAGATGAGCGGCCTCGACGCGGGCGAGCGCCTCGGCGACGCGCGCCTCGACGCCCTCGGGCGGCAGGCCGAGGTTCATCGGCCCGAAGCCTACGTCCTCGGCCACGGTCGGCATGAAGAGCTGGTCGTCGGGATCCTGGAAGACCATGCCGACGGTGCGGCGGATCTCGGGCAGGGTGCCCTTGGTCACCGGCACGCCGCCGATGTCGATCGAGCCCTCGGAGGGGCTGAGCAGGCCGTTGAGATGAAGGAGCAGGGTCGACTTGCCGGCGCCGTTGGCGCCGACGACGGCGATCGCCTCGCCGTGTCCGACCTCGAAGGAGACCCCTTCGAGGGCACGTGTGCCGTCGGGGTAGACGAAGCCGAGCCCGCGCACCGAGATCGTGTGGTGACTCATCCCGCCACACCCGTGACGAGACGGCCGAGCCACTGCGGCACGTCGACGATGCGGAAGAGCGCGAAGGCGGCCGACCAGCCGAGCACGAAGACGAGGTCGGCCGCCCCGAAGTGCAGCCGCTTGGCCATGCGCACCTGCCCGTCGAAGCCGCGGCACTTCATGGCGAGGTAGATGCGCTGCGCGCGGGCGACCGTGCGCAGCAGCAGTTGCCCGAGCATCTGCGTGTACACGCGCAGCCCCATGCCGCGGCCGCCGAAGCTGCGCAGGCGCCGGGCCTGCGAGAGGCGCAGGGTCTCCTCGCCGAGCACGAAGATATAGCGGTAGAGCAGGAGGAGTTGCGTGACGAACACGTCGGGCACGCGCAGCTTCTCGAGCGCCAGGCAGACGCCGTTGAAGCTCGTCGTCGCGGTCAGCACGAGGGCGGCCGCGGTGGTCAGCAGGAAGCGCAGCACGATCGACGCGTACGACACCCAGCCCCCCGAGAGTTCGAGGCCGCCGAACTGAGCCACGACCTCACGGTCGAACCAGGGGTTGAAGGCTCCGACCAGGAGGGCGAAGGGCGAGACCACGAGGAGGATGCGGCCGAGGAACCCGAAGGGGATGCCGCCCTCGCTGGCGAGAACGACGGGGAAGAGGACGAAGGGCAGCAGGGCGAGCACCTCGTAGCGGTCGAAGGACACGACACAGAGGATGAAGACGAACGTGGTGACGACCTTGGCCCGCGGGTCGACACGGTGGACCACCGTGTCCCGGCGGGCCAGCCGGTCGAGGCGGTCGAGGGTCGAGAGGCCTGCGGCGACGGTCGACACGAGGGCGCGCGGGTCAGGCGATCGTGCCGGTCGTCGTGGCTACGAACTTGCCGTGGGTGACGCCTTTGGTGCCGATGAGGCCGTCGGCGATGCGCTTGATCTCGCGGGCTACGCCACGCAGCACGACGACCTCGAGGCAGTGGTCGGCGTCGAGGTGCACGTGCAGGGTCGAGACGATCTCGTGATGGTGGGTGTGCTGGTGCTCGGTGAGCTTGTCGGCGAGGTCGCTGGCATGGTGGTCGTACACGAGGGTGACGGTGCCGATGGCCTCGACCTCGCCGACCTCCCACTGCTCCTCGACGAGCGCACCGCGGATGAGGTCGCGCAGCGCCTCGGAGCGGTTCACGTAGGCTTTGTCGGCGATGAGCGTGTCGAAGCGCTCGAGCAGGCGCTCTTCGATCGAGACCCCGAACCTGACCACGTTGGACATGCCAAACCCCTTCTCGGACCGCCCGCGCCGGCGGGCGGCTCCCGGACGGCAGGAGCACGCGCGCTCCCGCAGTGTCACGCGTGCGATGGCCGGAAGACTGCCGACCTATCGTGCCACGATAGAGTGTCGACTATAGCACGAGAAGTGGCAAGAGTGGACGAGTCGTGGCACGCTCCACGCTTGGTTGACGGGGCATCCAGCCTCAGCTAGAGTCCGGCGGCGCGGTAGCACGAGCTGCACAGGCGTAGCACGGTAGCACGAACGGGCGAACGTGCAGCAGGGTAGCACTCACGCGCGAAAGCGCACCCCACGCGGGACGAAGCAAGGAGGAACGCTTCCATGCACATGGCCGACGCTCTTCTCTCCCCGGCAGTCGGCGGCGTCATGTGGGGCGCGACGGCGGCGACGACCGTTTACTGCGCGCGCAAAGTCCGCACCGACCTTGACGAGAGCAAGATCCCGCTGATGGGCGTTGCCGGGGCCTTCGTCTTCGCCGCCCAGATGCTCAACTTCGCCATCCCCGCCACTGGTTCCAGCGGGCACCTGGGAGGAGCGCTGATCCTCGCCATACTCCTGGGGCCGCACGCGGCCTTCCTGGTGATGGCCTCCATCCTCACGGTCCAGGCCCTGTTCTTCGCCGACGGGGGTCTGCTGGCCCTGGGGGCCAACATCTTCAACCTCGGCTTCTTCCCGGCCTTCATCGCCTATCCGTACGTCTATCGCAAGATCGTCGGCGACGGGGCCTCGCCCTCGCGCGGCCGTGTGATCACGGGCAGTCTCCTGGCCGCCATCGTCGGCCTGCAGCTCGGGGCCTTCGCCGTCGTGCTCGAGACCACCGCCTCGGGGGTGAGCGCGCTCCCGTTCTCGACGTTCCTCCTGCTGATGCAGCCGATCCACCTCGCCATCGGCGTGGTCGAAGGCGTCGTGACCGCCGCCGTGGTGCTCTTCGTGCTGCGGGCGCAGCCCGAGCTGCTCGAGCGAACGGCGGCCCGCAAGCCGCTGGCCGGCCTGAAGCTCAAGCCCGTCCTGGCCGGCCTCGCCATCGCCGCCCTACTGGCCGGCGGCGCGCTGGCGTGGTTCGCCTCGTCCAGCGCCGACGGCCTCGAGTGGTCGATCGCCAAGGTCACCGGCACCGAAGAGGAGCTCGAGGCCGAGTCGGCGGCTCACGAGGCCGCCGCCGGCCTGCAGGAGAGTATCGCGATCCTGCCCGACTACGCCTTCAAGGAGGGCGAGGCTGCGGGCGACGGCGCGGCGTCTGACGCCGCCGCCGAAGCGAGCGCCGGCGAGGCGGAAGGCGCGACCGTCGAAGAAGAGGCCGCCGTCTGGCCGGCAGTCGACGCCGGCACCAGCGTGTCGGGCATCGTCGGCGGCCTCATCGTGCTCGCCGTCGCCGTCGCTCTGGGCTTCGCCCTGCGCCGCCGCTCGGCCGCTCGCGCCGAAGCCTGAGTGCGCCCTCTGCCGGCCTTGGCGGCCATGCGGACGGCTGACGCTTCTGCTGACGCGCGCCGGCCGGCGCGCACGGGCGTCAGCGGCCCGGCTCGAGCACGATGAGCCCTTCGCGCGCCGCCGCCCGGTTGAGGGCGGCGTCGAACGAAGAGAAGGCCACCGCGTTGGCGCCCGCGGCGGTGCGAACCGTCAGCGCAGCGGCGAGGTGAGCGGCGTCGAAGCCGCGCAACCCGTGGCGGACGGCGAGCCCTCCGGCACGGATCTCGCGCAGATCGATCACCATGAGCTCGACCCAGCGGTGCGCCAGGTCGCGCAGAACGCTGCGGACGGCGCTCGCGGGGAGGTCGCCGCAGCGTTGACGGCGCGCGAGGGCCGCTGCCGTCTCGGGGTATGCCACTCGTGACGTCGCGAGGCAGTCGGCGGCTGCGACCCACGTGCGGACGTCGTCGCTGTGCCGCTCGCTGATGTAGATCTTGAGCAGGCTGCTCGTGTCAGCGTAAAGGATCATCGCGCAGCTCGAGCACGGTGTCCGAGATCGGCTTGCCGCGGATCTCGATGGGACGCGGGAACTCGGTCGGCTTGCCCCCCGACCACTTCACCACGCCGGAGTCGATGAGCTCCTTGAGGCCGGGATGTGCAGGTGTGATGGCGCGCAACTCGGCGACCTCGCGCCCGCGGTCGGTGACGATGACGCGCTCGCCCTGGCGGGCGCGGCGGACGTAGTGGCTGAGATGCGCCTTCAACTCCCTGATCCCGACAGTCGTCATTGTGACCACTTCGCGTACGCTGACGTGACTACGAAGAGTGTAGGCCGCGAGACGCGTCACGGCAAGGCGGTCGGCGTCCAGTCTGCGGCTTGCCGACCGCCGTGAACACGGTGACGGTGCCGTCGCGAGGGTGACGTCGATGCGGCCGGCGTCGGCGTCGCTCGCCGGCCCGACGCAGTTCGCCGGCCCGCAGCAGGCGCACGATCCGGGAGCGTCCGCCGCCGACCATCTTCACGCTCCGCTCACGGTGCGGTGCCATCATTGGAGACCACGACGTGACGGCGGGGGGTTGCCCTGCCTTCCCTCGTGTGGAGAATGAAGGGGGCCAGAGCCCGGTCCGAGACCTGCGAGGCCACATGTCCGCCGACACGCGCGCCAGTGCCACCCTCGAGACCGACGAGGTGCTCGCTCTCGCCCGGCGCGCCGGCGAGGTGGCCGCCGGCGTCGGCAGGGTGATCCTCGGCAAGGACGACGTGATCCAGGCCTGCGTGGTCGCCCTGCTCGCCGGGGGGCACGTGGTCGTCGAGGACTACCCCGGCGTCGGCAAGACGCTTCTCGCCAAGGCCTTGGCGCGCTCTCTCTCCTGCCGCTTCTCGCGCATCCAGTTCACGCCCGACCTGCTGCCCAGCGACGTGACCGGGGTGAGCGTCTTCGACCAGAAGACGGGGTCCTTCGCCTTCCGTCCCGGCCCCGTCTTCGCCAACGTCATCCTCGCCGACGAGATCAACCGCTCGTCGCCGAAGACCCAGGCCAGCCTGCTCGAGAGCATGGAGGAGCGGCAGGTGACGATCGACAACGTGACCCACCTCATCGACCCGCCGTTCATGGTCATCGCCACCCAGAACCCGATCGAGTACGAGGGCACCTACCCGTTGCCCGAAGCACAGCTCGACCGCTTCATGATGCGCCTCAGTCTCGGCTATCCGTCGGCGGCGGCCGAGGCCGAGATCCTCGAGGCGCAGACGACGCACGACCCGCTCGCCGCCCTCGAGCCGGTGCTCGACGCCGCCGAGGTGCTTGCTCTCCAGGAGGCGGTGAGCAGGGTCCGCGTGGCCGAGACGCTGCGCGAGTACGTGGTCGACCTGCTCACGGCGACGCGCCAGAGCAAAGACGTGTACCTGGGCGCGAGCCCGCGAGCCGGCATCGCGCTCGTCCGCGCCGCCAAGGCCCAGGCCTTGCTGCGTGGGCGCGAGTTCGTCGTGCCGCAAGACCTCAAAGACCTCGCGGTGCGCGTTCTCGGTCACAGGATCATCCTGTCGCCCGACGCCCGGGTGCACCGGCTGCACGAGGACGAGGTGGTCGAGCGTCTCCTCGACCTGGTGCCGGCCCCGCGGACGTAGCGATGACGGTGCCGACCGGCAGAGGGTTCGCCCTTCTGGCCGCGGGCGGCGCGGCCTATGTCGCCGCGCGCGTGCTCGGCACCTGGGAGCTGTACCTGCTCGCCGTCTGCCTCATCGTCGCGCCGCTGATCGCGTGGCTGCTGGTGGCCGTGACGGCGCGCAGTCTGCGCGGGCGGCGTGAGATCGGCCCGGGGCAGCCGATCGCCGGCGACCCCGTCAAGGTCGCCATCCACGTCAAGAACAGGTCGGTGCTGCCCGGCTCTCAGCTTCTGGTCACCGACTTCGCGGGCGTGATGAGTGCCGGCACCGGGCTCGAGATCGACAGTCTGCGATCCCTCGAGGAGCGCCTGGTCGTCGCGCCGCCGCTCGTCGCGCACCGCGGGGTGCATCGACTGCCCGCGCCGTTGGCGCGGGCCGAGGACCCGCTCGGGCTCGCCTGCGCTCGCCTGCGCTTCGGCGAGCCGGCCACGCTCACGGTCGCGCCGCGGCTCGTCCATCTCTCCTCGTGTGCCCTCTTCCCGGGCATGAGCGCGAGGCGCGACCGCGGCCCGCACGGCCTCAGCGTGCCCGGCAGTTCCGATCTCCGCTCGGTGCGGCCCCACCGGCCGGGAGAACCACTCAGCCGCATCCACTGGAAGGCCACGGCGCGCACCGGCACGCTCATGCTGCGCGAGATGGACGAGCCGGCCGGGAGCGACGTCACGCTGCTGCTCGACGTGCCGGCCTCACTGGCCGCCGGCACGGCGCCCGACACCAACGTCGAGCTCGCCGTCGGGGCGGCCGGCTCCATCGCCGATTTCGCCCTGCGTGCCGGGAGGACGGTCACGATGCTGCTGCCACAGGACGAGTGGCGGCGCAGCCGGCTCAACCCGGGGGTCGAGGGCCGGGCGCTGCTCCTCGAGAGCCTCGCCCGCGTGGCTCCCCACAAGACCACGCGCCTGGGCTCCTCGCTACGCGCGCTGCTGGGTCACGACGGGCGACGCCCGGGGCGGTCTCACGCCATCGTCCTCGTCGTCCTCGCGCTCGACCGCGAGCTCGAGTACGTCCTGCTGCGGCTGCGCGACGAGGGGCTGCAGGTGTCGGTGGTGCACGTCGACGCGGCCGCCTTCGGCTCGGGCGCGGCGACGAGCGACACCGAGCACCTCGTCGCGGCGCTCGAGGCCGCCGGCGTACGTACCCTCGGGCTGCGGCGCGGCGACGACCTCGGCGCAGCGCTGTCCTACGGTCCGGCTCTGCGACAGCAGGGCGGTCCCACCTACGCGTCGGCCCGATGAAGCCGGTCCGCGCCCTCCTCTACCTCCTGAGCTTCCTTGGCCTCGCGCTGACGGCGGCGCTCGCGCTCGACCGCATCGGGTCGCCCTCCGTGGCGCCGGCCTTCGTGTGGGCGACGCTCCTGGCGACGGCCGCGGCCCTCCCCACGCTCTTCCGGCGCCGGGTGTGGCCGCTCGCCCTCCTCCTGGCGCCGCTCGGCGCCGTCGTCCTCGCCCGCGTGCAGCTGCCGGCGCCGCCCGGCGTCGAGGGCCTCCGCGACCACCTCACCTTCTACACGGACCAGCTCAACGCAGGCATCCTGTACTTCGCGATGCACCGCGTCCCCCTCGATCTCGAGGCTGCCGACGGTCTCAGGCTCCTGCTCGGCCTGGCGCTGTATGGTCTCGTGTGGGTGGCCGCCCTCGCCGCCATGGGCCTACGGCGGCCTGTCGCCACTGTCGTGATCCTCGCCGTCCCGCTCGTCTTTGGCCTCACTCTCGACCAGGAGGTGAGGACACTCGCGTCGCCGGTCGCGTTCCTGCTCTTCACCGCGTGTCTGCTGCTCACGCTGCGCACGCTTCGCCGGCGCCGCTGGACGGTCGGGGACACGGCGAGCGGTCTTGCCGGCGCGGCGGCGGCCATCGGCATCGCCGTCTGGGTCGCGGGGTCGACGTCGTTCGCCGCCGCTCCGCCCTGGCAGGACTGGCGCGCCTGGGACGTCGGCCACAGCGACGCTCGCTTCAGCTTCGACTCGATGGAGGGGTACGCCGGTCTGCTCGACCCGGACCGGGACGAGCCGGTGATGGAGGTCACCTCGCCGGTCGCCTCGTACTGGCGGGCCAACGCGCTGGAGCGCTTCAACGGGGACGGCTGGTACGCGAAGGGCACGAGAGAGAGCGAGCTGGAGAGGGACCCCGACGCGCGGGACTTCACCTACGTGGTCCCGGCGGCCGACCTCGTCCCGAGGGGCACGCTCGTGCGGCAGAAGTTCGAGATCGGGGGGATGGAGAGCGACTACTACCTCACCGGCGGCGTCGCCCGGACGCTCGTCGTCGGCGACGAGGCCGCCGTCGTCACCGACAGCAACAGCGCGTTGGAGGTCTCCGAGCCGCTCCCCGCCGGCACGCGCTATGCCCTCACCGCCACGGTGCCCAAGCTGAAGCCCGAGGACCTCGTGGGTCGGGGGCGGGACTACCCCGAGCACGTCCTGCGGCTCACCAAACTGCCCTTCCCGACTCCGGCCGACAGCGCGGCGACGGCGCTGGAGGAGGATTGGCGCGACGCCATGAAGGCGACGCCGCAGCACCTCGAGTGGCTCGGCCTGTACCGCCTCAACCAGGACATCGTGAAGGACGCGACCGACCCCTATGAGATCGCGCTCCGCATCGAGAGGTACCTGCGCGTCTACTACTTCTATTCACTCACCACCCCGTCGCCGCGACAGAGCTCGCCGTACGCCTCCTTCCTCTTCGACTCGCGGCTCGGCTTCTGCCAGCACTTCGCGGGGGCGATGGCGGTGCTCGTGCGCTTCAACGGTATCCCGGCGCGGGTCGCCGTGGGGTTCGCCACCGGCCAAAAGGTAGACGAGGACCGCTACGTGGTGAGCAGCAACGACGCCCACGCCTGGGTCGAGGTCTACTTCCCCCGGGTCGGCTGGGTCGCCTTCGAGCCCACGACCGGCATCCGCATGCCGGGCTCGGGCGGGTCGTCAACCGGCGACGGCTTCCGCGACCCCTTCTTCGCCGCGCGGCTCGATCGCGGCGGCGAGGCGCTCGAGGCCGTCGACATCGAAGTCCCGCGCGGCCTGAGCGAGGACGTGTCGCGCGGGCTGCCGTCGGTCGGGTCTCAAGCCCCGCCGCGATCCTCGGGGGCGTCACACGTTGTGCTGTGGGCGGCCCTGTCGGCCATCGCCCTGACCGCCGTGGCGTGGCCGTTGGGCCGCGCCCTCCTGCGGCGGCGCGGCCTGGGAGACTCCGACCACGGGCGGCGTCTCCGGGCCTCGCTCGCCCTGGTCGACGCCGAGCTCAGGGACTTCGGCGTCGTGGTACCGAGCTCGTACACGCTCGACGAGCTGGCCGCGCTGTCGAAGGAGCGGCTCGGCGTCGAGGCGGCGCCCCTGGTGGCGCGCGTCCAGGCGGTGCTCTTCGGGGGACGGGCGGCGACGGAGGACGACGTGGCCGCCGCCGCCGCCTTCCGCCGCGAGCTCCGCCACGCCCTGCGCGCCCGCTTCGGGCGCCGCCGTGCCCTGCTCGCCCTGTACGGCCTCAACAGCGGCGGCGACGCACGGCCCGCAGCGGCAACGGTCGCACTGCGGCGCGACGCTCACCCGGTGCGCGCGAGCCGATAGCGCGCACGAGCGTGCACGAGCGCGCACGAGTGCGCTTCGCCGGGCACGGCACGAGCCGATAGCGCGCACGAGCGCGTGCGCGTCCGGTGCGAGCCCAGCTCGCCGCCGGCCCGCCTCGGGCCCCGACCGCCGTCGCGGGCCGCCCTCGGGCGGCATCGGCGGTAGAGTACGGCTCACGGCCGGCCGCGGAGCCGACGCGGCCGCCCGTCTATCGTGGCGTCGGGGGAAGGACCGGGCAACGGGCGAGCGGCTCTTGAGCAAGACCGGCAGCTCTCGCGCCCGCTTCTGGGAGGTCGACGCCGCACGGGGCCTCGCCATCGTGGCGATGGTGATCTTCCACGCGGTCTGGGACTGGGCGTACTTCGCCGACACGGACCTCGGCGAGGCCTCGAGCTACTTCTCCGGCCCCATCGCCGCGTCGTTCATCCTGCTGCTCGGCCTCTCCGTGTCGCTCGATCGCGATCGCACGCGTGCGACCCACAGGTCGCAGGCCGGTCGCGCCGCTCACCGCGTGGCGCTGATCGGCGGCGCGGCCGCCCTCGTCACCCTTGGCACCTGGGTGGCGCTGCCGGAGAGCTTCGTCTACTTCGGCATCCTCCACCTGCTGGCGGCGTGCACGCTGCTGCTCGCCTTCACCGCCCGGCTCGGCGCGGTCGCGAACGCCCTGCTCGGCGTGGCCCTGCTGGCGATCGGGTGGAGCGGGCTCCTCGACGGACCCGCCCCGCAACCCTGGCTGGCGATCCTCGGCTGGGATGCCCCACGAGCCACGGTCGACTGGTACCCGATGACGCCGTGGGCCGGCTTCGCCCTCCTCGGCTTCGCCGTGGGCAGGACCTGGTACGCGGATGGGGCACGCCGGTTCTCGCCGCCCGACTGGGAACGACAGACGGCTCCGTTGGGGACGCTGGGACGCCACTCGCTGCTCATCTACCTGACGCACCAGCTCGTGCTCTTCCCGCTCTTCTGGCTGCTCGCCAACGCCGTCGCGTAGCGTCGCCGGGGCTCCCAGGTCGCTCGCCGCCGCCGCGCAGCGTCGCCGGGGCACCCGGGTCGGCCGCCGCCGCCCTGTCGCGGCCTCTCGGGGCTCCACGGCCGGCGCCGCCCCGACCCGGACGCTCGTTCGGCGCGCGCGGCGGCTACAATGGGGTATGAGCTTCTCTCGCGGCACCCGTCTCTTCCTCCTCTTCTGGTGGGCCCTCGTGGTGCTCTACCCCGACCCGGGCGTGCTGGTGGCCAGCTTCCGCAACGTCGCGGAGCCGCGCGCCGACGCCGGCGCCGTCTCGGGGCTCGCCGCGCAGCTGCCAGATGACCCCCGCGAGATCGAGGCCGAGGTGCTCCGGCGACTGCCGTACGCGACCGACTGGGAGGTGGGCGGCGTGCCCTGGCGCTTCCCCACCGCGGCCGAGGCCGTCGCGGACGGCCGCGGCGACTGCGAGGCGCGCGCCGTCGTGCTCATGAGCGTGCTCGCGGCGAAGGGGATCCCCTACAACCTGCGGAACTCGCTCGATCACATGTGGGTGGACTACCCCGGCAATGTGCCGACGGCCAACGAGAACGACGCCCTCGTGCTCGCCGACAGGGAGGGCGGGATCCTGAGCCTCCGTCTGCCGGAGGACTTCGACCTGCGACGCGAGGTCGAGAGCAAGATCGCCCTGTTCTGGGAGCCGATGCCCTGGGCGCGACGGATCGTCCTCGCGCTCGGGCTGCTGCTGATCCCCGTGGCCGCGCGGTGGGCCTCGGCCGGTGCGCTGCCGCAGGTCGCGAGGCCGCGCCGCGCGAGGCCGCGCCGCGGCGGGCGTCAGCCGGGTGTCGCGCGGCCCTCGCCGGCGGGGAAGTACTCGATCTCGTCGTAGGAGTCGGCCGGGAAGACCCAGACGATCGTGCACGCCGCCGGCCCGCGGTTGCGGGCGCCGTGCACGGCGTCGCGGGGGAAGTAGACCACGTCGCCGGTGCGCAGCGGCCGCCAGGCGCCGTCGAGGTACACCTCGGCCTCGCCGGCGGTCACGTAGTAGACCTCCTGCGGGTGGTGGCGGTGCGGGTCGAGCACGGCGCCCGGCGGCAGCTCGAAGACGCCCATGCTGAGGCCGCTCGTCGGGGTGCGCCCGCCCGAGATGAAGGTGCGCACACGGATCCGCGCGGCACGGTGGGCATCGTCGGGGTCGAGCTCCCAGGGGTAGTCGCTCTCGTGCCGGTGCATGAGGGGCTCGGTCATCGGGTCTCCTTCGCTGCGATGACCACCATCTGCCGCACCGGAGGGCCGGAAGTCAAGGCCGGGCGCCCGGGCGAGCTTGGGCTGCGCCGTGTGTTCGGCTGCTCGGCCCCGGGGCCCCTTCCGGCCGCGCCCCGCCCGTAGCGGCGGAGCGAATGAAGCCGGGGCCGTCCTCGTGTGTCTTAACCGTTGGGGAGTCCGTTGCGCAGCGCTCCCCCCATCGGCGCCAGGTGTACTGTGAGGTGAACGGTCATGTGGCAAACGCTGTGGCCACGAGCGAGTGGGGCGCCGCCGTGGCAGCCGGGTATTGGACGTCGACCCGCAGCGCCGTGCCGCGCGATGCCATCGACGCCGCGCGGCACGGCGATAGCGACGCCTTCCTCAGGCTCTACGACGAGTATGCGGACCGCCTGCGCGGCCTGGCGTACCGAACCTTGGGAGATCCGGCCCTCCTCGAGGACGCGATGCAGGAGGTCGCGGTACGGGCCTTTCGCGGCCTGCCGGGCTTCCGTGGCGACAGCAGCATCGGCACCTGGCTCTACCAGATCACGTTCAGGACGTGCCTCAACATGCTTCGCGGCCGCGGTCGCACCGTCGCTGTGCCCGACATCGACGCGCTGCAGTCGGGGCAGGCAACGGACCCCGCCGACGAGGTCGTCCGGCGCCTCGAGCTCGCGGCGGCGCTGGCGGCGCTCCCGCCCGGTCACCGCGCGGTGGTCTTCCTCGTCCTGGAGCAGGACTTCGACTACCGCACGGCCGGGAGCATCCTCGGGATTCCGCCGGGCACGGTCGCGTCACGGCTGTCGGCGGCTCGCATGACGTTGGCGCGTTGCCTCAGCGAGGAAGCGGACGGCAGGGGGGGAGTCGTGAACGACGATCTCGACAGGCGGCTGCGCGAGGCGCTGCGCGACCTGCAGCCGCCTCCCGCGAGCGACGGCGAACGCGACCGCGTCCGTGCGGCCGTGCGGACCGCGGCGGAGGCGGCGGAGCCGCGGCCCCGCAGGCGGCGCATCTTCGCGCTCGTGCCGCGCCGCCCGGCCGTACGCGTCGGCCTCGCCGCGGCGGGCACCTGCGCGCTCATCGCCGCCGCCGTACTGCTCGGCACGCCGGGGAGCAGGGGGCCCGAGTCCGTCAGCGCCACCGAGGTGCTGCAGCGGGCGCTCGTCGCCTTCTCGTCGGGCCGTACCCTGCAGGCGGACCTGGAGTTGACGATCGTCGAGTGGGACATGTGGCAAGCGACGCACGAGGCGCGCACCGACCGCTACAGCCTGACGATGCGGGCCGACGGCAGCTACCGGCTCACCCTCGTCGGGGCGCCACAGACGGGATGGTTCCCGGAGGGGGCCGTAGGTGTCACCGACGACGTGGCCTACGACGCCCGCACCGGGACGCTGGGCGTGCACTCTCGCCAGCGTGGCCTGATCGAGCGCCTGCAGTACCCGTTGGGCCCGCCCGACTGCTGGGCCGGCCTCATCACGGCGTACGACTTCAGCGCCGGCGTGGGCGCGCTCGAGGCGGCGCGCGGGGCGGCGGTGGAGGCGACCACGTACGAGGGCCGACCGGCGTGGCTCGTCACCTGTTCGCTCGCCTCGGCGTCCGCCCGCCCGGCGGTCACCCAGGCCTCTCCCCTCTACGTGTTCACCATCGACCAGGCCACGTCTCTGCCCGTCCGCTTCCAGGCGGTCCAGGACGAGCTCGTCGTCCTCGAGGTGCGCTACCGCGATCTCCGCCTCGACGAGCCCTTGCCGCGTGGCGTCTTCGCCCTCGACCCGCCCCAGGGCGCCGACACGACGCGTGTCAACGAGGGCTTCCGCCGCGTGGACCCGGGCGCCGCGAAGAGCCTCGACGGCTATGCGACCCTCGCGCCCGACGCCGTGCCGGAAGGCTTCGCGCTGGTCGGCGCCGCCGCCGCCCTGCGCTCGACCACCGCCAACGGCCTCGTCGAGGGCCGTCGCGTCTTCGCCCTCCAGTACGCGCGCGGCTTCGACCCCCTCACCGTGACCACCAGGCGGGTCGCGGACCCGGAGTACGTGGCCGACACGGACCCGTTCGAGCCCGAGCCGACCTGGGCGAAGCTGATGCGCCACGAGGTGACGCTCAGATCGGGCTCCTTCGCCGGCACGACGGCGATGGTCGTCGTGGCGCCCAAGATCACGACGCCTCATCTGTGGGCCGTCAAGGACGGCCTCCTGCTGACCGTGGCCGGGGCCGCGAGCGAGCGCGAGCTCGTGATGATCGCCGAGTCGCTGCGCGCGGTCGGGCGGTAGCCGCAACGGCGGCGACCGAAGGAGCGCGTCTCCCGCTGTGTCCCAAGAGGCGGAGGGTCAGGTCGTTCGGTGCAGAGCTCGGCGAACGGTCTGCGGAACGGCCTCCGGGACGCTCGCGCAGAAAGGGGTTCGGAGATGAAGATGCTCGCGAAGACGACTCGGGCGACAAAACGGGCTGCAGGCGGGATCAGGTCGGCGCGTCTCGCGCTCGTGCTGCCCCTCGTGCTCGCCGCGGCGGCCGTCGCCGCGTGCGGCTGCGGCGAGGCGGCAGACACGGAGGGCCGGGGGCAGGGCACGAGTTCGCCCACGGCGTCGATGGCTCCCTCGCCGTCGGCCACCGAGACCTCGCCCCCGATCGACACGAGCCGCTGGGAGTGCGGCACGGACGGCCTGAAGGAGACGCGGGCCCTGGCGCGGGAGTACCTCGCCGCCGTGCTGGCGCGTGACGTGTCACCCTACGTGAGCGACCTGTACGCGGAGACGTTCACCCTCGATGCGTGGCTCGACCGCTCCAGGGTCGACGACCTGATGACGGCCAAGTACACATGGGGTATCTCGGAGTCCAACCTCTACTGGAGCCCCGCGGCGCAGACGTACGTGGCGCCGGGCGTCGCCGTCATCGCGGGCGCCGTCATGGACGACCCCGACGACCCGACGATGGTGCTGCCCTACGTCGACATGCTCGCCGTGAGCGACGGCAAGATCGCGCACGAGGAGATCATCGGCGACCCGCACGAGACCGGCGTGGTCACGAAGGGGTGGAAAGCGGCGACCGCAGCCCCCGGCGCCGACGACACGGCGAAGGAGGCGCAGGCCGTGGCCGATGAGGTGCGGGAGGTGCTCGCGCGGACCGGCGACTTCGCCGCGCTCAAGAAGGTCTACGACCCCAACATCGTGTTCCTCGACACCTCTACCGACGGGCCGCTGCGCGGTGTGGATGCGGTGCTGGCCTGGCACGCGGGGACGACGCAGATCGCCGGCATCGAATCGCTCGCCATCGAGCCGCCGATCGCCGGGCCCGGCTGGGCCGTCCTGCGCACGAGGACGGGCGGGACGATCGACATGGACCCCTTCTCGGTCCCGGGGGCGATCGTCATGGACGTCCGCGACGGCAAGGTCGTGCGGATGAAGGTCTACTACGACTCGACCATCATCGATCTCTCGCCGTGACCGGCTCTGGCAGCGCGGCTCACGGGGCGCGCCGCCGCCGACCTCCATCGTTACCCCAGCGCCTCCTGCTGCCGTCCGCCTCTCGCCAGCAGCCACACAGTGAACGCGAGCTCGGCCACCACCGACGGGACGGCGACGATCAGCAGGAACACGGTCGCGTGGTCGTCGTAGCTCGACAGGAGGGCATGCGCGAGCGTGTCGAAGACATATGCCGCACCGGCCACCGTCAGCAGGACGCCGAGGGCTCGCGACACGAAGCCGGACGCGAGCATGAGGTAGCCGAGCAGCATGAGATGGAGTCCGAAGCTCACCAACCCAATGAGCCACGCGTAGTCGAACGCGTCGAGTGACAGCATCACCTGAGCGTCGAGTGCGCCCTGCTCGAACGCCGCCAGATAGGCTGCTCCGCTCGCAAGTTGCAGGACCACGAAGAAGAAGATCAGCGCCACCCCGAGGAACGCGGTGTACACGAGTCGGAACCACGCAGCGAGCAGCGACACGGACGCGTTCACCCCTTGGAACAGGATGTAGAGAGCCCAGGCGATGACCACGTCGATGACGAACACGATCAGGAAGCCGACGAGTCCGAGTCTGAGGAGGAACTCCGAATCGGCGATGTTGGTGAACGTCGCCCCTGCGTCATCCGGGTCGATCAGTCGCTCGCGGACGAAGAAGTTGGCGAAGATGGCGAGCATGAAGATCAGCAGGTAGCCGAAGCCCGCGATGAGCGCGGCCCGGCGTGGCGCTATGTCGGTGAGTCGTCGTGTCATGGGTGAGTCTCCTGTCGTCGCCCCGGACGCTACACGGTGTTGACGCCATGTGCGTCGGCGTCGCCGGGTCGCGAGCCCGGGCGGGGTCTGCGGGTCTTGATCGCCGGCGGGTCTTCATCGGCGGCGGGTCTTGATCGGCGGTCGCGTGCCGGTCTCAGGCGGCGATCGCGATCTTCCCTCGAGCGTGCCCCTCCTCCAGATATCGGATCGCCTTCGGGACCTCGCTCAGCGGGTAGGTCCGGTCTACGATCGGTGTGACCTTGCCGTCTTCGATCATCCTCTTGAGGATCATCAGGTCGTCGTGATTGGCTCTGGAGATGAACGTCGTCAACGTCTGACTCACGAAGGGTGACAGCACGCGTGCCCGGATCTGGCGATCGGTGCCGCCGAGCCACCGGCCTCCGGTCTCGCCTCCGGCGATCACGAGTCGCCCCTTCGGGGCGAGGGCTCGCCGGAGTCGGGACAGCGACGAGTTCCCCCCGATGTCGAGGATCACGTCGTAGTGTCGCCTCCCGTCGGCGAAGTCCTCACGCTCATAGTCCATGATGCGGTCGGCGCCCAGGGAGCGCACGAGGTCCACCTTCGAGGCGCTGCAGACGGCGGTGACCTCAGCTCCGCCAGCCTTGGCCAGCTGCACCGCGAAGGTCCCCACACCACCCGAGGCGCCGATGACCAGTACGCTCTGCCCCGGCTCGACCTGCCCGTGGTCCCGCAGGGCCTGCAGGGCGGCAGTGCCGGAGGTGGCGACCACGCCCGCTTGCTCGAAGGTGAGGTTGCTGGGCTTGGGCGCGAGCGTGTCCTGTGGGGCGCGGGCGTACTCAGCGAAGGCGCCCGTGCCCACGCCGAACACCTCGTCGCCGGGACGGAAGCCGGTGACATCCTTCCCGGTCGCCTCCACAACGCCGGCCAGGTCCATGCCCGGGACGGGATTCTTCGGCGCTCGCAGCCCGTAGCCCGCGAGACGCACCGGGTACGGCCGGCCGGTCATAAGGTGCCAGACGCCACGATCCACCCCGGCGGCACGCACGCGCACCAGCACCTCATCGTGGGCAGTCTCGGGCTGTTCGACGTCGCGGATCCTGAGGGCATCAGTCGAGCCGTAGTGTTCTTGGACGATCGCTCTCACGGCACTCACTCCCAACAAGAGAGCCGGGTCTTCCCGGCTCGAAGGCACATGACATGTACGGACGACCTCTCCGGCGCGCGTACTTAGTAAACGGGACGCCGTCGGTGAGGCTCCTCCGCGCGGCGAGCGTCGACCGGGGATGGCCCCGGCGGCTCGCGTCCCTCAGTCGATGACCGGCGGGATCACGACTTCCTCGCCGATCGCGCCTCTGCCGCGGCGGGCGGCGAGCACGCCGTACGCCGTGAGCAGGGCCAGCCCTGCGACGATGAGGATCATGCCGACGGCCTCCATCGCGAGGGGCCGCTCCCCCAGCTGGATCCAGGCGGCCATGACGCCGATCACCGGCACGGCCAGCGTGCCCATGCCGGCCGCCCCCGCCGAGAGTGCGCGCAGGGCGAAGAACCAGAGGAGGTAGCACAGACCGCTCGAGAGGAGCACCGTGTACGCGACGCACGCGGCGAACGTGCCCGTCCAGTGGGGCCAGCCGCTCTGTGTCACCACGGCGATGACGATCAGCGGTACGGCGCCGAAGGCCATCTGCCAGGCGGTCAGGGAGAGCGCGTCGACGCAGGTCCGCCGCTGCAGGAGCTTGATCAGCAGTGCTGCCGTGGCCCAGGCGAGCCCGGCGGCGCAGGCCAGCACGCCGCTCAGGGCGCCGCCGATGTCCCAGGGGCGCACCACGAGGACGAGGCCCGTGAAGGCGAGCGCGGCGGCCGGCCACTGCAGGCCGCGGAGCCGCTCGCCGAGGAAGGGCCAGGCGAGGAGCAGGAGCCAGAACGGCATCGTGTACGCGAGCACCGAGACCTTGCCGGCGCCTCCCACGTCGAGCGCGAGGGTGGCAAGGCTGTTGAACGCCGCCGTCTGCAGAAGACCGATCGCCGCCGTCCACGCGAGGGGCGGGGGTCGCAGCGGCCGTCGCGCGGCGACGAGGGCGAGGAAGAAGCAGGCGGTGCACAACACCGTGACGAGGGCGATGTAGGTGAACGGCCGCGCGTAGTCGAGCGCGACCTTGATCACGACCCAGCTGTAACCCCAGACCGGCGCGATGACGACGAGAGCGAGGACGCCCAGGTCACGAGTACGGTTCGGCTGGGCGTCCGGCATGAGCCCATGTTACCCGAGGCTGCCGCACCGCTCGACCGGGGTGAGCAACTGTTGTGAGGAGAGAGGAAGCCTCTTACCTGAAGTAAGCAGGCGTCTCGATCGAAGAGGCATGCGCTTCGCTCGCGCTATACTTGTCCCTCCTCGTGGGCCGCTAGCTCAGTTGGGAGAGCGCCGCCTTTGCACGGCGGAGGTCAGGGGTTCGACTCCCCTGCGGTCCACCACCATTTGCAGGTCTTTTCTGGTTCCTAGATCCTCCTCGCGACCCCGATTCGGGCCCTCGCACCCGTTCTGCAGCCCACGTAGCTGTGGCCGTATCGGGGTAGCTGTGCCTCGGTAAGGCTGCCTCGGACGTGCCGCGATGCTCCGTCGCCCGGGGGACGCCGTGCCGGTCGTTCGAATCCGGGCCACCGGTGAAGAGTCCGTCACGTGGGGCGAGTCCGTGGCGGCACGGTTGAGTCCGTATCCGGCGCGCTAGGATGCCGGAGGAGCGGCCGTCCCGAGCAGCCATTCGGCATGCTCTCACATCGCGTCTCGCCAGCGATGACATGCAGAAGGAGCGCCCGACCGTCGATCCGGTGACATTCCGGAGGAAGGAGGGTGGGTAGCTTGAGTGCGACGGGCCCCCGACACCACGGGCGACCTGCAGCGTCACTACGAGCAGGAGCACGCCGAGCCGAAGCGGGTCTCGTCAGGCGCGCAGGGGCTACGAGAGGAGAGCGATGAGCGACGAGCAGACGACGATCGCCTGGACGGCGATCGAAACCCACTGGACGGTGCTCTCGTCGGACGGCGAGGAGATCGGCGACGTGTACGCCGTCGTCGGCGACCGGCAGGCCGACATCTTCAACGGCCTCGCGCTCACCCGCCGCGGCGGTCCCGCGCTCGTTCACGAGGTCGTCGACAAGCCGCGCTACGTGGCCAGTGAGCAGGTGGCCTCGATTCGGCCGGGCGTTGTCGTCCTGCGCCTGACGGCCGAGGCGGCGGAGCGCCTGCCCGAACACGACGCCGCGGAGTCGCTACGGATCCTGCCCGACGAGGCGAGCCTCGGCGAGCGCCTGCGGCGGCGTCGCGACCCCGGCGCCGGCGACCGCGACGAGGACTGACTGGCCCCAAGGCCCAAGGCGTCTGCGGCTGCGGGACGGGCGGTGTCGATGAGACGGGCCGCCATCGCCGAGACGGTCTGCGTCGTCACGGCGACGGCGAAGAGGGCGGCCGAGCCGGAGGCCCGGCGGCCGCCGTTCACGGTGGTGGAGTTCACCGCTCGAGCCTGCCCACCGATGGGCGGGGCGTGCCGTGCAGGGCCGCGGCGCAGACTGCGCCCGCGCCGCGGACTGCGCTCGCGCCGCGACCCTCCCGCCAGGTCCCGCTACGCGATCGGCCGCTCCTGGCTGCCCTCGCCGGCCTGCCGCCGCCGCCGGCTCTCCAGGCTCCCGACCATGGCGTCGCAGAACGCATCCAGATCCTGCGGCCCACGGCTGGTGACCATGTTGTCGTCCTCGACGACGGTCTCGTCCGTCCAGTGGCCGCCGGCGTTCCTGATGTCTGTCTGCAGGCTGGGGTAGGAGGTCAGATGCCGTCCGCGTACGACGTCCGCTTCCACGAGCAGCCACGGTCCGTGGCAGATTGCGGCGATCGTCAGGCCCGCTTCGCTCATCGCGCGCACCAGGGCGACGGCCTCGGTGTCCATCCGCAGCTTGTCCGGGTTCCGCACGCCGCCGGGGAGCAGCAGGCCGTCGTACTCGTCGGGGCGCACATCCGACACCTTCCTGTCGGCCTCGAACGTCTGGCCCTTGTCGGCGTGGTCCATCCCCTGGATGCTTCCCTCACGCGGCGCCACGAAGTCGACGCGCGCCCCCTCGTCGCGCAGCCGCCTCGCGGGCTCGATCAGCTCGAT
This sequence comes from Thermoleophilia bacterium, assembly GCA_016933475.1. Classification (GTDB taxonomy): domain Bacteria; phylum Actinomycetota; class Thermoleophilia; order UBA2241; family UBA2241; genus UBA2241. The sequence goes on from JAFGAW010000167.1 coordinate 51,816, forward strand.
CTGCTCGACGCCGTCGGTGAAGAGCGCGGCGATGCGCAGGCCTCGCAGTCGATCGGCCATGTCGTCTCCTTCCCTCGCTCCGACCGTGTGCTCCTTCCCGTCGCAAAGGGGCGCTAACTCGTTGGGGTGGGGGCACACGGCATGCCGCCGCCCGACGAAGTCGCCCCCCTGCTGACGACGCCGTCGTGCCCGGGCCGGGTATGTCCCACCTGATGCTCGATGTACTGCTGGACAACGAGAGCGTTGCGGGCCGCCTCGCCACGACGGCGGCGGTCCTCGTCTTCGCGTTGCTGGTCGCGTTGATCGCCTCGCGTCTGGCCGGACGCCGCTCTGAGGACCAGTACGCGAGGTACTACCTGCGCAAGGGCGCACGCTACGTCGTCTTCTTCATCACGCTGGTCGTGCTCGCCGTCGTGTGGCGCCCCTTCGCCGGCCAGATCGGCGTCGTGCTCGGCTTCATCGCGGCCGGCATCGCCTTCGCGATGCAGGAGGTGATCGGGGCGCTCGCCGGCTGGTTCAACATCGTGCTCGGCCGCATCTTCAGAGTCGGCGACAGGGTCGAGATGGGCGGCGTGCGCGGCGACGTCATCGACATCACGCCCCTGCGGACGAAGATCCTCGAGATGGGGAGCGCCCTGACGGGAGCCGGGAGCGACGCGCCGCGTGACTCCTGGGTCGGCGGGCGCCAGTACACCGGGCGCATCGTCGCCGTGTCGAACAAGATGACCTTCACGCAACCGGTCTTCAACTACTCGGCCGCCTTCGACTACATCTGGGAGGAGGTCACGCTGCCGATCCCCTACCGGGCGGACTGGCGGCGCGCCGAGGAGATCATCCTCGACGAAGTGCGGGCCGCCAGCAGCTCGCGCGGCGCGCAGGAGGCGATGGAGCGCATGGCGGCGAGCTACCCCGTGCCGAAGACCGAGCTCGAGCCCCGCGTGTTCGCGCGTGCGACCGACGACTGGATGGCGCTGGCGGCGCGCTTCATCGTGCCGGTCAGGGCGGCGCGCTCGACCAAGGGAGAGGTGACACGCCGCATCGTCGGCCGGCTCCAGGACGCGGGGATCGAGGTCGCCTCACAGACCATGACGGTGACCATGGACGAGCCCAAAGAAGAGCCGTCCGAGCCGAGCCCCAAGGCGGGTTGAGAGAACGGGAGGCCC
>JAFGAW010000018.1 GCA_016933475.1 Thermoleophilia bacterium
CGCGAGGGCGTCGAGCACATGCTGGCGGCGCGCAAGGTCGAGGTCGTGGCCGGGCACGGTCGCCTCGCCGGGCCCGGCCGCATCGCTCTCGACGACGGACGCGCGCTCGAGGGCGACGCCGTCATCCTCGCCACCGGCTCGGACTCGGTCCGTCTCCGCCTCTTCGACTTCTCCGACCCGCGCGTGATGACGAGCGACGAGCTGCTGCGGATCGACCACGTGCCCGCGAGCCTGGTCATCGTCGGCGGCGGTGTGATCGGCTGCGAGTTCGCCTCGGTGTTCGCCCGTCTCGGCACTGCGGTCACCGTGGTCGAGATGCTCGACCAGCTGCTGCCCGGTGAGGACAAGCGCGTCGGCAGGACCCTGCAGCAGGCGTTCAAGAAGGCCGGCATCGAGGTCGTCCTCAAGGCCGGCGTCGAGAGCGCAGAGGGCCGGGACGACGGCGTCCACCTCGCCCTCGCCGGCGGGCGCGAGCTCGGCGCTGCGAGCGTCCTGGTAGCCGTCGGCCGCCGCCCCGTCAGCGAGGGCATGGGCCTCGCCGAGGCCGGCGTCGAGATCGACGGCCGCGGCTTCGTCGTCACCGACGAGACGCAGCGCACGACTCTGGACGGCGTGTTCGCCGCCGGCGACGTCGCGGGGCCGCCGCTGCTCGCCCACTGGGCCTACCACCAGGGCCAGGCGGCGGCCGAGAACGCCGTCACCGGCGGCCGCCTCACGGTCGACCGCCGCGTCGTGCCCAACTGCGTCTTCAGCAGCCCCGAGGTCGCCAGCGTCGGCCTCACCGAGGACCGCGCCAAGCAGGAGGGCAGGGAGTTCGAAGTCGCCCATCTGCGCTTCAACGCGGTCTCCAAGGCCGTCGTCGAAGGCGAGGCCGAGGGCTTCGTGCGCATCGTCTGTGAGCCTGGCGGTGGGGCGGTACTCGGCGCCTCGCTGGTCGGGCCGCACGTCACCGAGCTCGTGCACGAGCTCGCCCTCGCGGCCCGCGCCGGCCTCACCCTGCGCGACGTGGCCGAGACGATCCACGCCCACCCGACGCTCGCCGAGGGCGTCGGCGAGGCCGCGCTCGGCGGCCTGGGCCGCGGCATGCACAGCCTGTGAGTCGGGCGGACGGACAGACGCCGCCGGACGGCCATGGCCTGTCGCGCAAGCCGTCCTGGCTCAAGGTGCGCCCGCCGGCGCCCGCCGCCTTTCGGGCGACCGGCGCGCTGCTCGACGACCTCCACCTGCACACCGTCTGCGAGGAGGCGCGCTGTCCGAACAAGGGTGAGTGTTTCTCCGCGGGCACGGCGACCTTCCTGATCCTCGGCGATCGCTGCACGCGCGACTGCCGCTTCTGCAGCGTGGAGAGCTCCACCGCGGATCGAGAGGAAGGCCCGGCGCCCCTCGACGCCGACGAGCCTCGCCGCGTGGCCGAGGCGGCCGCGCGGCTAGGCCTCCGCCACGTGGTCGTCACCTCGGTCACGCGGGACGACCTCGGGGACGGCGGCGCGGCTCACTTCGCGGCGACGGTCGCGGCGCTCCGCGGCGCGTTGCCGGGGGCGACCGTCGAGCTGCTCGTCCCCGACTTCCTCGGCGACGCCGACGCCCTCGGGGTCGTGCTCGCGGCGCGGCCCGACGTCGTCGGGCACAACCTCGAGACGGTGGCGCGGCTCTACCCGCTGGTGCGGCCGCGGGCCGACTACGGCCGCTCCCTGCGGTTGCTCGAGCGGGCGGCCGACTGGGCCCGAGGCCGCCGCACCCACCTGAGCGTGGCCGGGCGGGCGCAGACGCCGGATCGGTCGCCAGAGGGCGCTCCGGCCGTCTCAGACGGTCGCCGGTCACTCGTCAAGACCGGCATCATGCTCGGCTTGGGCGAGACGCGCGATGAGGTGGAGCGCGTCCTCGGCGACTGCGTCGCCACCGGCGTCGACGTCGTCACCGTCGGGCAGTACCTGCGTCCGGCGCGTGAGCGCCTGCCGGTGGTGCGCTACGTACCGCCGCGTGAGTTCGATGCCGTGGCCGAGCGGGGCCGGGCGCTCGGCCTCGAGGTCGTCGCCGCCCCGTTCGTGCGGTCGTCCTACCGCGCCGGCGAGGTCTTCGCCGCCGCCGACTCCCGTGCCGGCCGCCGGGGGCCGACCCCGCAGCCATGACCGCGGCCCACATCCCCACGCCGCCGGCGCTCGTGATCTTCGACGTCGACTACACCCTGCTGCGTCCGGGCACGCGCTTCGAGGCCGAGGGCTACCGGGCGCTCGGGCACGAGTTCGGCCTCGATCTCGACCCCGGGCGCTGGGACGCGGCCGAGCGCGCCGTCTACGCGGCCATGCTGGAGCGCCGCGAACTGCTCGGCACGTTGCACGACGAGGGCGTCTACGAGATCGTGGCCACGACCATCATCGAGGAGCTCGGGGGCGGCGACCCCGAGGTGGTGACGGCGGCGGCGCGCGCCCAGCTGGCCGAGTGGTGGAACGTCGAGCACTTCACGCTGTACGACGACGTCCTCCCCTGTCTCCAGCGTCTCCACGATGCCGGGCTCGCCCTCGCGCTCCTCTCGAACACGAGCCGCGACCTCGACGCCGTGGCGGCGCACTTCGGCCTCGGCGCCTTCGTCGACCTCGCGGTCGCGAGCAGCGTCGTCGGCCACTGCAAGCCGGCGCCCGAGATCTTCGCCGCGCTGCTCGCCGAGGCGAGCGTGGCCGCGGACGAGGCGGTGATGGTCGGTGACAACCTCGAGGACGACGTCCGTGGGGCGATCGCCGCCGGGTGCCACGGGGTGCTGCTCGACCGGCGCGGCCGCTGGGACGTGCCGCTGCCGACGATTCGCGGCCTCGACGAGCTGCCTGCTCTCCTCGGCCTGCTCGGCTGAGGCCCCTCTGCCGCCGCCGCCCGCGCCGCGCTGCCTCAGGGCGTGCCCGGCGTCACGGTCAGCACCGTGCCGCCGTCACCGGTCACGACGGCGCCGTCGACACCGTTGAGCACGGCGCCGCGCAGCGTGTTGTCGGTACCGGAGTCGCGCGGCAGCCATGTTGCCCCGCCGTCGCGGGTCTGCAGCGCGACGCCCATGGAGCCGAGGGCCCAGCCGAAGCCCGCCGGATCCATGCTCACGGCGAGGAGCACGCCCGGGGCGGCGGCCTGGAGCTCCCACGTGAGGCCGCCGTCGCGGGTGCCCAGAACGGCGCCCTGCGGGTAGTCGCCGTCCACGCCCCAGTCCTCGGTCACCGCCCAGCCGGTGGTCGCGTCGACGAACTCGACGTCGAGCACGCGGCCCCAGCTGGGCAGCGAGACGCTCTCCCAGCTCGCGCCCCCGTCCGTCGTGCGCCAGACGACGGCTTCACCCTCGCCGTAGGGCCCGCCGCCGCCGGCCCATCCGCGCTGCGCGTCGAGGAACTCGACGCAGTAGAGATCGTCGGGCGGCGCGAGGGGTCGTCGCCAGCTCTCCCCGCCGTCGTCGGTGGTCAGCAGGGTGGAGTCGGCGCCGGCGACCCAGGCGACCCCCGGCGCCGGCGCGGCCACCGCACGCAGCTGCTGGTCGGTCGGCGGCGGGAGCTGCGCCCAGGTCGCGCCCCCGTCTCCGCTGCGCAGCACGAGGCCGCCGTCACCGACCGCCCAGGCGTCGGTGTCGGAGAACGCCAGCGCGTTCAGGGACGCCCCGTCCACGATGGTCGCCGCCGTCCAGGAGGCGCCGCCGGTGGCGCTGCGCAGCAGGCGGTCGCCGGCCGTCGTCCAGAGGTCGTCGCCGTGCGAGACAAGGTCGCCGAGGGAGCGCCACTGACCGCCGGTCAGGCGCTTCCAGCTGCGGCCGCCGTCGGTGCTCCGGCAGACGACCCCACTGGCCCCTCCGACCCATATCCTGCTGGCAGTGTAGGCGTCGAGGCCGCCGCAGACGGTGCGTGCCGGCAGCTGCCTGCGCGACCACGTGCGGCCGCCGTCGAGCGTCCGCAGGATCACGCCGCCGTCGCCGCTGGCGAAGCCGACGCCGGTGGGCCGGATCTCGACGGCGCTCAGCCTCGTCGTCACCGGGCTCGTCATGCGGCGCCAGGTCGCGCCCCCGTCGACGGTGCGGATGATGACGCCACCGGCCCCGACGGCGATCCCACGCAGGCGGTCGCGGAACGAGACGCCGTACAGCGCCTGGCCGGACGGCGACGTCTGCCCCTTCCAGGTGCGTCCGCCGTCCCCGGTGCGCATGATCTTGCCGCCGTCGCCCACGACCCAGCCGCGTGTCGCGTCGACGAAGTCGACAGCGAAGAACGCCTGCGCCGACTTCGAGTACCCGGTGCGCCAGGTGCGGCCGCCATCGGTGGTCAGCCGCACCACGCCGCGCTCGCCGACGGCCCACCCGGTGGAGCCCGAGACGGAGGTCGCGGCGAAGAAGGTCTTCGTCGTCCGCGAGTCCTGCACGCGCCAGGTGCGCCCACCGTCGGTGGTGCGCAGGATCAGGCCGTCCTCGCCGACCGCCCACGCCGTGCGCGTGCTGGCGCCGGCGAGTCCGTAGAGCGGGCGCGTCGTGCCCGAGCTTTGGCGGCGCCAGGTGCGCCCGCCGTCGTTGGTGCGACGGATCGTGCCGTACGCGCCGACGGCCCAGCCGTACACGCCGTCGGGGAGAGCCAGGGCCGCGAACTGGTTGCCCTGCGGCCGTGGGCTGGTCCAGCTCCATCGCGGCGGTACGTCGTCGGGCGGCGGCACGTCGGCGAGCCGGTCGCCTTCGGCCTCCGTTGCCAGGAACTCGCCGGGAGCCGCGAGGTCGGCGGTCTCGGCGAGGCGCCAGGTAAGCCCGGAGTCGCCGGAGACGAGGAGCAACCGGCGCCGGTACTTGCCGAGCAGCAACTCGCTGCGCCCGAGCACGCGCAGCCCTATGGCCCGGGACTTGGCCCGGTAGTACTCCTGGCCGCCCGCGTAGCTGAGCGACAGGAAGAGGCGGTCGCGATGGTCCAGACCGAGCTTGTGGTAGTAGATGCTGTAGCCGGTGTCGGCGCCGATCACGATCAGGTGCGGGTAGCTCCACACGCCGCCCTTCGGCAGGCTGTGATGGATCAGCCCGCCGTAGGTCCTGACGACGCCGTCCTCCCCGGTCCACTCGCGGAACTGACGCGTCACGAGGTGCAGCGTGTCGGTCGAGTCGCAGACGAAGGCGTTGTACGTCTGGCGCGGCTCGTCGACGGGGGCGTACGGGGCGAGCGCCGGGTCGGCGGGCAGGCGCTGCGCGGCGCTCCACCCGGCGTCGATGCTGAGGGGTGAGAGCGAGCGCGTGTACAGCACCGGGCGCCCGTGCGAGCCGGCGGCGACGTGGAGGTGGCCTTCGCTGTCGATGCAGATGCCGGGCTTGTTGTGGATGTCGTTGGCCGGCGGCGTCACCGCGACGAGCTGCGGGGTGCCGACGGCCCCGGTGGCGTGGTCGTACGTGGCGACGTAGGTCGGCACCCCGGGCGAGTCGACGGGGGAGGCCTCCGGCCAGACGAAGAACGTGGTGTCGCCGCGCGTGACCGCGAAGGAGGCGCCGCCCGAGTCCCTGTTGAGGCCGAGGCACTCGTCGGTCACGTGGGTCGGCGACGGCACGACGAGCTCCTCGCCCTCGAGCCGCGGCTGCGTGACCCAGAGCGAGTTGCGCTGGCCGCCCTTGACCGTGGGGAGCCCCGAGGGCTCCCAGAAGGCGAGGAAGGGCGGCCCGTCGAGCTCGTTGTGACCCACCCACTGCTCGGTCGCGAACCAGCCGTCGGGCAGGGCGAAGACCTTCCACGTACGACAGCGGTCCCAGGACACCATGAGGGCGTTGCGCTCGGCGCCGTCCTCGAGCCTGACGCGCACGGGGTTGTAGGCGCGGTCCTCGCGGTCGAAGATGACGCGGTCGTTGCGGATGCTGCCGGCGCCCACCGTGCGCACGTAGTCCGGGAAGGCGGCGCGCAGGGCGGCGGAGAAATCGAAGCGCGTCCACTCACCGTCCTCCAGGGCGTGCACGTACGAGGTGTGGTGCGTGTTCGAGGTGCGGCTGCGGATGTAGGCGCGGCCCTCCGAGTCGAAGGCCGGCACGTTGCGCACGTAGTCCGGCGCGTAGCCGTACTGCTCCCAGGGTCCGATCAAGGGGGCGAGGACGAAGGGCGAGACCGGCGCATCGACGGCGGGCACCGTGGAGCCGCCCGCGGCGACGACGAGGAGCGCGGCGAGCAGGGCGGCGAGCCCGCCGGGTGTGAGTCTGGCGCGCCGCCCGCGGCGCGTCTCGGTCTCTGTGGTGCGCCTGGTCTTCATCGCCCCCCCAGACAGTAGAAGTAGCCGTCGCGAGCACCGATGTAGACCCGTCCGTCCCATAGTATCGGCGTCGACTCGATCGAGGCCCCGATATTCTGACGCGCGAACTCGCGGATGGCGACCTTCCACCAGTCACCGGTGCGACTGGGCAGGGCGCCGTCGTCGCCTTCACGCGCCTCGCGATACGTGATGCGGTACAGGTGGACCGTCTCGTCGTAGCCGGCTGCGACGATGGCGTCGCCGACGATGATCGGCGTGGAGATGCTGCCGCCGATGTTCGCGCTGAAGACCAGCTGCGGCGTGGCGAGACCGGGCTCGCCGTTCGGCCCGTCGACGACCTCGTCGGCGAGAGCGTCCTGGGCGACGACGTAGAGGTTGCCGTCGACCGCTGCGAAGGCGGCCAGCGCAGGATGGCGGCCGTCGCCGTTGGCGGCGTCGTTGACGGACGCCGAGCCGATCACGCCGCCGCGCCAGTCGCCCAGCTTCCCGTTGCCCGTGGGGAAGTACCACTCCGGGTCGGCGGCGGCCGGCTTGGCCGGGTCGATCAGCATCATCCCGCCCTTGCCGTCGATGTACTGCTTCTCGACCGGCACGAGGAGCTTGCCGCTCGCCGTCGGGACCGTGGTGCCGTTCATGTCGCTGCCGATGCGACGGTCGTAGACGATGTCGAGGGTGTCGAGCGTGAGGCCGTAGACGTGTCCGGCGCCGGAGGCGATGTAGAGCCGGTCGCCGAGCAGGGCCGGCGAAGCCTCGAGGGCGAGGTCGTCGGCATGACGGTCGTCGATGCCGTCGCCGAGGAGGAGCCGCTCGGCGAGCACCGCCGGCCGGCGGTGCTCGCCCCAGGGCTCCGTCGCCAGCGGGTCGAGGGCGTACATCCAGCCGCTCTCGACGCCGATGTAGAGACGCCCGTCGAGGTACAGGCCGCTGCCGTCGCAGTCGCGCGTGTAGGCCGCGGTCTGCGGCACCGGCAGGCGCCAGAGCTCCTCGCCCTTGCCCAGAGTGAAGGCGCGGTAGGGGGCGATGTCGGGGTCGTCGAGCTCCGTCGGGTAGCCGCGCCGGGAGCCGGCGCAGACGATGTAGCGGTCGCCGGCGCCCGTGGCGGCGGGGTTCTCGAACACACTCGGCGAGCTCTTGAGGATGTCGTCGTACTCGCGCCGCCACAGACGCCGTCCATCGCTCGCGTCGAGCTTGTGCAGGGCGTGGTCGTAGCCGGGGACGAG
>JAFGAW010000168.1 GCA_016933475.1 Thermoleophilia bacterium
ACGTCGCAGCCGACGTCGGTGACCGTGAACCCGGCCGCCGAGAGCATCGAGCAGACGATGGTCTTGCCGATCTCGTGGATGTCGCCGGCGACGGTGCCGGCGACGGCGCTGCCGGCGCTCGTGCGCGTCGCCCCGGCGGCGTCGAGGGCGGGCTGCAGGACGGCGACCGCGGCCTTCATCGCCTCGGCCCCCTGGACGAGCTCGGGGAGGAAGAACTCACCGCGTCCGAAGAGGTCGCCGACCTCCTCGATGCCCTTGACGTAGCCGAGGTCGAGGATGTCGACCGCGGGGAGGCCCTCGTCGAGGCCCTTCTGGGCGAGCTCCTCGGCGAGCTCGACCTCGCCGTCGATGACGGACTGCTTCATCTGCTCGTACAACTCTGACACTTCATCCTCCTCAACGACCTCAAGCCGGGTCGGTCGATTTTGCCTGCCGGCCGGCGTGGCGGCCGGTGTCACCGGGCCGGCGGCGCGCTGGGCGCGCCGCCGGCCCGTACGCGGGTCACGCCCCCGCGCGCACGTACTCCGCGACCAGTTCGTCGATCTTCGCCTTCATCGCCGCCGGTACCGGCTCGGGCGTGTGGTTCGTCATGATGTCGGTGAGCTTGCGGTGTGCCTTCGCGGTGAGGTCGAGCGAGCCCTCCGCCTCCCACTTCTGCTGGGTACTGCGGTTGAGGATCGTGGGCCGCCACTGCAGCCCGCGAACATGGCGCTTCGTGTGCTTCGCCCCGAGGAAGTCGCCGCCATGCCCGACCGCGGCGATGGTGTCGAGGGCGAGGGTCTCCTCACTGACCTCGATGCCCTCGAGCGTCCGCCGGTTGAGCGAGATGACCTCGTCGGTGATCACGACCGACTCGCCGGCGCCGGTGAGGCCGAAGTCGAGGTAGCCGATGTCGTGGTTGAGGTTGGAGCCGGCCTGCATGGAGAGCAGGGTGAGCTCGGCGACGTCGAGGCCGACCTGGGCGTCGACGCACTGCGAGTCGCTGGTGCCGGCGTAGCCCCAGTTGGGGATGTCCATCCACTTCGCCATCTCGGTGATGCCGAGGTAGGTCGTGTAGTACTCGGCCGAGTTGTAGAGCGCCTGCACGGTGCTCATGTCGAGCTTCACGGGGCCCATGCCCGTGATGACCGGTGAGCCGGGGCGGCGGAACTGGTGGACGACGATGCCGAAGAGGGACTCGGCGACCGCCTGCACGATGTGGCCGGCGTGGGTGATCGGCGCGGTGGCGCCGGCGATGGGCGCCGGCGAGTAGATCAGCGGGATGCCCCAGTCGGCGCAGAAGAGCAGCTTGTCGAGCACCTCGGGCGCGTGCTGCAGGGGGCTCACCGGCTCACCGTACTGGATGAAGTACGGCTTGGCGCGCAGCTCCTCGGCGCCGCCGCGCAGCTCGGAGGCGATCTTCCACATGACCTCGAGGTCCTCGACCCCGGCAGCCGTCATGACCATCGGCTTGGTCGTGTTGCTCACCATCTGGCGGAAGCTCTCGAGGTACGAGGCGTAGGCCTCGACATCGTGGGGGTGGGCCATCGACATGATGAAGTCGATGTTCGGCAGGCCGTCGCAGAGGTGGGCCATGCGGCCGACGTCGGCGATCACGCTGAGCCGGCGCTCGCCCGTCTCGAAGTCGTAGATGCTCATCAGGTCGGAGCCGGTGCCGAAGTACGAGTTGAAGCCGCCGAGGTGCATGGCGAGCTCGCCGTTGCGGTCGTAGACGTCGATCATCCGCGGCACAGTCGCGCGCGCCTCGGCGACGACCTCGCGGGGGATGCGCACGAGGTCGTCGCCCTCCACGCTCGCGCCGGCGCCGGCGAGCAGATCGCGGGCGGCCTGGTGCGGCACCTTCATCCCGATCTCGGCGATGATCGTGAGGGCGCCGTCGTAGATCGCCTGGCACTTCTCCTCGGAGAGGAGCGTCAGACGGCTGTTGAGCACGGGGGTGGGCTTGTCGTTCATCGTCGCGTCTCCTCCGGTGATCAGTGGTGGCTCTCGATGAAGGCCTTCATCTTGCCGAGGCCCTCCTGGATCTGGTCTGTGCCGAGCCCCGAGTAGGCGAGACGCAGGTAGATCTGCCGCTCGCCCTCGAGGGCGTGTCCGAAGTGGAGGCGGGTGCAGAACGAGACGCCGGTGCGCTCGAGCACGAGGCGGCGGAAGCTCTCGTGGTCGGCGCACCCGACGGCCTGCGCCGCGCCGGTGACGTCAGGATACAGGTAGAACGTGGCCTCTGGCGTCGGGCAGCGGACCCCCGGGGTGGCGTTGAGGATCTCGAGGGCCGCGTCGCGGCGGGTCTTCAGGGTCGCCATCATCTCGCGCGGGCCGCTCTGGTCGCCGGTCAGCGCCGCCACGGCCCCATACTGCGAGAAGTGGGTGGGGCACGACTCGATGTTGACGTTGAGCCGGGTGATGACCTCGACGACGGGCGCGGGGCCGACGGCGGCGCCCAGCCTCCACCCGGTCATGGCGTACTTCTTCGAGAAGGTGTAGAGGATGACGGTGCGCTCCTGCATGCCGGGCA
>JAFGAW010000019.1 GCA_016933475.1 Thermoleophilia bacterium
CGGGTCGTCGGGGAAGTCCTTGCCGGTGCGCTCCTTGACCAGCGCCTTGAAGCGCACCGTGAGCTCCTTGAGGTCGTCGGCGGTGAGCTCTGTGTCGAGCTTGACGCCACGCTCGCGCTTCATCGCCTCGAGCTGCTCCTCGAACGGGTCGCCCTCGTCGCCCTCGGGCTTGAGGCCCATGACGACGTCGCCGTACATGGTGACGAACCGGCGGTAGCAGTCGTAGGCGAAGCGCGGGTTGTCGGTCTGGGCGATGAGGCCCTGGATGGTGGTGTCGTTCAAGCCCAGGTTGAGGACGGTGTCCATCATGCCGGGCATCGAGGCCCTGGCGCCGGAGCGTACCGACAGCAGGAGCGGGTCGACAGGGTCGCCGAAGCGCTTGCCGGTGTCCTGCTCGAGCGAGGCCAGCGCGTCGTCGACCTGCGCCTCCACGCCGTCCTGGTACGTGCCCGTGCCGGCGTAGTGGATGCACACCTCGGTGGTGATCGTGAAGCCGGGCGGGACCGGCAGGCCGATCACGGTCATCTCGGCGAGGTTCGCGCCCTTGCCGCCGAGCAGCGCCTTCATGCTCTTGTCACCTTCGTTGAAACGGTAGACGTACTTCTGCGCCATCACATCCTCCCTCGGTGACCTCACGCGCGTATTCCCCAGCTGTGGACGCCCGACTCCTTCACGCTCAGGTGACGGCCGGGACGGGCAGGCGGCTGAGGTCGCCGATCTCGACGAGCAGGTGGACGACCGCGGCGAGCTGGGCGAGCCGGTTGGCGCGCACCGCCGGGTCGGGATCCATGACGAGAACGTCGTCGAAGTAGCGGTCGACGGGGCCGCGCAGCGGGGCCGCGGCGGCCACGGCGGTCTCGATGTCGAGGCCGGCGAGAGCGGCGGGCACGGAGCCCGCCGCCGCGGCCACCGCCGCGGCGAGCTCGGCCTCGATCGGGGCGGTGAACCGGGCCGGATCGACGGCGGGCGCCGGCCCTGTCGCGCTCGCCTCACCCTTGCTCGCGATCGAGAAGCAGCGGTTGTAGGCGACCACGACGTCGGCGAAGGCGGCCGAGCCCGAGAGCGCGGCGAAGGCCCGCGCCCGCGCCGCCTTCGCCGGTACGTCGGTGGCGGTGGCGCCGAGAGCCGCCTCGACGACGGGATACGGGAGGCCTTCGTCGAGCAGGAGCGCCTCGAGGCGCTCCCACACGAAGGCCGTCATCTCGGCGACCAGGGTATGGTGCTCGCCGTCGCCGGGCTCGATCGCGCCCTGCGCCTCGTACTGGTCGAGGGCGGCGGCGAGCAGCCCGGGCAGGGCGACGCGCAGGTCGTGCTCGAGGGCGATGCGCACGATGCCCATCGCCGCGCGCCGCAGGCCGTACGGGTCGCGCGAGCCGCTCGGCTTCTGGCCGGCGGCCCAGGCCCCGGCGATGTTGTCGGCCTTCTCGGCCACCGCGAGAGCGGCGCCGGCGAGCGTCGCCGGGCCCGGCGCGGTCGCCGACAGCGGCAGGTAGTGCTCGCCGACGGCGCGCGCCACGGCCTCGGGCAGACCCGCGTGGTGCGCGTAGAGCTCGCCCATCGTGCCCTGCAAGGTGGGGAACTCGATCACGACCTGGCTCACGAGGTCGGCCTTGGCCAGGCCGGCGGCGCGCACGAGGTGCTCGACCGGCACGCCGTGGCCGTCGCCGGAGACGTCGCCGGCCTCGCCGCCGTGGCGCACGCCGGCGGCGAGCCCGGCGACGAGACCCTCGAGGCGCCGCGCCTTGTCGGCCAGCGTGCCGAGCTTCTCGTGGAAGACGACCTCGCCGAGCCGCGCCGCCATGGCGTCGACGCCCTCGGCGAGGTCGCGGTCGTAGGCGAACTCAGCGTCGTCCAGGCGGCCTTCGAGCACGCGCTCGTTGCCGCGCGTGATGAGCTCGGCCGCCGCGGGGTCGGCGTTGGAGACGTAGAGGAAGACCGGTGCCAGGCCGCCGTCGGCGGCGCGCACCGGGAAGTAGCGCTGGTGGCTCTGCATCGCGGTGACGAGGACCGGCGCCGGCAGGCGCAGGTGCCGCTCGTCGAAGCGCCCCTGCTGCACCGACGGCCACTCCGCCAGGTAGACCGCCTCCTCGAGCACGTCGCCGGGGTCGTCCCAGCGGGCGCCGAGCGCCGCGGCGCGCTCCTCGAGCCCGTCGACGATGCGCCGCCGGCGCTCCTCCTGGTCGACGATGACCTTCTGCTCGGCGAGCAGGGCCTCGTACTGGTCGGCCGCGGCGATCGCGACCGGCGCGCCGAGCACCCGGTGCCCTTGAGACACGTCGCCCACCTCGAGACCGTAGAAGGTCGTCGGAAGAGTCGCACCGTCGAGCTTGCCGACCAGCCAGCGGATCGGCCGCGCGAAGCGCAGGTACTCGTCGGCACCCTCGGGCCGCCGGTCCCAGCGCATGCCGCGCGGCACCTGGATGCCGGTGATCAGACGCGGGATCAAGCCCGGCAGCACGTCGAGCGCCGGGCGCCGGTCGGCCTCGATCTCGGCGCTCACGAACTCGACGCCGCCGACGGTCTCGCGGCCGAGGTCCTCGGGGCGCAGTCCCTTGCCGCGGGCGAAGCCCGCACCGGCCTTGGTCGCCTGGCCCTCGGCGTCGAAGGCGACGTCGGCGCGCGGGCCGCGGAAGCGCTGCACGAGTGCGTGCTGTCGCTCGGGCACCCCGTCGACGAGCACGGCGATGCGGCGCGGCGAGACGTAGACGCGGAGGCGCCGCCCGGCGAAGCGCGCTGCGGCGCCCTCGGCGGCGGACTCTGCTTGGGGCTGAACGGCGCCCTCGGCGGCCGGCTCCGCGGCGTCCTCGGCGGCCGGCTCCGCGCCGCCCCCGGCCTCGGACCCCGCGGGGCCCTCCTCCCCGTCGTCGGTAGGCAGAAGGCGTTCGTCGGCGAGCAAGCGGTAGACGAGCCCCTCGCCACCGTCACCGCGCAGCTGGCGCAGCACCGAGCGGCAGAAGCTCGCCGGCAGTTCCTCGCAGCCGATCTCGACGAGCAGCAGACTCACGCGCCGGCCCCCTCGCCGGACGCGACCGATGTGCCGGCCGCCTGCGCACCGTCGGCCACCGCCTGCCGCTCCGCGTCCACCTCGAGGTAGAGGCGGGCCACGGCTCGCGCGAGGTCGCGCACGCGGGCGATGTGCGCCGTGCGGTCGGTCACGCTGATCACACCGCGTGCGTCGAGCAGGTTGAACGTGTGGCTGCACTTGAGCACGTGGTCGTAGGCGGGCACGGGGAGGCGCGCCTCGAGGCAGCGGCGCGCCTCGCTCTCGTACTCGCGGAAGTGGCGGTAAAGCATCTCGGTATCGGCGATCTCGAAGTCGTAGACCGAGAACTCGCGCTCGTTCTCGCGGTACACGTCGCCGTAGGTGACGGTGACGGGCTCGCCGTCCTCCTCCCACTGCGACCAGACGACGTCGTAGACGCTGTCCACGCCCTGCAGGTACATGGCGATGCGCTCGAGGCCGTAGGTGAGCTCGATGGTGACGGGGTCGACGTCGATCCCCCCGAGCTGCTGGAAGTAGGTGAACTGGGTGATCTCCATGCCGTCGGCCCAGACCTCCCAGCCCTGGCCCCAGGCGCCGAGCGTGGGGCCCTCCCAGTTGTCCTCGACGAAGCGGATGTCGTGCTGCGCGAGGTTGATCCCCAAGGCGATCAGCGACTGCAGGTAGATGTCCTGGATGTCGGGCGGCGAGGGCTGGATCACGACCTGATACTGGAAGTAGTGACCCAGGCGGTACGGGTTCTCGCCGTAACGCCCGTCGGCGGGCCGCATGGAGGGCTCGACGTAGGCGGCCCGCCAGGGCCGCGAGTCGAGGCAGCGGAGGAATGTCGACGGGTTGAAGGTGCCGGCGCCGACCTCGGTGTGGTAGGGCTGGACGATGACGCAGCCCCGCTGCTCCCAGAAGGACTGGAGGCGGCCGATGATCTGCTGGAACGTGGGGCGGGCGCCCACGGCGCCCGGGTCACGTGCTTCGTTCTTCATGCTCCTCCGCGTCGAGCGGCGATTGTATCAAGCTGCAACGAGCGGGCGCCAACGGCGGCCGGGCGGCCGGACGGACGGCGGCGCGGGGGCGACCGGAGAGCCGGACGGACGGCGGCGCGGGGGCGACCGGAGAGCCGGCTGGGGGCCGCCGGATGTTTCGCCTGGAGGCGGCCGGAAGACCGGCCGGGGGCCGCCGGATGCTTCGCCTGGAGGCGGCCGCAAGGCCGGCCGGGGGACGATCGGTCGGTTCGGGGCGGACCGCTCGAACGGCCGCTCACCGGCCGTCAGTGTCGCGCGAACCGCAGTGCCCGGAGACGCAGGCCGGTGTGGTACGAGTAGAGGCCGTGGGCGTGACGGACGCCCTCGGCGACCGCGGCCGAGGGCGGCGCGGCGGCGAGTTCGTCGAGCGGCCGCCGGGCGGCCGCGCGCAGCGCGGCCAGGGCGGCCGGCGAGAGCGGCGCCGCGTCGCCCAGACAGCGGGCGCAGACGACTCCGCCGCGCCCCGCGGCGAAGCCGACGAGACCGTCCTCCGTGCCACAGACGACACAGGCGTCGAGCGCCGGCTGCAGGCCCGCCTCGGCAAGCATCTGCACGAGGGCGGCGAGCAGCAGCGGGGCTTGCAGGGCGGGCCCATCAACGCCCTTGTCTGCCATACGCAAGGCTGCTTCGAGCAGGGCGAAGGCCTCCGCTTCGGGCTCGCCCGGGGCGAAGAGGGTGGCGGCGGCCTCGCAGGCCACCGCCGCCACCGTCATCGCCTCGCGCTCCTCACGCAGGTGCTTGAACATCTCGACGAGCTGGGCCGACGTCACGGTGAAGAGCGAGCGCCCGCGGAAGAGGACGAGGTCGCAGACGTTGAAGGGCTCCAAGCGGCCGCCCCAGCGCGACGAGGTCTTGCGCACGCCCTTGACGACCGCGTCGGCGCGGCCGAACTCGCGGGTGAAGAGCACGGCGATGCGGTCGGCCTCGCCGAGCGGCCGCGACCCGACGACGACGGCGCGGACCTTCTCGTAGCGGGGCATCAGCTTGACCCGGAGGAAGCGCGGTTCTCCGCGCCGCCCGCCAGGCCGCCGTCGGCGGCATCCGCGCCGCCGCCAGCCCCGGGCGCCTTCAACCGCCCGCTGACCACGCGCGGCCGGCCACCGAGGTCGTTACGCGCGTCGATGTCCTCGAAGGCCTCGACCTCGACGAAGAGCGACAGCACGTCGAGGAGGCGCATCTCGGGGATCTCGACGGCGAGGGCGCCGCCGGGCCGCAGGTGGGGCGGTGCGCCCGGCACGATCCGCTCGTAGAACTCCATCCCGCCGCGCTCGGCGCGCAGCGCCACATGCGGCTCCCAGCCGCGGATCTCGGGGCGCAGGCGGCGCAGCGACTCGGGGGTCACGTACGGCGGGTTCGAGACGATCAGGTCGAAGACGACCCCCGGCGGCAGGTCGTCGTACACGTCGCTGAGCATGAACATGACGCGCCCCTCGAGCCCGAGACGGCGCGCGTTGCGCGCCGCGACCTCGAGCGGCGCCGGGTGGAAGTCGACGGCCAGCACGTGAACCGTAGGGTGCTCGGCGGCGAGCGCTAGGGCGATGTTGCCGGAGCCGGTGCCGATGTCGAGCGCCAGGGGCTCCTCGCGGTCGACGGCGGCGAGACGCTCGAGCGCGACCTCGACGAGGGTCTCGGTCTCGGGTCGCGGGATGAGCGTGTTGTCGTTGACCTCGAGCTCGATGGTGCGGAAGGCGCGGCGGCCGAGGATGTAGGCCACCGGCTCGAAGGCGCCGCGCCGCTTGAGGAGGCGCTCGAAGCGCAGCCGCTCCTCGAGGTCGAGCACGCGCTCCGGCGCCGCGAAGAGGTCTTCGCGGCGCACGCCGAGCGCGTCGCCGAGCAGCAGCTCGGCGTCGAGGCGAGCGGTCTCCGAGCGCGCCTCGCGGGCGATACGCGCCGCCGCGGCGGCGAGCGCCGACGCGACGGTCACCGCGTCGCTCGCCGCCTCGCCCACCTCGTCGCGCCCGGCGCCGCTCACGCCCGCCGCCACCTCACTCCTCCCCCACCTCGGCGGCGAGCTGGGCGCGGCGGTCCTCGGCGGCGAGCGCCTCGGTGAACTCGTCGAGCTCGCCCTCGAGCACGGCGCCGAGGCGGTGCGAGGTGAGGCCGATGCGGTGGTCGCTGACCCGGTTCTGGGAGAAGTTGTAGGTGCGGATCTTCTGCGAGCGCGCACCCGAGCCGACCATGCCGCGGCGCGCGTCGCCGCGCTCCTGCTCCTGCCGCTCGCGCTCGAGCTCGAAGAGGCGCGCGCGCAGGATCCGCAGAGCGCGCTCCTTGTTCTGCAGCTGCGACTTCTCGTCCTGGCAGCTCACGGTGACCCCGGTCGGGAGGTGCGTGATGCGCACCGCGGAGTCGGTCGTGTTGACCGACTGCCCGCCCGGCCCGCGCGCCCTGAAGATGTCGATACGCAGGTCGTTGGCGTGGATCTCGACGTCGATCTCCTCGGCCTCGGGCAGCACGGCCACGGTCGCCGTGGAGGTGTGGATGCGGCCGACCGACTCGGTGCTGGGTACACGTTGCACGCGGTGCACGCCGCTCTCGTATTTGAGGGCCGAGTAGGCGCCCTGACCGCGGACCTCGAGGATGACCTCCTTGAAGCCGCCGGCCTCGCCCTCGTTGGCGGAGAGGATCTCGACCTCGAACCCCTTGGCCTGAGCGTAGCGCGTGTACATGCGCATGAGGTCGCCGGCGAA
>JAFGAW010000169.1 GCA_016933475.1 Thermoleophilia bacterium
AGTACACGTAGCCCAGCAGCGCCTGGTCGTAGTCGGTCGCCGTGACATAGTGCCTGCCGACCACGTAAGCGTTGACGCCACTGACGGCGATCGCCGCCGGCTCGTCCTTGAAGCCCGGCGCCGCCGGCCACCTGCTGCCCCACGCCGTGCCGCCGGCGCGGACGCGCTGCGTGTAGATCTGGGACGCCGTGGCGCTCGTCGCGTACGTGCCCGTGACGTAGACCCCGCCCTGGCCGTCCTTCGCGAGGTCGGTGATCCACTCGCTCCAGCTGCCGGCACTGAAGTCCCACATCTGCATGAGCACGTCACCCGTCGGCCTGAAGACGGCGCGGTACCTGTCCATCGCGTACCCGTCCGTGTAGCGCTCGTCGTACCCGCCGCAGAGGATGTCGCCGCCGGGCAGTACCTCGAGGTCGAGGTACGCCTGCGCCTCCGCGATGTTGGTGCTCCAGCCGCCCCAGTCGGCGGACGCGAACAGCCGCGTCCCGCCCGCCGTGAAGGCGAGCAACAGCCCGTCGTACCCGGTCGTCGGCCGGTACGTGATGCCGGCGACGTAGACCCCGCCGCCGGGACGTGCGCGCAGCGAGTACGCGTCGTCGACGCCGTCGCCCTCGCCGTTGTAGCGCCGCACCCAGAGGCGGGCGCCGGCCTTCGAGTACTTGGCGACGAGGGCGTCGCGGCCGTTGGCGGCCGAGTAGCTGAACCCGACCACGTAGACGTTGCCGGACGAGTCCACCAGCATCCGGGCGGCCTCGTCGGTCAGGTGCGCCGGTCCGTCGTAGCGCTGGACCCAGCGGCGCGTGCCGTCCGCCTTGTAGCTGATCGCGACCCAGTCGGAACTGCCGGTCGCCGACGTGCTCGCGCCGATCACGGTCACGTTGCCGTCACTGTCGACGGCGACGTCAGAGGCGCTGTCGAACCCGCGGTTGCCGGAGTCGTAGGCCCGCGCCCACACGCGGTTGCCGCTACGGTCCCAACGAATGAGCAGCAGGTCGCGGTCGCCGCGCAACGTGGTCCGGTAGCCGGCCGTGTAGATCGCCGTCCCGCGAGCGGCGACGGCGAGGGCCTCGTCGCTGCCGTGCGCCGGTGCGTCGTAGATGCGGGTCCACGCCTCGACCCCGTCGACGTACTTGACGAGCGAGAGGTCACGACCGACGGCCGTGACGTACCCGGCCACGTACACGGTCCGGAGGCCGGTGGCGACCGCATCCGCGGCCGCGTCGCCGGCGAGATCCATGCCGCCGACGGACTGATACCAGGTCGGGGTGATCGCGCCGGCCGAGAACCCGAGGCTCTCGGGCGTCGTTTCGGTGATCGCCGGCTCGGCGGACAGGCCCGGCGGGTCCTCGATGACCTCGAGGACGCTCCCGCCATCGGTCGTCCTGAGGATCTGTGTGCCCCCGGTGGCCGGCGCCGATCCGACGGCTCGACCGGCCGTCGCGGCCTGCGCCAACTCCTCGGGCGACGACACCTCGTCCGCCGCCGTCGCCGACGTGGCCCCGGCAGCCACCGCTCCCGCAAGGATGAGCGCGCCCAGGATGACGACGAAGCGCCGCGCGCTCCGCCCAGACGGTGCACCTCTCATAATCTGCTCCTCCCCTGTCGGATGGCGGCATGGCAGCGCGGCGACGATCGCGGGGGGCCTCGGCCGGCCGGGCAGTCGCCCGGCCGGCCGCCGCCATCGCGAAGGCGCTCTGGTCGTCGGATTCAACAACGGCAGGGGGAAGCCTGCAGTCTGCCCGCTCGGGGCGACGGGGCGCGACGGAGCGCAGGCCGAGGCGCAGGACGGCGCGGGGCGGAGCCGGTGAGGACCCCGCCCCGCGCCCCGCCCCGCACCCCTGCGCTCTTCAGTACTCGCCGGTCTCTAGTAGACGCAGGCCGGCACGAGCCGGTCGTATCCGGTACTCGCTTCGTGGTGCCGTCCCACGACGTACGCGTTCATGCCGTTGACGGCGATCGCGTGGGGCACGTCGTGCTCTGTGGGATGGACCGGCCGGCGCCTCGCTCAGTACACGTAGCCCAGCAGACACTGGTCGTAGGTGGTGACGGCGTCGTAGTGCATCCCGACGACGAACGCATTGACACCGTAGGTGGCGATCGCCGCGACGCCGTCCCAGGCGACCGGGGCCGCAGGCCACTTGCTCGACCACGAGGTCCCGCCCACACAAAGGCGCTGCGTGTAGATCTGCGCCGTAGCCTCGCCCGTCGACCATATCCCGGTCGCATAGACGCCGCCCTGCCCATCCTTCGCCATCGCCACGATGCGGTCCTCGAACGCCCCGGGGCTACTCTCCACCGACCGCTCGAGGACGTTGCCCGTGGAGTCGAAGCGCACCAGGAGGCGATCCTGACCGGTCTCCGGCCGATACTCGAACCCGCCGCAGAGGATCTGGCCACCGGCGAGCACCTCGAGGTCGTTGAACGCCTGCAAGTCCGTGCCCGTGGGCTCGTCACCCGCATAGGTGACGACACCCCCCGTCAGGCCGGTCCCCGTATACGTGAGAAGAAGGGCGTCGCGCCCGGTCCCCAAACCGGTGGTCTCCCCCACGACGAACACCCCGCCGCCGGGTCGCGCCCGCAGCGAGAACGCGAAGTCCTCACCGCTGCCGGCCCCGTTGAAGCGCCGCGCCCAGAGCCGCGTACCATTCGCCGCGTACTTCATGGTGAGGGCGTCCGCGCCGTTCTCGCTCGAGGCGGCTCGCCCGACGACGTAGATCCTGTCGTCGGCGTCGATCAGCATCCTGGCGGGGAGATCGTTGCCGTGCACGGGCCCGTCGTAGCGCCGCACGTATCGCAGAGTGCCGTCCGCCCGGTAGCTGACGATGACCCAGTCGGCGCCGCCGACCGCCGAGTAGCTCACCCCGACGGCGACGACGTTGCCCTCACCGTCGACGGCGACGTCGACCCCCTCGTCCATCAGGCGAGCGCCCGAGTCGTAGCCACGGGTCCAGACGCGGCCGCCCGCCGTATCCCATCGGGTGAGAAGGAGGTCGCCGTCGCCGGTCTTGCTCTGACGCCGCCCGACGGTGTAGATCGCCGAGCCGCGACGCGCCACGGCGTTGGCCCAGTCGGAGCCGTGCGCCGGGCCGTCGTAGGTCGCCGACCACACCCGCTCACCGCCGACGTACTTGGCGAGACTCACGTCGCTGCCGCCCGCCTCGGTCCCGCCCACACCGGCGACGTAGACAGTGCGCAGACCGGTCGCGACCACGTCGCTCGCCCAGTCACCCAGATCTCCCGAGCCGTCCGCGGTCAGCGCCCAGACGGGGGCGATCTCGCCGAGGTCGACACCGGGGCTCACGAACACGCCGTCGCTCGAGGCTGCCGTGGAAGCGACCGCAGCCGCGGCGGCCACTGACAGGACGAGCACGCTCAGGATGACGACGGAGCGTCGCACGCTCCGCCCCGACGGTGCAGCTCTCATGGTCTGCTCCTCCCCCTGCCGGCAGCGCAGCTGCAGCGCGACGCGATTCGCACCGGGCTGCGCCCCTGCGGCGGCAGTCGTTGCCCCATCAATCGACCGTCTCGCCCGGTGAGTATGGCGTGAGGTCTGGGCGGCGGCAATGGGAAGAGGCCGGGCGGCTCACTATGGCGCAGGGCCTTCCCTCGCCGGAGGTGCGGGCCGGGGAGTACGACCAGCCTGTCAGACGGCGGACCGAAGAGAGATGCCCTGCAGGCCGTTGAGGGCGGGCGAGCCGGTGCGGGCGGGCAAACCGGTGCGGCCGCCCCGGGACCTCCGTGGCTCGCCCCTCACACCCGGCCCCCATGCATCTTGCGAGTCAGGCCCACCCCCAAGCAGGCGCCAGCGATCCGTCCCCGCGAGCGGGGAAGGAGAAGGGCTCGCCGACGAGCTCGAGCGACGGATCGGCGGCGACCGCCGGCAGCAGAGCGGTCGAGACGAGGAGTTCCTCGAGGGCAAGGGTGTTGCGGATCCAGACAAGGGAGAACTCGGCGGTCGAGGCCGCTCCGGACGTGGCGAAGGCGGCCTCGACCGCCTCGACGTCGCGCTCGAAGGCGATCGGCAGGCGGGCGTCTTCGGGGCCCATCGAGGTGATGCAGTTCACGGCCGTGGCGTCAAGGTCGACGGCCGCGAGCAGGCGTGCCGTCGTGAAGTCGGCCATGCCGATGCCGATGGCATTGCCGTGCGAGGCCGCGGTGAGGTCGCGCACCACGAGGCGCGCGATCCGCGGCCGGTCGGTCGCGTCGCCGCAGCGCGAGTTCATGCGGCCGATGACGTTGGTGTCGAGGCCGGCTCCGCTGATGTCCTTGCCCATCTCGTCGACGACCAGGCAGTCGATCTCGTCGAAGGGCAGGGAGAGCGTGAGGCGCCGCGCCCGCTCGAGCAGTTCCGGCTCGCGCGTGAAGAGTTCGTCGGCCGCGACCACGGCCAGCTCGGCGGTCTCGTCGCGCTGGTTCTCGATCACGGCGATGCCGCCGATCACGCGCAGCCTCGCCAGGGCCAGACGGGCGTACTCATCCAGCACGGCCGGGAAGCCGTGCCGGAGAGCGACGCGGTGCGCCTCGGCCGCGCCGCGGTGCTTGCCGGCGCCGATGACGAGCATCTTGACGAGGCCGCTCTCGACCGGCCCGCGGAAGTCGGTGTGCGGCTTGACGCGGTTGACCACGACGACCGCGTCGGCCTCCGCCAGATCGCGGGCGACCCAGACCGGCGTGCCGAAGCGGCTCTCGCCGGCGGCGACGACATCCATGGAGGAGACCACCGGCGCGCCGACCGTGTGCTCGGTCACGCCGAGCGACGCCAGCACCTCCGCCTGCCCCTCCGCCGTGGCGCCGCCGTGACTGCCCATGCAGGGCACGAGGAAGGGCTCGCCGCCTGCGTTGCGCACGTGCGTGATGACCGTGCGCATGATCGGGACAAGATCGCGGATGCCACGGCTGCCCGCGGTCAGCGCGACGCGTGCCCCGGGCGTGATGTGAGCAGTGAGAGCCGAGTCGGCGAGCAGCGCTTCGAGGCGCCCCGCGACGTCGTCGACACGGGGCGCCTCGAAGCGCTGCCGCACTCGCACCAGATCGGGCAGGACTACGTCGCGCGCGGTCAATTCGGCGCTGCGGTGACCACGATGGGATCGATCGGGTGCCGCGGCCTACTTCTTCAGTTCCAGCGGCTTGCCGCAGCACTTCACCGGCTCGGTGCACGAGCAGGCGCCGGTGTCGGCGCAGGACTTCACGACCTGCAGCTCAAGGCCGCAACTCGAGCAGATGTAGACCTCTCCGGACTTCATCTCGTGGCAGTGTGCCATCAGGGGCCTCCTTCGTCGATGATCGGAACGTCCGCCGGTCGGCACGTGCCCGGCGGCGGTCGCCTTTCGTGCACTATGCCCGACGAGGGACCCGCGTACGCGGTGCTCCTCGCCGCCTCCGCCTGCATTCTCCGCCGGGGACCCTCGTCCGGGGCCGGCCGCGTTCGCTTGGTCCTTGTCGTGGACCGCGAGACCATCGTCTACAGCTCGATCGCGAACCGCGGCCGGCTGGCACACGGAACTCCGCCGGTGCAGGTGCTGACGACCTCGACAGCGCCGTTGCCGGCGTGAGGGGCCGTGTGCGACGGCGGGACGTCGACGACGGCTCCCGGAGCGGCGCAGACTCCGGGGCGCGCGCCGGAAGGGGCTATTCGAAGCTCGGACGCGGGATGCCGCCGCCCGTCGGGCGCAAAGCGCCCGCGCCGCGAGGCGGCACGAGGCCGAAGTCGAGGTGCCAGAACCCGCCGTCCAGGTAGCGTCCGACGGGGTCGATCTCGACCGGCCGCGAGAAGAGCGGGGCGTCGATGACGACCGTGTGATACTCACCGTTCTCGCCGAAGGCATCGGCGCCGGCATCGGCGATCTCGCGCAGGAGCTCGGCGTCGAGCTCCCGCCCGAGCAGCGCCGCGTCGAGCGGGTCGGCCCGCAGGCAGGCGATGACGGCCCGCGTCGGACCAGAGAGCAGCTCGTCCGCGAGTCTCGACGTGCGCTCCTTCCAGAGAGGCCACACGGGCCGAAGCCCGGAACCCGTGCAGGCGTCGCGCTCCCAGCGACGGTGAGAGGCGATGTGGAGGTCGCCGAAGACGACCGCCTCGATGCCGTCGCCCCGCTGGCGGTGCAGGGCCGCCGTCCACGCGGGTTCGTAGTCGTGCCACGACGTGCGGCAGGTCTCGAGCCTGCAGCCGAGGCGCTCGGCCTGCGCCTCGATGACCTCGACCGGCAACGAGTGCCCGAGACTGGCGGTGCCATCCTCGCGCACGAGGCACAGGAGCTTGACGAGGATGCCGCCGGCGGCGACGGCGCGGTGCAGCGCGAGGCAGGAGTCCTTGCCGCCGCTCCACGAACACACGAACGGCACGCCCTGGAGGCTGAAGCGACGCACGTCACCCCCTCGCCGCATCGGGCGCGATCGCTCCGGCCGAAGGCCAGCGTCGCCCGACGCCCTGTGCGTCGTGAGCTTACCCCAACGCCGGACGTCGTGTGCCAGACAGGTGCCGGCCCGGCCTCTCGCGCCGTCTCGCCGGGCGACGACCGCGCAGACACCTCGCCGGCGGGGCGGCACCGGTGCGCCGAAAGGCTGTAGTTACCCACTGGTAAACGGCGACCACGCGAGTATACTGGCGCGCAACGATGATCCGGTCTCTGCCACGCGCGGAGATCATCCGCCCGGCGGGGCGGGGCTGCGCGACGGGCCGGGCCGCGGTCCTTCGCGGGGTCGTCCGATCGCATCGCGACTGGAGGCAGCAGATGGGCTTAGAGGAGTGGGTGGTCGTCGTCCTCGTCGTGGGGGCACGCCTCTTGCTGCCGTTCACGATCCCCTACTGGCCGCTGCCCGGCGCCATCGCCTGCATGATCCTCGACTCCATCGACCAGAGCATCTTCCAGCAGTTCCCCGACATCCCGCTGGAGGGCTACCAGTCCTACGACAAGTCGCTCGACATCTACTACCTGGCGATCATGTACATGGCGACGATGCGCAACTGGGTCAACCCGATGGCCTTCAAGATGAGCTTCTTCCTCTACTACTACCGCCTCGTCGGCGTGGTCGCATTCGAACTGTCACAGGTGCGCGCCATCCTCTTCATCTTCCCCAACACTTTCGAGTACTTCTGGGACTTCGTCGAGGCCGTACGCATGCGCTGGAACACGATGCGCATGGGCAAGTGGACGGTGATCCTCTCGGCGGCCGCCATCTGGGTCTTCATCAAGCTCCCGCAGGAGTACTGGATCCACATCGCCCAGAGAGACATGACCGACGCCATCAAGGAGCTCTTCGGGGTCGACCCGACCGCCTCGTGGAGCGAAGCCATCAGCAACCGGCCAGAGCTGCTCGCCGCGGCCATCGTCGCCGTCGCCGTCGTGCTCCTGGTCATCTACTGGATCGTGACGCGCAAGGCTCCGGCCGGCGACCACGGCATCCGCCTCAAGGCCGACCCGCTGCCACCCGAGTGCCAGGGCAGCGAGCTCTACCGCACGGCCAGGGTCGCCGAAGGGATCTTCGACCGCGCCCTGATCGAGAAGGTCGTCCTCGCCGGCTTGATCAGTGTGATCTTCGCCCAGTACCTGCTGAGCGACGACGTCAGGAGCATCAGCGTGCTGGCCTTCGTCGCGGTCTTCGTCGCCGTCAACGCCCTGGTCAGCCAGTGGCTCGCGCGCCGCGGCAGGGAGTGGAAGTCCGTGGGGCTCGAGCTCGCCGGGATGTTCGTC
Source organism: Thermoleophilia bacterium (assembly GCA_016933475.1). Classification (GTDB taxonomy): domain Bacteria; phylum Actinomycetota; class Thermoleophilia; order UBA2241; family UBA2241; genus UBA2241. The sequence goes on from JAFGAW010000169.1 coordinate 7,689, forward strand.
GTGAACTACGCGATCATCGTCGGCCTGCAGCTCGCCCAGCGCGTGCTCGGCCTCATCGACACCCGCACGCCGCTTGGGCTGTCGCTGTTCTTCGTCTTCCTCTTCACGGTGATCATCGTGCTCTTCGACCGCTACCGCACGGTGCTCACCGCGCGCGGCGTACTGGCGAAGCGAGCGGACGAAGCGGCCTGACAGACGACGCGGCGCGCGGTCCCTTCTTCTGGGGCCTCCGGACGGGGTAGGCTGCAGCCATGATCGACCGATTCGTCGACTATGTCCTCAACATGGACGTCTACCTGGCCGAGCTCGTCGAGACGCTCGGTGTCTGGGTGTACGCCGCCATCAGCGGCGTGATCTTCGCCGAGACCGGCCTCGTCGTGATGCCCTGGCTGCCCGGTGAGTCACTACTCCTGACGAGCGGCACGCTGGCGGGCACGGAGATCCTCAACATCCTCATCCTCGCGCCGCTGCTCTTCGGAGCGGCGTTCCTCGGCGACGTCTGCAACTACCTCATCGGGCGTTTCGTCGGCGGCCACCTGCTGAGCAAGCCGCGGCGCTACCTCAAGCCCGAGCACGTCGCCCAGGCACACGAGTTCTACGAGCGCCACGGCGGGCTGGCCATCGTGCTCGCGCGCTTCCTGCCCGTGGTGCGCACCCTGGCGCCGTTCACCGCCGGCATCGCGCGGATGGACCTCCACCGCCTCATGTTCTTCGCCGCCGTCGCCTCGGCCCTGTGGGTGACCATCTTCCTCGGCGCCGGCTACTGGTTCGGCAGCTACGACTGGGTCAACGACTACCTGGCCCTCGCCCTGGCGGTCATCGTCGCCGCGTCGGCCGTGCCCAGCTTCATCATCTATATCGTGCACCACGTCCGTGGGCGGCGGGCGAAACGAGCGGAGAGCGCGGGCCGCTGAGGCGGACACGGCGGGGTGGACGAAGGTCGCGCGTGACGAGGCGAGGCGACGGGCGCACGCCCGTCGCCCCCGCCGCGCGGTCCGCGCCCGAGCCCGCCGCGCGTCGCCGTCTACGCGACCTCGAGCGCCTGCTCGAGGTCGGCGATCAGGTCACCGGCGTCCTCGATGCCGACCGAGTAGCGGATCAGACCCTCGGGGATGCCCATCGCCGCACGCTCCTCCGGCGTGCACTCGACGTGGCTCGTCGTGGCCGGAGGGCCGGCGATGGTCTCCACCGCGCCGAGGTTGGCGGCGCGGTGGGCCAGCCGGAGGCGCGGCAGCACGCGCTCGACCGCCCCGAAGCCACCCTCGAGGCCGAAGCTGAGCATGCCGCCGAAACCGCGCATCTGGCGGGCGGCGATCTCATGCTGGGGGTGCGACTCGAGCCCGGGGTAGTTGACCACCGCGACGGCCGGCTCCTCCTCGAGCCAGCGGGCGATGCGCAGCGCGTTCTCGTTCTGGCGCTCCACACGCAGGTACAGCGTCTTCACACTGCGGATCAGCAGGTACGCCGCCATGGGGTCGAGAGCGGCGCCGGTGATCTCCCGATAGTGGAACACCCGCTCGACGAGCTCGGGCGTGCCGCAGACGACGCCACCGAGAACGTCGGCGTGCCCGCCGAGGTACTTGGTCGCGCTGTGGAGCACGAGATCGGCGCCCAGCGCCAGCGGTGTCTGATTGATCGGTGTCGCGAACGTGTTGTCGACGACCACGGTCGCCCCCGCCTCACGGCCGGCAGCCGCGAGACGGGCGATGTCCATCACCTTGAGCGTGGGGTTCGTCGGCGTCTCCAGATAGAGGACGGCGCATCCGGAGGCGATGGCGCCTTCGATCTGCTCGTGGTCGGTGGTCTCGCAGAGCTCGACCTCGATCCCGAACCGGGGCAGGAAGTCGAGGAAGAGGCGGTTGGTGCCGCCGTAGGTGTCCTTGACCGAGACGACGCGGTCGCCCGGGGCCAGCAGGGCATGGAGGGTGTTGCTGACGGCCGCCATGCCGGTCGAGAAGCTGGTCGCCGCCGGGGCGCCTTCGAGTGCCCGCACCTTCTCCTCGAAGGCGTGCACGGTCGGGTTGGTGTTGCGGCTGTAGATGTGGCCTGGGGTTCGACCGAGGGCGACGTCGAGCCACGCCTCGACGTCGGGGTAGCCGTACGCCGCGCTGTACACGATCGGCACCTGCGTCGCGCCCTGCACGAGCGACTCCCCCTCGCCGGCCCACACCGACAGGGTCGCGGGGTCCAGGTCTGGTCTCTTCTCCGCCATGGGGTAGCTCCTTCGGTCTCGTCCGCGCAATGATAGCGGCTCAGGGGCCGCGGCCGCGCGGCGCCGGGAACGACCGGAAGGAGTGGAGAGACGGACACTCTCGAGCGCGTCGTCGACTATCTGCTGCACCTCGACGCCCACCTGGCGGAGCTCGTCGAGCAGCTGGGCGCCTGGGTCTACGCGGCCATCGCCTTCACGATCTTCGCCGAGACCGGCCTCGTCGTGACGCCCTGGCTGCCGGGCGAGTCGCTGCTTCTCACGAGCGGGACCCTGGCCGGCGCCGGAATTCTCGACATCGTGGTCCTGGCGCCGCTGCTCTTCGTCGCCGCCTTCCTCGGCGACGTCTGCAACTTCCTCATCGGGCGCTACGTCGGGCGCCGCGTGCTGCGCAAGCCACGGCGCTTCCCCAAGCCGGAGCACATGGCGCGCGCCGAGGAGTTCTACGCGCGCCACGGCGCGGCGGCCATCATCCTCGGCCGCTACGTGCCCATCGTCCGCACCCTGGCGCCCTTCGTCGCCGGCATGGCCGGCATGCCCCTGAAGAAGCTCATGGTCTACGCCGTCGTCGCCGAGGGGACCTGGGTCGTCATCTTTCTCGGCGCCGGCTACTGGTTCGGGACGGCGGCGTGGGTGCAGGACTACCTCGGCCTCGCCCTCGGCGCTATCGTCATCATCTCGCTGCTTCCCGGCGCCGTCGCCTACCTGACCGGTCGCCTGCGCGGCCGAAGCGGCGCCTAGAACCCGTGCCCCGTGCTCGTCGGCCCGCTGTTTGCGTTCGCAATAAGCGGGTAATTTCGGTCCGTTTTCGCGGCCCGAACGCGCGGCCGCCAGACCAGACACCGACTCCCAAGGGGGGTAGCAGAAATGTCCGCGACCGCCACTCTCGACCGCCGGGCGATCCTCGTTGCCGTGGCTGTCCTCGCCCTCATGCTGGCCTTCTTCAGCGTGACGGCCACCGCCAAGGCCGACACACTGAAGCTGGCCGGAGGCTACACCCAGTTGACGACCGACCCGGGCACGACGAAGGTCCTGCTCAAGCAGAGGGTGATCCCGCTGCCGATCCGCCCGTCGTGGGTCGTCCCGACCACCGTCGACGGGAAGCTCGCGCTGCGGTACCGCTTCTACATCACCGGCGGTGCGATCGACTCCACCACGCTCGGCGGCGAGATCTACCACTCCGGCGGACTCAAGTGGGTCAATCTGAAGAACGGCAAGAGCTTCAGGATCAAGAATTTCACCATCGACACCAACAAGGCACAGTTGACGGCTGAGATCCCCGCCCTGGGTGGCGCCCGGGCGCCGATCCTCGACCTCGACCTCTCCGGCGTCCAGGTGAAGCCGGGCAGGATCTACACCAAGGTGGGGCCCGTCCCCGCCACGCTCACCGACGTCGCCGCCGGCGCCCTCAACCAGTACCTCGGCGTGAGCTTCTTCGCCGAGGGCATCCCGATCGGCACGGCGTACGTGTACGCGCGCTTCGCGAAGTGACGCTGGCGCAAGGAGTACGAGACAGGGCGCGAGTCTCGGCCGGGTAACGCCGCAGGCCGAGCCCGAGAGATCCTGACAGCGAACGGGGCGGCGGCCAGAACGGGCCGCCGCCCCTCCGCGTCTCGGACTTGGCGCGCGACGGCGTAGCGAGCGGACGCCGCCAGGCCCTCTCGACTCCCTCCTGTGGCCGACAGGCCGGCGGAGGCACCCGGCAGGCTCGCCGGGCGGGCGGGGGCGCATGGCCGGCTCGCCGGGCGGCCACCGTCAGTCGATCTCGAACACGCTGCCCGTGGCGGCGTCGGCGTAGGTGCCGCCGAAGCGCTCGCGCAGGTAGCCCTTGCCGCGCTTGCCGGTGCAGTGCACGGAGGCGACCAGGCGCACCCCGGCGGCCTCGAGCGCATCGCCCGTCGCCTGCAGCCGCGCCGGCGAGGCGTGCAGCAGGTGCATGCCTCCGATCACGGCCGTGACCCGCGGCAGACCGTCGCCGGCGAGCGGCAGACCGTCGCCGCCGAGCGATAGGGCATCGGCACCCGCTGCCTGCGCACCGGCGGCGACACGCCGCACGTGGTCGAGCGTGTTGACGACGCCGGCGTGCGCGCAACCGAGCAGCACGACGAGACCGGACGCCGCCGCGGTCCAGACGGCCTGGTCGTCGACGACGTGATCCCTCACCGTACAGGCCGGGTCGAGGAAGAAGTTGCGCTCGGCCTCCTCGAGCGGGTGGCGCCGCGGGATAGGTCCGCTGGCCCACACGCCCGGCGCCACCTCGAGCGGCCCGAGAGCCGAGACGATCCGCCCGGGCGCCGACCACAGGGCCGTGAGGGCGCGGGCGGGCAGACCGATCGGCTCGACCTTACCCGTGCGGGCGAGCCACATACGGGGTGCAAACGCCGCCGGGTGTAGGACGATGCCGGCGGCCGGCGCCACCTCGAGGACCTTCGCGAGGCCGCCGCCGTGGTCGCTGTGACCGTGACTGAGGACGAAGGCGTCGGCCTTCTCGACAGGGACACCGAGCTTCAGGGCGTTACGCCAGAAGGCGTCGTTCGCGCCGCTGTCGAGAAGCACCCTGGCCTCCCGCGTCTCGACCCACATCGCGAGACCCCACTGGGCGCGGAGCCCCGGGGCTCCCCGCTCGTTGTCGATCAGGAGGGTGACCCTGACGGCGCCGTTCCCCGGCCCGACCCGGTCGGCCACCTGCGCACCAACACGCACCTCGGCACCGTGACCGTCACGCCTCGCACCCGAGCGCGCCGTGGCGGCGCGCGCCTCCGTACGGCCTGTCTCCTCGTCGGACATGTCCTCCCCCTTGCGGCCGTGGCGAGTCTGCGCGGCTGCGAGCTCGCGCCGGCCGGGCTTGGGCCCTCGCGGGGAGCACACCCGAAAGACCCGCGGACCGCCACGCCAATACTCCACCATCACGCAGCGTGCTCCAACCGCGACGGACGATCGTGAGGGACGGCCCGCAAAGCCGGGCCGGGCACACGCGGGTAGTAGACTGGACCCGCCGACATCGGGCGGATCCTGGAGGCCGACCGCAGTGAAGCGACCGAGCACGACCGCGGCGCCCGCGGGCCTCGATCACACGGCCGCAAGCCGTACCGTCGCTCGCGTTGCGCTGGGCGGCGTCATCGTCAACATCGCCTTGATGGTCCTGACCGTGACCATGGCGGTGCTCTCGAGCAGCTACACCCTGACGGCGATGGCGGTCGACTGCGCCGTCGACGTCGTGGCGGCGCTGGTGCTCTGGCTCGGTGTGCGCCTCGCGGATCGTTCGACGCCCAAGTTCCCGTTCGGCCTCTACAAGATCGAGAATCTCATCCAGGTCGGCATCGCCGTCCTCATCTTCATCGCCTCGTACGAGATCGCCGTCCAAGCCTTCGGCGCGCCGCAGGAGAGCGCCGAGATCGACGCCTGGGTCATCGGGGGGGTGGTCGTCACCATCGTCGCGACCTGGGCCTACGGGTGGTTCGCCGCCTCGCGCGGCAAGCGCCTCTCCTCGCCGGCGCTCATCGCCGACGGCAAGCACCGCCAGACGGACGTGCTCTCCACGGTCGTCGCGCTGGTCGCCGTCGTCTCGACCTATGTGGGTTTCGACGTCGACCGCATCGCCGCCGTGGCGATCCTGGCCTTCGCCGCCTACGCGGGCTGGGGGCTCCTGGTCGACGGCATGAAGGTGCTCCTCGACGCGTCCGTGGACGCACCGACACTGTCCCGGATCGAGGGCATCCTCGCCTCCGAGGCACTGGTCCAGCAGGTGGACGGCCTCGCCGTGCGCAGCGCCGGCCGCTACCTCTTCCTCGAGGCCACCCTGCGCGTGCGGACCGACGACCTCGCGCAGGCGCACGCGGCCAGCGAACATCTCGAGGCGGAGGTCCGTGCCGCGCTGCCGTCGATCGAGCGCGTCAACTTCCATGTCGAGCCCCGGCGTCGCGAGATGCTGCGCATCGCGGCGCCTCTCGCCTCGCCCGAGGGTGAGATCGCCGACGGGTTCGGCGAGGCCCCGTACTTCGGCCTCGCCGAGGTGCGCACCGCCGGACCGCGGGTCGTCCGCCGGCAGGTCCTCCCCAATCCGCACCTGACGGCCGACAAGCAGAAGGGCATCCTCGTCGCCGAATGGCTCGTGGGGCAGAGCATCGACGTGCTCGTGACGCGGGAGCCCATCAAGAAGGGCCCGGGTTACGTGCTGCGCGAAGCCGGCGTGGCTGTTCGCGAGACGCGGCAGGCCCGCTTCACCGATGAGGTCGCGGCGCGTGCGGAGCAACGCTCGTGACGCGAGGAGACCGCGACACGGGCCCCGTTCGTGACCGCTTCAGCTATCGCCCGATAGGCGTCGTGCGCAGCCCGCACGCGGATGCCCACGCGACCCCCGTCCAGCCCTCGTTCGCGCGGGGGTGTACAGGGACGGTCGAGATCGACCCGGCCTACGCGGCCGGCCTGCGCGGCATCGAGGGCTTCAGCCACATCGTGCTGCTCGTCGCCCTGCATGCGGCCCGCACGATGGCGCCGGGCGACGCCCGCGGTCTCAGCGTCGTCCCATTCGGCGCCGACGAACCGCGCGGCGTCTTCGCCACACGCTCCCCGTCACGCCCCAACCCGATCGGCCTCACCGTCGTCCGTCTCCTGAGGAGAGAGGGCTGCACGCTCCTCGTCGACGGGCTCGATGTGCTCGACGGCACCCCCGTGCTCGACGTGAAGCCGTACGTGCCGCAGTGCGACATCGTCCCGAACGCCCGCGAGGATTGGGTCGGCGCGGTCACGGCGGCGGCGGCGCGGCGCGGCCGGCGCATGAGCGCCGATCCGCCCGCCGCCGCTCCCCGCGTCGCGGACAAGCTCGCCGCGGCGCACGCGCCGGAGGCGCAGTCGCTGCAGGTCACCGTCCTCATCGATGATCACCGGGGCGAGACGGGGCTGGAGGCCGAGCACGGCCTCGCGCTGTGGCTCGAGACCGCCGGCGGCGCCGTCCTCTTCGACACCGGAGCCGGCCCGAAGGCGGCCGCCAACGCCCGCCGCCTCGGCGTGTCCATCGATCGGGCGGAGACCGTCGTCCTCAGCCACGGTCACTACGACCACACCGGAGGCCTCGCGACGGTGCTCGACGAGGCGCGCTTCGCCCAGGTGGTCGCGCACCCGGCGGTCGGCCTGCCCCGGTGGTCGCGTCAGCCCGACGGGCAGGTCGTGGCGATCGGCATGCCGCGAGGGGCGTCGCGTGCGCTCGCGGCTTGCGCGGCACGCACGACCTGGATCACCGACCACCAGGAGATCGTGCCGGGGATGCACGTCACCGGGCCGATCCCCCGCCGACGCGACGACGAAGGGCCCGCCGAGCCCTTCTTCCTCGACCGCGGCGCGACGATCGGCGATCCGCTGCCCGACGATCAGGCGTCGTGGATCGAGACCAGGGAGGGACCGGTGATCGTCGTCGGCTGCGCCCACAGCGGCCTGCTCGCCACGCTCGACCGCGTGGCCGAGCTGCGCGGTGACGAGCAGGTGCGCGCGGTCGTCGGTGGCATGCACCTTCTGAACGCAGGACCTGAGCGGCTGGAGCGTACCGTCGCGGAGCTCGAGCGGCGGTGCGTCGGCATCGTCGCCCCCGGTCACTGCACGGGCATGCAGGCCAGCGCGCTGCTCGCGGAGCGCTTCGGCCGGCGTTGCCTGCCCCTCTCCGCCGGGTGTCAGTTGCGCTTCGACTGACGAGGCACCGGCCACACCGCCCACGCGGGCCGTGCCCGTCGCAGCAGTGGCGCCGCCCGTGACCGGCCCTGCCGCGCGGAGTAGACTCCCGCTGTCAGGTGACGCCTCGGGGCGACAGGCGACATCTTGCGGGGCACGGGCGGGGGTGGATCGATGAGCTCGCGACAGAGCGATGACCAGGGTCGGCACGTCCGTGAGGTCGCGAGCCCGGTTCGCGCTCGGCCAGGGCCGAGGACCGCGCGCACGGAGGCTGCCCCGGTCCCCCTGCGCCGGCGAGAGGTCCGGCCGTGAAGGTCGCGGTGTTCGGTCTCGGGTACGTCGGCACGGTCACGGCCGTGGCCCTCGCCCGCGACGGTCACGAGGTCATCGGGATCGACCCGGCGGCACCGAAGGTCGACTCGATCCGTGCCGGCCGGCCGCCGGTGACCGAGCCCGGCCTCGACCAGCTCACGCGGCGCGTCGTGAGCGAGGGCAGGCTGCGGGCCACGGGCGACGCGGCCGAGGCGCTCGCCGGCGCCGAGCTCTCGCTGGTGTGCGTCGGTACGCCGTCGCTCGAGGACGGCTCGCTCGACCTCGGTGCCGTGCGCCAGGTGGCCGCCGAGATCGGCGCGCACCTCCACGCAGCGGCGGTGGCGCACCTCGTCGTCATCCGCAGCACGGTACTGCCGGGCAGCACGCGGGAGCAGGTGATCCCCGCCGTCGAGCACGCCTCGGGTCGGCCCGTCGGCGAGGGCTGGGACGTGGCCGTGAACCCCGAGTTCCTGCGCGAGGGCTCGTCGCTCGCGGACTACGACGCGCCGAGCCGGATCCTCGTCGGCGAGCGACAGCCCGGGACCGGCAGTCGCGCCCTTGCCCTCTACGAGCGTATCGTCGCCGACCGCGTGGTCGTCCCGCTCGAGGCCGCCGAGGCGGTCAAGTACACCGACAACGCCTTTCACGCCCTCAAGATCGCCTTCACCAACGAGGTCGCCCGGGTGTGGGCCGCGCACGGGGCCGACCCGGGGCTCGTGATGGAGATCGTCGCCGCCGACCGCAAGCTCAACGCGTCGCCTGCGTACCTGCGGCCGGGGTTCGCCTTCGGCGGGAGCTGCCTGCCGAAGGACCTGCGTGCGTTGACCGCGGCGGCGCGCGAGGCGTGCGTACCCACCCCGCTGCTCGACGCCGTCCTGCCGAGCAACGAGCTCGAGGTGCAACGTGCCGTGGAGGCCGTCCTCGCGACCGGCAAGCGCCGCGTCGCCCTGCTCGGCCTCGCCTTCAAAGCGGGAACGGACGACCTGCGCGAGAGCCCGTTGCTGGCTCTCGCCGGGCGCCTGGCGGCGGAGGGCCTCGAGCTGAGGATCCACGACCCCGTCGTGCGCCTCTCCGCCCTGCAGGGGGCGAATCGCGCGTACCTCGAGGCCAGGCTCCCCGAGGTCTCGCGCCTGCTCTGCGAGCGGCTCGACGAGGCGCTCGACGGCGCCGAGATCGTGGTGATCGGCCACGGCGCCCCACGCTACGCTCGCGACGACGAGTGGCGCGGGCAGGGCAAGGTCGTCATGCGCCTCGAATGAGGCACGCATGAGGCTTCTCGTCCTCTCCTCGCGCCCGCCCTGGCCGCCGACCCGCGCCGACCAGATGACGGTCGAGCGCCTCCTGCGCTTCCTCGCCGCGCACGACGTCGAGGCGGACCTCGCCTGCTTCGTCGAGGACGAGGAGGAGGGACACGCGCTACGCGCCGAGCTCGGGCCGGTCTGCCACGCCATCGCGACGGTGACGCTGCCTCGCCGGCGCTCGTACATCCACACGGCACGCTCGCTGCCGTCTGCCGTGCCGATGCAGGTAGCCTACTACCGCTCGGCGGCGATGGCGCGGCTGATCGACGAGCGCGTGGCGCGAGAGCGCTACGACCTCGTCTACGTCCACCTCATCCGGATGGCGGAGTACGCCCGCCGCCTGCCGCTGCCCAAGGTGCTCGGCCTGCAGATCTCCCAGGCGCTCAACCTGCGGCGTATGGTCGCCAACGTCGGCGATCCGGCACGACGCCTCTTCTACCGCCTCGAAGCGGCGAAGGTGCGGCCGTACGAGGCGGCGGTCTGCCGCGACTTCGATCGTGTCTTCCTCGTCGGACGCCGCGATCTCGACGAGATCGCCAAGACGGCGCCGGTCGACAACGCGGTCGTCCAGCCCCACGGACAGGACCTGCCCGGGGCCGAGCGTGTCGCCGGCGCGCGTCGTGAGGCCGGCACCGTCGTCATGTGCGGTGTCATGGCCACCTACACCAATGTCGACGCCGCCACCTGGTTCGCACGCGAGGTGTTCCCCCTCGTCGAACGCGACGTCCCCGAGGCGGCGTTCTGGATCGTCGGGCGGCAGCCCCAGCGTGAACTGCGGGCTCTGGCGCGGCCGCCGCACGTCGTCGTCACCGGCGAAGTCGACGACGTGTACGACTGGCTGCTGCGCGCCGAGGTCGGCGTCGTGCCGCTGCGGATCGGCGCCGGCATGCAGAACAAGCTGCTGCAGGCGATGGCGGCCGGCCTGCCGGTGGTGGCGACGCCCGTCGCCAACGAGGGCATCCAAGCCGAGGACGGCACACAGCTCTGGCTCCGCGACGAGCCGCGGGCCTTCGCCGACGCGGTGATCGCCTTGCTGCGCGACCGCGCGGAGCGCGAACGCCTCGGTACGGCCGCACGGGCCCTCGTCGAATCCAAGTGGACGTGGGAGGCGCACTTCGAGCGACAGCTCGCGGTGTTCGCCGAGGTGGCCGGCCGCCGTGCAACAGCGGCCGGCGGCGACTGAACGGCGAGCGCCGGCCACGGGCGGCGGCGATGGGCCACGACGACGAACCGCGGCGGTGAGCTGCGGCGCGCCCGCCGCCCGGCGTCACCCGAGCTTGTCGCCGGGCTTCAGGCCGACCGCCGCGGCCCACTCGCCGGCGGCGACCTTCGGCCCGCCCGCCGACCGCACCCGCGCGACCTGGATGCGACCGTCGGCGCAGGCCACCGTGATATCTTCGCCGGTCACTGCGACGACCTCGCCGACCCGGCCGCCAAGCCCGGCGAGGTCGCGCGCCGGCAGGGGCGTGGCCCCGAACACCTGCAGGGCCTGGCCCTCGACGGTGGTCCAGGCCCCCGGCGCCGGGTCGCAGCCGCGGATCAGGTCGTGGACCTGCCGCCACGGCCTGCCCCAGTCGAGGCGCGCGTTGTCGCGCTCGCACGGCCTCTCGTACGTCGCCAGTGAATCGTCCTGCGGGATCCGCGGGGCCGTCCCCGCCTTCACGAGATCGACCGCCTCAAGCAGCGCCTCGACCCCCATCGGGAAGAGGCGGTCGAAGTAGACCGAGCCCAGCGTGTCGTCCGGGGCGATAGACGTCGCCTTCTGCAGCAGCACGTCCCCCGTGTCGAGACCGACTTCTGGCCAGAATATAGAGAGCCCGGTCTCGGTCTCGCCCATGATGATCGGCCAGTTGATGGAGCTGCGCCCGCGGTGCCGGGGCAGCAGCGAGGGGTGGTACTGGATCGTGCCGTGCGCGGGGATGTCGAGGAAGGCCTTCGGGATGACCAGCGTGACGAAGGCCATCACCTGGAGGTCGGGAGCGAGAGCGCGGAAATCCTGGTGCACGGCCGGGTCGCGGTACGACTCCGGCTGCACCACAGGGAGACCGGCCGCGCGACCCGCCTCGGCGAGAGGGTCGGGCCTGCCTCCCGGCCGGTCGGGCGCGGCGTAGACGGCGACCACGTCGTCGCCGCGCCCGAGCAGCGCCTCGAGCACCGCCTTGCCGAACGCCTGCTGCCCGTGCACCACGATGCGCATCCCGAAACCTCCCGACGATAACGGCGGCCGGCTGCGACCCTGCCCGGTGGCCACGGCGGCCGGCTGCGACCTTGCCGTGTCACCGCAAGCTCCGGCTCCGACCCTACCCGACGAGCGCCGCCAGCGAGTCGAACAAGATCAGGATCCCCAGCACCAGCAGCACCGCCGCGACCACGACGGCGTTGTTGGCGACCAGCCACGTCCTCCACGCGGACAGAGAGTCGCGCACGCCCTCGCCCCCCAGCAGAGAGTACGCCAGAGGCAGGATGACGCCGACGCTAGACACGGCAACGAAGACGGCGAGCACGCCGGCGGCCTGCCCGGCGGGCAGCCCGGCGACGGCCACGCCGGTCATCGCGCTGACGACCAGCAGGACGTTCTTGGGGTTTGCTGCCGACAGCAGCAAGCCCAAGCGCACGGACTTCGCCGCATTGTAGGACTCGATCGCGCTCATCCACGCCGGCGCGGCCGGCTCCTCGCCCGTCCGCAGGCGCTTCTCGAAGCTGCGGTAGGCGAGGAATAGGAGGGCCACGCCGAGGAGAAGCTTGATCGCCGACGCCCAGCGGGCGGCGCCGGCCTCGTCGGCGACGCGGCTCCCGTCGGCGATCAGCAGGGTGAGCCCACCGACCGCGGCGAGCCCGGCGACCCAGCCGCCGAGGAAGGCGAAGCCGTTCGCCGTCGCCCGCGGCGAGAACAGGATGACTATGACGGCTGCGATCGGCAGCGGCACGACGATGATGCCGACGGCGATGGGCAGCACTCCAGCCAGAGCTTCCGCCATCGGTCCCCCCTCTCGAGCAGTGTCGAATGACGCGACGTCGTCGTCGCAGACTACCGTACCGGGCGGCGGCTCGCAGCTGGGTGCGGCCGCGCCCTCCTACTTCAGCGGGATCGCGATCTCGACGAGCAGCTCGCTCTCGGGCGTCTCCTTGGGATCGTTGTGGTAGACCTCGCGCGCCACGCCCGCCGGCTCGCGGCCGTTCTCTTTGATCCAGCCGAAGAGCGCCTCGTAGGCTTTGGGCACGTCTGTGTACGCACCCTTGTGCGTGACCGCGGCGACATGGCCGCCGGCGATCTCTTCGAGCGCGATGCCCTCGCCGGCCTCAGCCCCGGCCGTGACCGGCATACAGATGACGAGGTCGAACTGATCCTTGCCGAAGTCCGGCGAGAAGACGAACGGCGGCCCGGCCGTCTCAGCCCCCGTCGCTGCGGCGTGGTCCTTGAGGGCTGCAAACCCGGCGTCGAGGCCCTCGCCGATCGTCTTCATCGTCACCGTCTCGCGGCGGGTGAGGGCGAGCTGCGGCGGCAGGTCCTTCTCGGTGATCTCGTAAGCCATGACGTCCCCCTTGGGTCGCGATGCGCGGTTGCGTCACGCCTTCTACCCGCTCGCTCAAGCATGTCCTCCGTTGCGCAGGTCGACCCCGCTCGCGCTAGGACGCCCTGCGCTGACTCATCGTCTTCTTGAAGAGGAAGAGCGGGAGGACCAGGGCCGCCAGCACGCCGCCCATCCAGACGATCAGGGTGCCGACCACCCACGCCGTCATGCCCGAGATCTGCAGCCCGTCGGAGACGATGGTGACGACGATGAGGCCGACAAGCGTCGTCACGAGCGCCACCCCGCCTCTGAGCACCGGCGCGTACTGGATGGAGATCTTGAGGACGAGAGGGTCGAGAACGACCTCAATCAGGGTAAAGAGGATGACCACCCAGACGAACGCCGTCGCCGTGACCGTGAAACCGTCGAGGACCGCAGCGGCGATGAGCAGCCCCGCGGCGTTGGCCAGCAGCCGCAGGACGACGGCGGCGAGCAATCTCAGCATGCTGTGCTCCTTTCGTGTGTCCGCGAGACCCCGGGCACATGTGACGCTGTCGGTCCCGGCCGGCCGCGGCCGTCCCCTTCATACCCACGGCGGGTGACGCCGACGCGCGGGTCCCGTGCCACGGTCGCCGGCCCGCTACGACTGCCGCCTGAAGGCGGCCACGGCCAGCGCGCCGGCCACGACCGCGACCGCGGCCACGATCGCGAGCTCGCCCCAGTTCCAGCCCTCGCCCAGCCACGGGTCCTGTATCGCGATCACCCCGTGCCACAGCGGCATCGCCTTGCCGATGTTCTGCATCGTCGAGCTCATGACGTCGACCGGCGGGCCGGCACCCGAGAGCATCATCATGACGAAGAAGAGCATGACGCCGAAGCCCTGGGCGGCGCGCGGCGACGGCACGACGGCGCCGAGCAGGATCCCGAGCGCCGCGAAGGCCGTCGCGGTCACGAAGAACGCGACCAGCGGCCCGAGGACCGCCTCCGGCGCGGGGAAGTCGTAGGCGAGGTAGGCGGCCACGACGACGAGCAGCCCGCCGGCCGCAGCCAGCACGTACTGCACAGCGATCTGGGCGGCGAAGACGGTCGAGGCGGGGATGGAGGCGGCGCGGAAGCGCCGCAGCACCCCGCGCTCGCGGTACGCGGCGAGGTGCGCCGGCACCATGACCAGGCCAACCGCGGCCGCGGCGAGGGCGACGTAGGCGGGCACGTAGTAGCTGAGCGGCGACACACCGCGGAAGGCGACGGGATCGCCCGGCTCGGGCTCTGCCGGCGCCGTGCCGAACACCTCGGCGAGAACGAACAGCATGACGAGCGGGAAGCCGATCGCGAACACGACCGTGAGCGGCTCGCGCACGAAGAGCTTGAGCTCCTGCCAGGTCAGCTTGCGCCAAAGCCGCATCCCTACTCCAGCCCGTGGCCCGTTAGTCTGAGGAAGGTCTCTTCGAGCGTCGGCCGCTCGACGCGCAGGTCGGGCGGCTCGAGGCCACGAGCCAGCAGGGCGGCGGCCACGTGGGCGAGCACCGGTCCGTCGCCCGTTACCTCGACCGTGCGCCCGCGACGCTCGACCGCGTGCACGTAAGGGACGCCCAGCAACCAGCGATAGCCGCCGGACCCGTCGGGCTCCAC
>JAFGAW010000170.1 GCA_016933475.1 Thermoleophilia bacterium
ACCTGCAGGCCGACGTGGTCCCACGACTCGGCCAGCTCGAAGGGCGCCAGCCGGTCGATACGTTCGACGATCTCGCGCACGCGCATTGGAGACTCCTCATTCGACGTGTGCGGTCCGACTTCGGTCCTTCCCCCGCCGCACCTGCCCACCCTCGCCCCGAACCAGACCCGCTCACGCTCGGGAAGTCCGCCCTGCGTCGGCGTGACCGCCGCGTGCACGTGCGGCCCCCGGCGGGCCTGTCCGCGCGCGGCCTCAACAGTCACGCGCAGCCGTGGCAGCCACATCTCGCCGTCATCGCCGACGGGACCGGCTGCGCCGGATTCTAGCGTAGACTCCGCCCATGGCCGCGTCGGACTCCTCTCACCGATCCGCACTTCTTCGGGACGGCGCTTCGCCGCCGGCGACCGGTCGGACCACGGATCCACCGTCGGCGATCTCCCGCCACCCCTGGCTGGTCTTCTTCGCCGTCTTGCCTGGGGTCTTCGTGACCCTCGCCGACGCGACGATCATGAGCGTCGCCATCCCCAAGATCATCCGCGAGCTCGACGCCTCGGTGACCGGCGTCTCCTGGGTGATGAACGGCTACAACCTCGTGCTGACCGTGCTCTTCCTGCCCATGGGACGCCTCGCCGACCGCTACGGCCACCGCCGCCTCTTCCTCGTCGGTCTCGCGGTGTTCACGGCCGCCTCGATCGGCTGCGCGTACTCGGGGACGCTGACGGCGCTCGTCGCCTTCCGCGTCGCGCAGGCGGTCGGGGCCGCCGCGGTCGTGCCCACGGCGCTGACACTGCTGCTGGCCGCGTTCCCGGCCGGCCGCCAGGGCTTCGCGGCCGGCCTCTTCGGCATGGCCAGCACGCTGGCCGCCGCGCTCGGCCCCACCCTCGGCGGCCTGCTCATCGAGCGCTGGTCCTGGCCGGCGATCTTCTGGTTCAACCTGCCGGTCGGGATCGCCGGCATCGCCCTCGCCGCAGCCGTCCTCCCCCGCGTCCGCGCCCCCAATCCGCTGCCCGTCGACCTGCCCGGTCTCGCCCTCTCCTCCGCCGGGCTCGTGTGCCTCACCGTCGCCCTCATCCAGGCCAACGACTGGGGATGGACCTCGGCCCTGACCCTCGGCCTCTTCACCGGGGCGGCCGTGTTCCTCGCGCTCTTCGTCTGGCGCGAGCTGACGGCCGCCCACCCGATCTTCGACCTGCACCTCTTCCGCGACCGCACCTTCGCCTCGGCGAGCGCCGCGATCATGACCGTCGACGTCGCCATGATGGGCTGCATGTTCATGCTCGTCATCTACATGGAGGCCGCCATGGACTACACGACCCTGCGCGCGGCGCTCGTCGTGACCGCCGTGCCGGCGGCCGCCTTCCTGCTGGCGCCGGTCAGCGGCCGCCTCGTCGACCGTATAGGGCCGCGGCCGCCGGCCGTGGCCGGCGCCCTGCTCTCGGCCGCCGGCCTCTTCCTCTTGGGCCGTATGCTGCGCACCGCCCCCACCGAGGCCGTCGTCTGGCGCACGGCGCTCGTCGGCCTCGGGCTCGGCTTCTCGCTGCCGGCCTTCACCGCCGCGGGCATGTCGGCCGTCCCGGCCGCAGCCCGCGGCGTGGGCTCCGGCATGCTCAACACCGCCCGCCAGCTCGGCTTCCTCCTCGGCGTGGCCCTGCTCGTGGCGATCTTCGCCCACACGCTGGTGACCGCCGTCAACTCGGCCGCCGACCAGAGCCAGGCCATGGCCGAGGCGGCGGCGCTCTCGCCGCAGGTCGAGTCGACGCTGAAGGAGGCGCTCGACGAGGCCCGCGACATCAACCCGACCGTCGGCTTCACCGAGCTCCGCCGTATCGCCAACCCGGTCGCCGAAGCCCTCTCCGGCATGGCGAGCGGGCTCGAGGCCTTCCAGCTGCTCGCCCTCAAGGACCGCATCGAGAACCTCTTCTGGGACGAGGTCGCGGACGCCTTCGGCTGGCCGTTCACGGTCGCGGCGCTCTTCGCCCTGGTCTCTGTCGTGCCGGGGCTGCTGCTGCCGCGCCGCCTGCCCCGGCACGACGACTGACCGCCTGAGCCGCCGGGGCGCCGGCGGCCCCGGCACGACGACTGACCGCTTCTGCGTCGCCGTGCCGGCTGTCGCGACCGGACGATCGGCGATTCGGGCCGTGGCCGAGCAGAGTCCGGCACTGGCGTTCGCGAACCGTGCCGGCTGTCGCGACCGGACGATCGGCGATTCGGGCCGTGGCCGAGCAGAGTCCGGCACTGGCGTTCGCGAACCGTGCCGGGGCCGGGGTGGGGTGTGCGGCACCCTCATCGAAAGCGCGATCGTCTACCCCCAGATGCCGTGGTATCAGTCGTCACGGGCTCGCTCATCGACGCAATCCGCTACGAAATGGGGCGGATCCCGCTCCCGAATCGCACGAGTCTCACATTCGTTCGGTCAACCGGTCCGCGCTCCGGGCCGCTGAGCGCAACGATCGGGTCACCCACGTGGTCGTCCCTCGCGGCCCACGTAGGCCGAGACCCGCGCGGGGTAGCCTCGCGAGAGCAGCGGCGCCGGCCGGCCTGGCGACAGCGGCCGCGCCGGGCGGGCTCGGGGGGGCGGCCGCGCCGGTCAGCCTCGCGAGAGCGGCCGCGCCGGTCAGCCGGCATCCAGAGGAGCTGGGCCGGGAGCGGTCCTTGCGAGCTCATGCGGTTCGGCCGCCAGAACGAGCGGCTTTCGCGCCGGTTTCCGCGAGATCGGCGCAGCAGCGCCACGGAAAACGGCGCGATGCGGGGGTGACGATCGCGCTTTCGATGACTGCCCGTACGACGTCCCCATGCTGCGGGTCGGCCCGAGCGCCGTGCCGCTGGTCAGCCGGGGCGTGGCACCGCACTCGCGAGCGCCGTGCCGCTGGTCAGCCGGGGCGTGGCACCGCACTCGCGAGCGCCGTGCCGCTGGTCAGCCGGGGCGTGGCACCGTACTTGCGAGAGCCCTACGCTGCGGGTCAGCCGTAGCGCCGCGCGACTCGCGCAGAAGCATCGGGCTGCATATCAGCCCGGGCACGGCGTCACACACGCGCATGAGCCTCGCCCCACAGATCAGCGCGGGCATCGCGCCGCGCGCCAAGCACTGGAGGCCGCATCAGGACGCGGCGCGCGGCGGCACCGGTGGCTCGTCCTCCCCGTAGTACCAGAAGCCCCGGGTCTGGCCGCCGTCGACGACCAGAGTCTCGGCGGTGATGTACGAGGCTTCGTCGGAGGCGAGGAAGAGGATGGCGGCGGCGATCTCCTCCGGAGCGGCCGCCCGCCGCAGCGGGATCATCCGCGCGAGGCGCTCGTAGTGGTCCGGCCGCTCGAGGTCGTCGGCGAGCATCGGCGTGTCGGTCAGGCCGGGCGCTACGGCGTTGACGCGCACGCCGAGGTGGCCGAGTTCGTGGGCCATGCACTGCGTGACCATGACGAGGGCGGCCTTGGTCGCGCAGTAGGGCACCTCGGGCGACTCGGCCATGTAGGCGCAGAT
>JAFGAW010000020.1 GCA_016933475.1 Thermoleophilia bacterium
CCCTCGTGCGCCGCCGGGGGGGCTGCCACGACCGGGCCGTCCGGCCGAGCGAGACCCCCGTGCGCCGACGGGTGCGCCGTCCCATCCGGGTCGGCCGCCGGCGCGACCGCCCTCGGCCTCACCGGCGGCGTCTTCAGGAGCAGGCCGACGGCCAGCACCGCCGCGCCGATGACGAGGCCGGTCACGACGAAGGCCGGCCGCACCCCGTAGCCCTCGAGCAGCCGGTGGGCGAACGGCGTGAACGGCGCCGCACCGATGCCGAAGCCGGCGGCGATGAGACCGAGGGCCAGGCCGCGGCGGTTCGGGAACCAGCGGATGCCCGTGCCGATGGCGCCCGCGTAGACGATGCCGGCGCCGACGCCGGCGAGGCTGTAGAGACCGTAGAAGAGGGGGCGGCTGCCGGTCACGCCGAGGCCGCCCCACCCGACGACGATCAAGGCGGCCGCGACGATGAACGCGAGGCGCGGCCCCCGCCGGTCCATGAAGTAGCCGCCGAGGGGCTGCGACAGCGTCTGGGCGACGATGAAGAAGGTGAAGGCGAGCTGCACGTGCGGGAGCGACCAGGGGTTCTGCTGCTCGAGCGGCGTCGTGAAAAGCGTCCACGAGTACTGGAGCGGGGCGATGCACACCATCGCGACGACGGCGGCCGCCAGCTGGACGCGCCGCCCGGAGGAATGCGCGCGCTCAGCCGTCATGCTCGCGCAGGTACGCCCGGGCGATCTCGCGCAGACGCTCGCGCCCGAAGGGTTCCTCGTGACCGGGGTAGACGACGGCGACCGGCAGGTCGAGCAGGCGCCGCATCGTGCGAACGTAGTCCTCGACGCTGGACTCCGGCAGCGTGTCGAGGAGCTCGGCGTCGTACACGACGTCGCCCGAGAAGAGAGCTCCGGCGGCCTCGTCCCAGAGGCCGATGCTCCCTCGGGTATGGCCGGGCAGGTGCAGTACCTGGAACTGCCGCTCCCCGAGGTCGATCACGTCGCCGCCCTCGACAAGGTGCGTGGCCGTCACCGGGGCGATCCTGAAGGTGGCCGGGTCGAAGTCGGGCGCCGGCCGCGCGCCGACGAGCAGAGGCGCCGGCGGCAGCCCGGCCTCGGTGAGCTGCGCCGTGAACTCCTCGGGCCAGTCGGCCGTCCACAGCGGCGTGATCTCGGAGATTCGCGAGGCCGCCGCCTCTTCGAGCGGATGCAGGAGACGGCGCTCGAACTCGTGCAGCCCGCCGATGTGGTCGATATGGGCGTGGGTCGCGACGGCGATCGGCTCGCGGTCGCGGCCGCGAGCGAAGCGGCTGAGCACCGGGCGGAGTGGGGCTACGCCGTTGCCGGAATCCACGAGCAGGTCGCGCTCGCGGCCGCGCACGTACCAGAGGTTGGCGCGCAGCAGGTCGTCGACGTGGGGCTCGGTCAGCATGGCGATGCTGCCTGTCACCCAGGTCACGGAGAACCAGTCGGCGACGACCGGCAGTCCCGTCGGGTCGGGGCGCGGCAGGTCGGGCGGTGTCACGGCGAGGGCCGCCTCACGACTGACCGGTGTAGGCCGTGAACCCCTGCTCGGCGAAGTGAGGATCGAGGCCAAGATACTCCGTCACGCGGAGCCGACGCATGATCGCGAAGCTGACGCAGTCCACCAAGCTGAGGCGCCCACGGCCCGAGAGAAGGAGCGATGTGAGCCCCACCGTGTGGTCGTCCGGCGTGACCCACTCGATGTGCAGCAGCGGGAAGAACTCATCGACCAGGGTCTTCACGGCGTCGAGCCCCCAGAGGCGTTGGGCCACCGAGACCGCCTCGACGATCACGTAGTCGGTCGTCAGCAGACCGATGGCCTCAGTCACGGCACTCCTCCAAGCCTGGCGGCACGCGGCGTGACCCGGGTCGTCTTCGTCGAGCAGCGCGATCAGCGCCGAGGTGTCGACGAGGACGGTCACTCGGCTGCCGCGTCGGCGAAGTACTCGTCGTGAAGCCGGGACACGTTGCCGGTGCCGGAGTGGAAGCGGCCGACAGCCGCGAGCGAGCGCCGTACCAGTTCCTCGCGCGAGGGACGGAAGCGCCCCGAGCCGAGCGCCTGGTCGACCGCGTCGCGCACCACCGCCGACAAGGAGACCCCCCGGGCAGCCGCTTCGTCGCGTAGCGCCGCAGACTGAGCCTCAGTGAACTGGATCTGCATGCGGACCATGCGGCACCACCTGGGTCAATGATGGTATCGATGCCAGTATGCCATCATGCTTCACGTGCGGCAAGGGGCGCACGAGGGTCGCGGGGTGACGGTAGAGAGCGACCTGCCGCCGTGGTTCGCGTCGGGCAAAGAAGAGGGCGGCGGGCGGCGCGACCCGAGGGTCGCGCGCACCGCCGCCCCACCGCACCAGCTCAGTGCGCCGTCGGCGCCTCCGTCATGCCGGTGCGCTCCTTGAAGCGCTCCACGCAGAGGATCGGCACGTCCAGCACCCGGCTGATGTTGAACTTCGCCTCGATGAAGTTCGCCTGCCAGGGATGACTGATGGCGTAGGAGTGTATCCGGCCGAAGCCGAACTCATTCCTCACCTCCGTCATCGTCGCCGTGTCGCCCAGGTCGAAGGGCGTCACGCCGAGCTTGTCGGCCACGTACTGCTTGGCCTCCTTCAAACGCATCCCGCGAGTCATCTGCATCCGTGCCACGAGGTCTCCCGCGGCTCGGATCCCACCCAGTCCCGCGGCTTGCGCATGGGCGTTGTGCATCCCGTGCGGGTCGCCGGAACCCACCTACAACCCGTCGACCTTCAAGATGTCGACGAAGGATTTGGCCGAGCGCGCGACGGCGTCGCCCGGCGGGTGCACGAACATCGGCACCCCGCCGACGCCCATGCCGGCGTTCATGTGCACCGGGATCTCGGCCTCGTCCATGCACGGCTTGACGATGGTGCATGCTCGTGCGGTGTTCCAGGCGCAGCTCTTGCCGGTGTTGACGTTGACGACCGGGCCGTACATGGTCGCCCCGGCCTCCTGGACGACGTGCAACTGCTCGAGCGGCCACATACCGGCGAGCCGCTTGCCTTTGTACTCGAGCTCGCCGTGCATGCCGAGCACGAACTCGCCGGCCATGCCGAGCTGCACGCCCATGTCGGGGTACTTCTCGCGGATGATCTCCGTCGCCCGCAGCGTGGCCCAGAACTCGGGGTCGCCGGAGGCGCCGGTGGTGTCGAAGTCGATCGCGTCGGCACCGGCTTCGTACATGACGTCGGCCATGCGCACGGCGTCGGCGACCGCCATGTCGGCAGCCTCCTCGCAGGAGGCCCGTGCTTCTGAGATCTTGCCGGCCGGCAGGAGCAGCGACCAGTTCTCGCACGGGCCGTCGTCCTTGGCGTAGAGCCCCAGGTTGGGCATGATCCCGTACTGCATCGGCGCCACCGTGGAGAGCAGGGCGTCGTGCAGACACTGGGCCTCGTAGGGCAGGATCGTGCGCACCACCTTGAGCGAGTAGTCGCCCGGGCAGAGCTCGAGCAGGTCGGCGCCCATCCACTGCTCGTAGGACTGCATGTCCTGCTCGCGCGTGGCGTGGGTCTTCATGCCGGAGCCGTCGCAGCTGAGGACGATCTCGTCACCGAGGTCGACGCCCACCATCTTCGCCGGCGACGCATAGATGTCGACGAGGTGGTCGATCTCGTCTGCGGCGAGCGGCGGTACCTTGGCTCGCCGCACCGCCTGGGCGACGCCGTCCTCGACGTCGGCGCGGATCTCGCTCTTGGTCAGACGGCCGAGCGTCCCGTCGCCCATGCGTGTCGGGATGCGGTCTTCCATACTCCCCCTTTCCGCGCCCCGGCGGGCACGACGATAGCAAGGCTTCATGTTAACTGACCGGATAGATAGTGGCAACGTTGGTGTGTCGGAGCGCGTCGGCGCCGGCCGGAGCCGGCTACCTCTTTGGCCGAGCGCCCGTGGCCCTGGCCGGAGGGCCGCCTGCGCCGCCTTCTCGCGCGTGTACGGGGGCATCACCGCCGCGGCGGGAACGCCGGCGTCACCCCGCAGCCGGGTGGTGGGCTCCCGCGGCGCTCAGGCGCTCGGTCGGCAGGCGGGCGTCTGCGTGTGTCGCCGACGTTGCCGGTCCCCGTGCCGCCGACGTCGCCGGCCGCCGTCGCGCACCGGCGTCCAGCACCGTCTCCAGCAGCGGCAGCAGGGCGGGCACGCGCTCCGTCTGGATGACGGCGTCCCAGAAGGGCTCGAGCTTCTTCCAGCCTCCGGCGTAGGCGAGGTGGCGCAGGCGCTCACGGACGCCGGCGTGCGCCGCGGAGGACCGCGCGATGGCGCGCCACCCGTAGAAGTCGCGGTAGGCGCGCGCGTGCCCGCGCTCCAGCGCCGCGGGCGTCATCCGCGCGGGCGCGAAGACCGCGTGTCGGGTGTCATAGAGATCCCAGTCGGAAGTGAGGATGCGGCCCGCAGCGACGAGTCGTGAACGCAGGGCCGTGCCGGGGTACGGAGTGAGGATGTGGAAGGTGGCGGTCTCGATGCCCTGGGAGACGGCCCAGTCGACGGTGCGGGCGAAGACGCTCGCGTCGTCCTCGTCCATGCCGAAGACGAAGCTCGCGTTGACCATGACGCCGAGCTCGTGAAGGCGTCGCACGGCGGCCTCGTAGGACCGCCGCTGGGCGTCGTCGTCGAGGTCGCGGCGCTTGTGCTGAGCGCGCAGGTTCGCGGCGCTCAGCGTCTCGAACCCGACGAAGAGACTGCGCAGGCCGGCCGCCGCGGCGCGCTCGACGAGGTCGCCCTCGAGCACGGCCTGTGCCGTGCCGGCGGCCTGCCAGACGCGGCCGGCGCCGCGCAGGCCGTCGAAGAGGGCGCGTGCGAAGGGGGGGCTGCCGAAGAGGTCGTCGTCGAGGAAGTAGAGGTGGCGCCCGGGCAGCTCGGCGATCTCCTCGAGCGCGTCGTCGACGCGCCGCAGGTAGAAGGAGCGGCCGCCGGCGAAGAAGCCCGGCTTGTAGCAGAAGTCGCAGTCGTGCGGGCAGCCGCGCGAGACGACGATCGAGTTCGGCACCAGGTAGAGATGGCGCTTCAGCAGGTCTTGACGGGGCCGTGGGGCGCCGTCCAGCGTCCTCACCGTAGAGCAGTAGCGCTCGCGTGGCCGGCCGGCGCGGAAGTCGGCGAGGAAGGCCGGCCAGGTGTCCTCACCGGGCCCGACGAAGACGCTGTCGGCGTGAGCCGCGGCCTCGTCGGGGAGGGCGGTCACGTGCAGGCCCCCGAGACACACGTGCGCGCCGCCTGCTCGATAGTGGTCGGCGAGCTGGTAGGCACGCCGCGCCGAGCTGACGTAGACCTCGATGACGACGAGGTCGGGGTCGTCGTCCACGTCGATGTGCTCGACGTGGCCGTCCTGGATCACGACCTCGTCGTCCGCGTCGAGATAGCCCGCCAGGGTGGCGAGACCGAGAGGCGGGAAGAGGGAGTACTTGATCGAGCGGCGCGCAGCGGCGCGGGCGGTGCGGGAGGGCAGGATCATCTTGACCTTCATGCCCGGAGCCTACGGCGGCGGCCCGCCCGCCGCGTCCACCCGTGGGAGACACTTGAGCTACGACCCCGGGAGTGCGGCGGGGCCGCGCGTCCGCCGAGCGGACGCCGCCCTCAGCGCGCCTGCGGACCGGGCACGACGAGGCCGGTCTCGTAGGCGAGGACCACGAGCTGCGCGCGGTCGCGCGCCCCAAGCTTCATGAGGACGCGCGAGACGTGCGTCTTGCTCGTCGTCGGGCTGATCACGAGACGC
>JAFGAW010000171.1 GCA_016933475.1 Thermoleophilia bacterium
CCGAGGGCGCGGCTCGCGACGGCGTGCGGCAGGGCCCCGGGACTTGCCAAGCGGCGCGCGGAGCGCGATGCTGTGAGATGTCGGCGGTCGTCGGCGAGCGGATGAAGCGCGTCGCGACCGGAGGCCGCGACGGAAGGAGGTAGACGACAAGTGACTGACTTAGGTGGTGCGGCGCGCTAGGCGCCCCGCACGCGGTGCGCCTACGCGCCGCACCAAACGTAGCAGCATGGGCGGCGGGCCCTCGGGCCCGCCGCCCGCTTTCTTGCGGAAGAAGACCTGTGCCGCCCGACCGCGCGGGCGGCCGTCGTCTCCCCGCCGGCAGCCGGAGGCGCACCTCCGGCACGGCGACCGGGCCGGCCTCCCCCTCGTGAGCTCGGCGACAGGTTGTCCAATCGGTCCCTCCCGACTTCTACAACGCCTGTATCCAAACGGTTGCGGAACCCCTAAAGTTCTCTTTAGAGTCACCGGGTCTTCTCCGAGCGCCGGAGTCCTACGGGCGTGTGTCGCCTACGGAGCCGGGGCCGTCAGGGTGCGGCGGGAAACGGCTGCGCCTCCCAGCGCGGAAAGGAGGGCGAGGGAGGCTTGCCCGCGCGTCGGCAGGCATCATCGCGTTGCGTGGCTGGATCGCGTTCGTGGAGCGCCGGCGACGGAGAAGGGCTGCCGTGTCCCGCGGGAAAGGATGGAGAACGACGTGACCAGAGCCATGCACAAGCGCAGCCTGCTCGTCCTGGCGGTGCTCGCCCTGCTGCTTCTTGCCGCGCTGCCGGTGCTCGCCGGCTGCGGGTCGGACTCAGGGGAGGGCGAGCCGGCAGAGGAGCCCCAGGAGCAGTCCGTCGCCCGCGACCAGCTCATCGTCGCGACCACGACGAGTCTCAACGACTCCGGCCTCTTCGAAGACGTGGTGCTCCCCGCCTACGCCGAGATCGCCCCCGACGTGACGGTGAAGGTCGTCGCCGTCGGCTCGGGCGAGGCGATCGCGATGGCCGAGCGCGGCGAGGCCGACGTGCTGACCGTGCACTCCCCAGCCGCCGAGCAGGAGTTCATGGATGCCGGGTACGGCACGCTGCGCCTGCAATTCGCCTACAACTACTTCATCATCGTCGGCCCCGAGAGCGACCCCGCAGGCGTCGCCGAGACCGCGACGGCGGCCGAGAGCTTTGCGGCCATCGCCGACAGCGGGTCGGTCTTCGTGTCGCGTGGCGACGAGTCGGGCACCCACAGCAAGGAGCTCAAGATCTGGGAGGGTGCCGGCATCGAGCCGTCGGGCGACCGGTACCTGAGCACCGGGCAGGGCATGGGCGAGACGCTGCGCATCGCGAGCGAGAAGCAGGGCTACACGCTGACCGACACGGGCACCTACCTGGCCCAGCGTGACACGCTCGATCTTGTTCCGCTCTCGCCGGAGAGCGACGATCTGCAGAACACCTACTCCGTGATCCTGATCGATCAGAACCTGCACACGGCGATCAACGCGGCTGCCGCCGAGCGGCTCGCCCAGTACCTGGTGAGCAAGGAGGGGCAGGACGCGATCGCCGCGTACGGCGAAGAGGAGTTCGGGGAGCCGCTCTTCAGGCCGTACGCGCAGACGCTCGGCTCGTACTGACGGCTTTGCGCCCGTGACGGCTGTGGAGGGCCGCTAGACACATGCAGCTGATCTGGGAAGGGTTCGTCGAGGCGCTTCGTCTCCTCCTCGGAGGAGACGAAGCGCTGTACGAGATCGCTCTGCGCTCGCTGTGGGTCTCCGGCCTCGCGCTCGCGATCGCGGTGGTGCTCGGGATCCCTCTGGGCGGGCTCATCGCGCTCACCTCGTTCTGGGGGCGCCGCCTGACGGTGACGGTCGTCAACACGGGTATGGCCGCGCCTCCCGTCGTCGTCGGCCTCCTCGTCGCGCTCTTTCTCACCCGCAGCGGTCCTCTGGGGGAGTTCCGCCTGCTCTACAGCAACTGGGCGATGGTGATCGCCCAGGTCATCATCGCCCTGCCGATCATGACCGGCCTGTCGCTGGCCGCCCTGCAGCAGCTCGACGTGGGCCTGCGCCAGCAGATCGCCGCTCTCGGGGCCAACCGCCTGCAAGCGTTCTTCTGCCAGCTCCGCGAGATCAGGGTCGCCCTTCTGGCCGCGGTCATGGCCGCCTTCGGCGCCGTCATCAGCGAAGTCGGGGCCGTGATGATGGTCGGCGGCAACATCAAGGGCCAGACCCAGGTGCTCACCGGGGCCATCGTGCAGGAGACACGCATGGGCCGCTTCGCCAACGCGATCGCTCTCGCCATCATCCTGGTCAGCCTCGCCTTCACTGCCAACCTCGTGCTCACCGCCATCCAGCAGCAGGGACGGCGCGTGTGAGCGATGGGCTCCGGGCAGGCGATCCTGTCCTCACGGCTCGCAGCCTCAGCGTGCGGCGGGGCGGGAGGACCCTCGTCGCCGTGGACGACCTCGCGCTCTACGGCGGCGAGGTGCACGTGCTCCTCGGCCCCAACGGTGCCGGCAAGAGCACGCTGCTTCACGCCCTGAACGGTCTCGAGCAGGCCGACGGGGAGCTGGTCTTCACCGGCCGACCGGTGCGCTCCCGGCGCGGCCGCCTCGCCCTCCGGCGCGCCACCGCGGCCGTGTTCCAGCACCCGCACCTGCTCAACACGACGGTCCAAGCGAACGTGGAGAGCGGCCTGCGGCTGCGCGGCGTCGACCGGGCAGAGGCGCGCCGCCGGGCTGGGGAGGCACTCGGTCTGCTCGGCGTCGCCCACCTCGCCGACCGGCGTCCGGTCAAGCTCTCCGGCGGTGAGGCCCAGCGCGTCAGCATCGCTCGCGCCCTCGCCGTGGGACCCGCGGTCCTGTTCCTCGACGAGCCGCTCGCGTCGCTCGACCCGCCGACCCGCCGCGCCCTCGTCGACGACCTGCTGCGCATCTTCGAGCGCTCGGCGATGGCGGTCATCTGGGTGACCCACGACCGCGACGAAGCCCTCGCGGTCGGCGACGTCATCACGTACCTGGAGGAGGGCGGCGTCGTCCAGACCGGCCCCGCGCTCGAGGTCTTCGCCAGGCCGGCCACGGCCTCGTTCGCCGAGTTCCTGGGTCTCGAGACTTTCCTGACGGGTCGCGTCGTGAACGGGGCCGACGGCGCCACCCGGCTGCTGCTCGAGGGCGGCGGCGAGCTCTTCTGCGCCGACGCCCTCGACGGTCCGGCGGTCGTGGCCGTCGCCCCGGAGGACGTCGTCCTCTTCACCACACGGCCCGACGAGCACGCCACCAGTTTGCGGAACGTGCTGGAGGGAACCGTGAAGGCGGTCGGGCCGTCCGGGCGCCTGTTGCGCGTCGACGTCGAGGCCGGCGGTCACGCGCTCGGCGCGCTGATCACCCGGGCGGCGTTCGAAGACCTGGGCCTGGCGGTCGATAGCCCTGTCGTCGCTGCGTTCAAGGCTTCGGCCGTACACCCGCTCTCAAGGCAAGAGCGTCGCGTCGCAGAGGCCGGATGGAGCGAACGAGGAGGCGTGTCATGGCGTTGAGCGCAAGGAATCAGCTCGCAGGGAAGGTCAAGAGCGTCGTCCTGGGTGCGGTGATGGCCGAGGTCGTCATCGACATCGGCGGGCAGGACATCGTGTCGACGATCACGCGGCAGTCCTGTGAGAGCCTGGATCTCAAGGCCGGGGACGACGTCAGAGCCGTGATCAAAGCGACAGAGGTGCTCATCGACAAGTGACGGAGACCGTCGCCGCCGTACGTGGGCTACACTAGGCCCATGAGCGACGACGTCCGGGCGCGACGGGTCGACTACCTGCGCCTCTCGATCACCGATCGCTGCAACCTGCGCTGCACCTACTGCATGCCTCCCGAGGGCGTGCCGGTACGGGCGCACGACGATATCCTGCGCTTCGAGGAGATCGTCGCCTTCGCGCGCGTCGCCGTGACCTGCGGCATCAGCAAGGTGCGCATCACCGGCGGCGAGCCCCTGGTTCGTGCCGGGTGCCCTGACCTGGTCGGTATGCTCGCCGCGCTGCCGGGCGTGCACGACCTCTCGCTGACGACCAACGGCCTGCTGCTGCCGCGGTACGCCGCCGAGCTGCGCGCGGCCGGGCTGCGACGCGTCAACGTCAGCCTCGACAGTCTCGACCCGGCGCGTTTCGCCGCCGTCACGCGCTGCGGCCGCCTCGAGGACGCCCTGGCGGGTCTCGAGGCGGCCTTCGCCGCCGGCTTCGATCCCGTCAAGCTCAACGTTCTGCTTCTGGAGGGCATCGAGGACGAGCTCGACGCCTATGTCCGCCTGACCCTCGAGCGCCCTCTGCACGTGAGGTTCATCGAGTTCATGCCGCTCGACCGGCGCCTGGTGCTCGGTGGGCGCATGGTGCCGGCGCCTGCCGTTCTCGAGCGGCTGCGAGCCCGGCATCGGCTCGAGCCGGTGGGCGGGCCCTACGGTCACGGCCCGGCGCGCTACTGGGCCGTCCCCGGCGCGCCCGGCACGATCGGCTTCATCGCCGCCATCTCCGACCACTTCTGCCAGAACTGCAACCGGCTGCGTCTCACGGCCGACGGGCGGTTGCGCACCTGCCTCTTCTCCGGTGAAGAGGTAGCCGTGCGGGCGCTCCTCGGCGACGACGAGGGCCTCCGCGCCGCCGTGCTCGAGGCCCTCGCGGCCAAGCGCTACGACCGCTGTCGCGAGGCGCTCGCGAACGAGCGCGCCATGTCGCAGATCGGGGGGTGAGGGTGGTGGGCGATCTCAGTCATCTCGACCCCCGCGGGCGGGCGCGCATGGTCGATGTCGGCGAGAAGGACGAGACCGATCGCCGCGCCGTCGCCGAGGCGCTGGTGACTATGGCCCCGGAGACGCTGGCCGTGATCGAGGACGAGACCGTGCCCAAGGGCGACGTCGTCGCCGCGGCGCGGCTCGCCGGCGTCATGGCCGCCAAGCGCACCCACGAGCTGATCCCGCTCTGCCACCCGCTCGCCCTCACCTACGTGGGTGTCGAGATCGAGCCCGACGAGCGCCTTCCCGGCCTGCGTGTCGTGGCCGAGGCGCGCCTGCGCGGGCGCACGGGCGTCGAGATGGAAGCGCTCGTGGCGGCTTCGGTCGCGGCGCTGACCGTATACGACATGTGTAAGGCGATCGACCGCGCTATGGAGGTCGGCCCGATCCGCCTGCTCGAGAAGAGCGGCGGCCGCAGCGGCCACTGGCGGCGCGACGCGGAGCCTGAGGGGGACCGAGAGTGACGCGCGCGCCCGACGGCCGCGTCGTCTCGGTCAACGTCGCTCCTGAGAAGGGCGCGCGGAAGACCCCCGTCGAGGCGGCCACGCTTATCGCCGGGCACGGCCTCGAGGGCGACGGGCACGCGGGGCCGGGTCACCGGCAGGTCAGCCTGCTCGCGCTGGAGAGCATCGTCGCCATGCGCGACTGCGGCCTCGACGTCGGGCCGGGCGACTTCGCCGAGAATCTCACCACCGACGGGATCGCCGTCGTGCGCCTGCCGGTGGGCGCCCGGCTGCGCGTCGGGGCGACGCGGCTCGAGGTGACGCAGATCGGCAAGGTCTGCCACGACCGCTGCGAGATCTTCCGTCAGGCGGGGGACTGCGTGATGCCGCGCGAGGGTATCTTCGCCCGGGTGCTCGAAGGCGGTGCCGTGCGCGCCGGCGACGACCTGGTCGTCGAGGTGCCGACGCTGATCCGCGCCGCCGTCCTGACCGTCTCCGACAAGGGCTCACGCGGCGAGCGCGAGGACCTGAGCGGCGACACCCTCGTCGAGCTCCTCGAGGGCGCTGGCGCGCTCGTGGCCGCGCGCGCCATCGTCGCCGACGAGCGCGAGGCCATCACCGCCGAGCTCGCGCGTCTGGCCGACAAGGTCCACGCCACGCTGGTGCTGACCACGGGCGGCACCGGGCTCACGAGCCGCGACGTGACACCCGAGGCCACGCTCGCCGTGCTCGACCGTGAGGCGCCGGGCTTCGCCGAGGCGATGCGTGCCGGTTCGCTCGCCAAGACGCCGCACGCGATGCTCTCGCGGGCGGTCAGCGGGCTGCGCGGCCGCACGCTGATCGTCAACATGCCGGGCAGCCCGCGCGCCTGTCGCGAGCAGTTCGCGATGATCGCCGCGGCGTTGCCGCACGCGGTCGAGAAGCTCCTCGACCTCGGCGGCGACTGCGCCGCGCCGCCTGCCCCCACGGAGTGAGCCCCGAGCCGGATCGCGAGCGGCAGCTCGCCGACGAGGCGGCCGCGCGTGCCGGCATCGAGCGGCGAGCGGCCGTCTCCCATGATCTGCCCCCCACAAGCGAGACCGTCGGCGCCGTGGTCGTCACGTTCAACGACGAAGCGCACGTCACCGGCATGCTGCGGGCCCTCCTCAAGGAGGTCGCCGAGATCGTCGTCTGCGACCTCGGCTCCAGGGACCGGACGCTGACGCTCATCGCCGAGCGCTGCCCCGAGGTGCGGCGGCGCGGACTCCCGCTCGAGGCCGGGTTCGCGGCCGCGATCAACGAGGGCGCGCGGGAGCTGACTCAGCCGTATCTGCTGGTCCTTCACGGCGACGCCCGGCTGCGGCCCGGCGCCCTCGAGCGGCTGCACGGTCAGCTGCACGCGGGCGGGCGGCGTGCCGCCTGCTGCGGCCCGCGCATCACGGCGCCGGACGGGACTCTGGAACTCTCCGCCGGCTTCAGGCCTACCCTGTGGCGCCGGTGGCGTGCGTGGTGGCGGACGGCCGTGCCCCGCTCGCGCCGCGGGCGTAAGCGCACGCCGCGCCTCGCCTACGGTGCACCACCGATCCTGGCCGAGGTCGACTGGGTCAGCTGCGCTGCGGCTCTGCTGCGCCGTGAGGCCTTCGACGAGGTGGGCGGGATGGACGAGGGCTTCTTCCTCGCCTGGGCCGACGTCGACCTCGGGCTGCGGCTGCGGCGCGCCGGCTGGCGGACCTACTGCGAACCCCGGGCGCGCGCGATCCACCTGGACCGTGTCGAGGAGTCGGCGGAGTCGCGCCGCCGTGCCCGCCGCCGCTTCGCCCGCAAGCACGGGCTCGTCGCGCGGCTGCGCCACGCCTCCTGATGCCGGCGCCCCGCGGGCGGGCGCGGCCACGGGCCGGAGCCGCGGGGCGAGACCACACCCGCCCTGCCGCCGGCGGAGTCGATCGCCCCGGCGGCGCAGCCATGCCGCCGGCGCAGCCGAACGCTTCGGCTGCACCGTCGGGCGCCGCGCCCGCCGTCGGTCAGGGTGCGACGCGCTGGCGCTGCCGGTACGAGAGGAAGGCGGCCACCGCTGCGTCGGCGTCCTCGACGGCGCGCCGGTGGCCGGCCGCGAGGCGGTCCCCGACGCTCTGCCGGGTCACGCCGAGCCGCGCGGCGACGCCGCGCTGGTGGCCGAGCTCGCGGTAGGCGGCGATCGCCTCCCACTGCTTGGGTGTGCGTGCCTGCAGGAGAGGGTCGACCAGCCGGCAGACCGCGGAGAGCAGTACGTCCCCCGCGTCGCCGGCACCCACGTAGCGGGTCAGGCCGCGGTCGCGGGCGGCGAGGCGGAGCGCCTCGCGGGCATTCGTGTAGGCGTCGCCGCCCTCGCGCATCGTCGCCGCGAGACCGACGCCGATGCCCACGCGTACCACCGATGGGGCGACCGCCTCGCGCAGGACGCTGACGAGCAGCGGGGACTGCGCGGGGTCGTCGAGCACGCCGTCGATGCGTCCCTCGGGGGCGATGGAGAAGGGTTCCGCGAGCGCGGGCTCGAAGAGGCGGTTGAGCCGGTCGAGGACGGGCCTGACGGCAGCGACATCGGGGCCTGCGGCCGCGGGGTCCGCCGGGGTCAGGAGGTCGCCGAGGATCACGGCGATGACCTTGATGTCGCGACGCCTGGTGAGCGGCATGCTGCTAGCTACGCCGCGGTGAGGTGCGAATCCTGCCGTGGCCGCGGCAGGGAGGGGCGTTGTGTGGGTCTGCACCATGATGACGATGGAAATGGCATCGCCCGCCGTCTGTCGCTACACTTGGGGGCCAACGGTCTCGAGCGCGGGGGTGTCGGGGTGAACACGAAGGCTCGTACGCGGCTCCTCATCGCCACGGGCGTGATCGTAGCGGTGTTCGTCGTCGGCGTGGTCTACGTGGTCAGCCGAGAAGGCGCCTACTACCGTCAGGTCGCCGAGTTGGCCGGCGGCGAGTACGTCGGCAAGAACGTCAAGGTCGGCGGCCGTGTCCTCGGCGACACCCTCGTGCGCGACGACTCCGGTTTCGTCTTCGACATTCAGGACCTGACCGGCCAGGCCGATACGGTCAAGGTGGAGTACGACGGCCAGGTGCCCGACACGTTCGGGCCGGGCGCCGACGTCGTCGTGCTGGGGACGTACTCGGAGTCCGGTGCGGGAGGGCTCATCACGGCCAGCCAGGTGCAGACCAAGTGCCCGTCCAAGTATGAGGGCGCGGGCACGACGCCGACTGCCACGCCGGCGCCCTGAGAGGACGGGCCGGTGCTGCTCCTCGGACGTCTCGCCCTCTCCCTCGCCCTCGTGCTGGCGGTGGCCGCCGCCGTCTTCCTCGCCTACGGCATGAAGACGTCGCGGCGCGACTTCATCCGCAACGGGTACTACGCGACGTATGGCTTCGCCCTCGCCGCGGTGATCGCCTCGATCGTCCTGCTGCACGCGTTCCTGGGCACCGACCTCGGCTTCGCCTACGTCTTCGAGAACTCCGACCCCAGCCTCTCGACCTTCTACCGCATCGCCGGCTTCTGGGCCGGTCAGGAGGGGTCGTTCCTGCTCTGGCTGCTCATGCTGGCCGTCGTGGCGGTGATGATCGCCGCCGCCGACCTGGCGCGGCTGCGCCGCCTGGTCGCGGGGGCCGTGATGGTCCTGGCCGTCAACGTCGCCCTCTTCGCCGCCCTCATGGTGCTCGACGAGGGCTCGAACCCCTTCCTCGCGACGCCGGCGGGCGCCGGCTCGCCCATCGGGCTCAACCCTTTGCTGCTGCACCCGGCCATGGTGCTGCACCCGCCGGCGCTCTTCGCCGGCTACGTCGGCTTCGCCGTGCCGTTCGCCTTCGCCATCTCGGCTTTGCTCCTCGGGCGCGCCGATCGCGAGTGGGTCGTCGGCGCCCGCCGCTGGGCCGTCGGCGGCTGGCTCATGCTCTCGCTCGGCATCGGTCTCGGCGCCTGGTGGGCCTACGTCGTGCTCGCCTTCGGCGGCTACTGGGCCTGGGACCCGGTCGAGAGTGGCTCGCTCGTGCCCTGGCTCACCGGCACCGCCTTGCTGCACTCGATGACCCTCTACGCGCGGCGCGGCATCTTCAAGCGCTGGGCGCTGGGGCTCGCGGCGGCGACGTTCTGGCTGACGCTGGTCGCCACGTGGACGACGCGCACGGGGGTCATCCAGTCGGTGCACGCCTTCGGCCAGCGACCCCTCCTCGTCTGGTTCCTCACCGGCGTCATCGTCGGGGTGGCCGCGCTCAGTGCCGCGCTGATCGCCTGGCGCTGGCGGCGCTTCGAGAGCGACCGCGAGTTCGAGTCGCTGGCCTCGCGCGAGTTCATCTATCACCTCATGAACCTGACGT
Source organism: Thermoleophilia bacterium (assembly GCA_016933475.1). Classification (GTDB taxonomy): domain Bacteria; phylum Actinomycetota; class Thermoleophilia; order UBA2241; family UBA2241; genus UBA2241. The sequence continues at coordinate 9,502 of JAFGAW010000171.1, forward strand.
TCACGATGTTCGCCCTGGCGATCGGGTTCTCCAGCGTGCTGGTGCCGTTGCTCTTCCAGCGCACGGTCGGGCCGGCGACGTACGACCTCTTCGCGCAGCCGCTCGGGGTCGCCACGCTCGCCCTGATCGCTCTGTGCCCCCTCTTCGCCTGGCGGCGGACCGACGGTATGGCGTTGCGCCGCTCCCTCGTCCTTCCCCTCGCGGTCGCCGCGCTCTGCGTCCCGCTCTGGCTGTTCCTCGGCTTCCAGTCGAACGCCTGGGGCTTCGTGGGCTTCTTCGTCTGCGGCTTCTCCCTCGGCGCGGTGCTGCAGTTCGTCCTCGTTTCGGCGCGACGCGGGGTCGGCGGCCGTCCCTGGACGGCCGGTCTGCGGCGCGCCCTCCTCGGGAGCCGCACGCGCACCGCGGGCTACATAGCTCACCTCGGCATGGTGCTGGTCGTCGCCGGCCTGCTCGGCTCGGCCGTCTACGAGGCGGAGACGAGCTCGATCATCCCCGCGACCCCGGGGGCGGTCGTCGAAGCCGGCGACTACACGCTGATGTTCACCGGCATGCGCAGTGAGTCGGGCGCCCAGGGCTCGCTGCGCGCCTACGCGGCCTTCGACGTCTTCTCCGCCGGCGGCGACCGGGTCGGGAGCGTCGAGCCGCACACCGACATCTACCCGACGGGCATGTCGGCGGTGCGCGCCGTGATCCTCGGGCGCCCGTTCGAGGACGTGTTCGTGGTCACCGACCAGGGCTTCAACGAGCAGTCCGAGGAGCTCGCCGTGCGCGTCGTCGTCTTCCCGCTGATCCGCTGGGTGTGGATCGGCTCCATCCTGTTGTGCGTCGGCGCCGCGGTCTCGCTCTGGCCGCGCGGTCAGCGCCAGGAGCAGGAGGCGCGCGACGTCGCGGCCGCCCGTGAGGACGGCCGCCTCGAGCGCGCCACGGCCTAGGGGGCAGCAGGTGGCGGACCCCGACCAGGGTCACAGCCGGCCGGAGATCGAGGTCGAGGGTCTGCGTAAGACCTTCGGCCGCCGCGAGGTCCTGCGCGGCGTGTCGTTCCAGCTCGAGCGCGGCGGGTTCCTCGCCGTCTTCGGCCCCAACGGCGCCGGCAAGACGACGATCCTGCGCGTCTTGGCGACGCTGCTCTCGCCCGGCTCGGGCAGCGTGCGCGTCGCCGGTCACGACGTGCGCGAGGACCCGATGCCGGTGCGCCGCGCGGTGGGCCTGATCTCGCACAGCCCGCTGCTCTACCCCGACCTCACCGCCTACGAGAACCTGCGCTTCTACGCCGACATGTACGGGGTCGAGGACCGCGAGGCGCGCATCGACGAGCTGCTCGACCGCCTCGAGCTCTCGCACCGCCGCTACGACGTGGTGCGTGCCTTCTCGCGCGGCATGCGGCAGCGGCTGGCGATCGCCCGCGCGGTGTTGCACCGCCCCAAGGTCCTGCTGCTGGACGAGCCGCACGAGGGTCTCGACCCGCGGGCCGTCGACATCCTCGACGGCCTGCTCGCCGAGATCCGCGCCGACCACACCTTCGTCATGGTGACCCACCACATCGGCAAGGGACTCGAGCTCGCCAGCCGGGTGATGATCGTCGACGCCGGCCGCGTGGCCTACGAGCACGCGGCCGGCGTCGACGCCGCCGCCTTCAGCGCCGTCTACCGTGAACACGTGCAGGAGGGCTCGGCGCTGTGAGCGCGGCTGCCGCCATCGCCGCGACGGGTACGACCGCCGCCGTGAGGGCCACGTCGTGAGCGCGGCGGCCCAGTTCTCCGCGATCCTGCGCAAAGACCTGACGCGCGAGTTGCGCACCCGCGAGGTGCTGGTCTCGGTCTTCCTCTTCGTGATGCTCTCGCTGGTCATCTTCCACTACGCCTTCGCGAGCGAGGGGAACGACCTGACGTTCTTCACCGGCGGCATGCTCTGGGTGACGTTCCTCTTCGGGGCACTCCTTGGCCTGAACCGCAGCTTCGCCCAGGAGAAGGACGAGGGCTGCCTCGACGGGCTCCTGCTCTGCCCGGTCGACCGCGTGACCATCTTCCTCGCCAAGACCGCGGCCAACCTGCTGCTCCTGCTCGCCATCCAGGTGGTCGCCGTGCCCGTCTTCACGCTCTTCTTCGTCGAGCGCAGCTACCTCGGCGACCTGCCCCTGCTCGTGCTCGTCGTGCTGCTCGCCGACCTCGGCATCTGCGCCCTCGGCACGCTGCTGGCGACGATCTCGATGAACAGCCGGGCGCGCGACCTGCTGCTGCCCGTGCTCTTCCTGCCGCTGATCGTGCCGCTGCTGATCGCCGCGACATCGGCGACGACGGCGGTGTTCGCCGGCGACACCGGTCTCGGCGACCTCACCGTGCGCCTCGTCTTCCTCGCCGCCTTCGACGCGGTATTCTTGGTCGCGGCGTACGGCACCTACGACTTCGCGATCGGGGAGTGAGCGTGGAGGCTTCACAGGCGCGGCTCGAGAGCGCGGCAAGCAGTGCGGCCGGCGGGCGCCGGCTGCTCGGGGCGCCCGCCCTCTTCGTGTATGCGGGCGCCGCCCTGGCCGCCGGGCTGCTGCTCGCCTTCTGGTACGCCCCGATCGACGCCTCGAGCATGGGCTTCAGCCAGAAGATCTTCTTCTACCACGTGCCGATCGCCTGGGCGGCGCTCGTCGCCTTCAGCGTCGCGTTCGTGGCCGGCATCCTCTACCTGCGCTCCTCGGACCTGCGCTACGACCGCCTCGGGCTCGTCGGCGTCCGCCTCGGCCTGCTCTTCAGCCTCTTGGTCATGGGTACGGGGATGATCTGGGGCAAGGCCGCCTGGGGCGCCTGGTGGGCGTGGGAGCCCAGGCTCACCACGTTCCTCATCGCCTGCCTCCTCTACGCCGGCTACTTCGTGCTCCGTTCGATGGTCGACGAAGAGGCGCGGCGAGCGACCTACGCCGCCGTGTTCGCCATCATCGCGTTCGTCGACGTGCCGATAACGTTCTTCGCCACGCGCTTCCTGCCCGAAGGCCTGCACCCGGTGGTCCTCAGGGCCGGCGACGCGGGCATGGAGGGGAGCATGCTGCTGAGTCTTCTCGTCAGCGTGCTCGGCATGACCCTGCTATTGGCCGGGCTGATCCGCCTCGAGTACGCCGCCGAGCGGCTTCGGGACGAGATCGCCGATCTGAAGGACCGTCTCGGGGAGGTCGGGCGATGACTATCGAGGAGGCCGCGCAGTACGTGGCCGCGGCCTACGCCGTGATCCTCGTCGTGCTGATCGTGTACTTCGCGGTCACATCACGCCGGGTGAGCGGGCTGCGCCGC
>JAFGAW010000172.1 GCA_016933475.1 Thermoleophilia bacterium
GTCGCGCCGGCCCCGGCGTGACGCCGGTTCGGGCGACCCCTCGCCGCGCGCCGGGGCCACGGGGTGACGGCAGCGGCGCCCCTGGGGTAGCATCGCGTGATTGACGCTGTGATTGCCATGGACGATCTCGCCCGGCGCCTCGAGGCGCTCCTGTTCATCTCGCCCCAGCCCGTCGCCACGACGGAGCTGGCCGCCGCCTGCGCCGCGAGCGAGGCCGACGTGACGGCCGCCCTCGACGCGCTGCGCGCGGAGTTCTCCGGCGGCCGTCACGGCCTCGAGCTCGTCGCCGTGGGCGGCGGCCACACCTTCGCCGTCGCCGACGACTGCGCCGAGGCCGTGCGCGAGCTCACCGGCGCGCAGCGCCCCGAGGACCTCACGCCGGCGTTGCTGGAGACGCTTGCCGTGGTGGCCTACCTGCAGCCCGCGACGCGCGCCGACGTCGCCGAGGTACGCGGCGTGTCCTCGGAGTGGGCCCTGTCGGCGCTCGAGGAGCGCGGGCTCGTCGAGCAGTGCGGCCGCTCCGAGGCCCCGGGCTCGCCGATCCTCTACGGCACCACCGGCCGCTTCCTCAAGCTCTTCGGTCTCGAAGGCCGCGAAGCCCTGCCCGACCTCGAGGGCTTCGCCCTGGGGCCGGACGACGTCGAGGCGCTGCGCCGGCGCCTCGTGAGCAACGCGGAGCGGCGCCGGTGAACCCCATGAACCTCGTCGTCTACCTCGCCCGCGCCGGGCTTGGCTCGCGGCGCTCGTGCGACGACCTCATCAAGTCCGGCGCCGTCACCGTGAACGGCGAGCCCGTGACCTTTCCGCGTCACAAGGTCGGTGAGAGCGACGTGGTCGCCGTCGACGGGGCGGTCGTCGAGCCCCGCGACCTGCGCTACGTGCTGCTCAACAAACCGCGCGGCGTGGCCAGCACGCGCAGCGACCCGCACGCCGAGCGCGTCGTCGTCGATCTCGTGCCCAACGGCCGCGTCCTCTTCCCGGTCGGGCGCCTCGACCTCGACACCACGGGCCTGCTGATCCTGACCAACGACGGCGCGCTCGCGAACCGCCTGCTGCACCCGCGCTACGGCGTCCCCCGCACCTACGTCGCCCGCGTACGCGGCAAGGTCACGCGGCGCGCCCTCGCCGCGCTGCGCGCCGGCATCGAGCTCGAAGACGGCCTCACAAGCCCCGCCGAGGTCGACCTGAAGAAGCAGAGCCAGAAGACGGCCCTCGTCGAGATCACGATCCACGAGGGCCGCAAGCGGCAGGTGCGGCGCATGCTGAGCACCGTCGGCCTGCCGGTCGAGGAGCTCCACCGCCGCCGTCTCGGCCCCCTGACCGACAAGGGCCTCGACAAGGGCGCCTTCCGTGAGCTCAACGGCGACGAGGTCGACGCCCTGCGCCGGGCGAGCGAGCAGATTCAAGGGGCGATCGCGGAGGAATCCATCGGCGACCCCGTCCCGCTCGCCGCCGAGCCCGTCGCGGCTCCGCGTCCGGCGGTCGAGCCCGAGCCCGGACAACCGCCCGACGGTGTCGAGCCGGTGCCCGACCCCGGTGTCCCGCCGTCCGACGAGCCTGGCCCAGCTGAGTCGCGGGCTAACGAGAGGGGCGACGCCGACGGGTCGGAGCCGGCGGACCTGCCCACCGACGAGGCAGGCGCGGCGAGCGCACCGGCGCCCGGCGCCTGACGCTCGCGGGTCGGCGACACGCTACGCCGGCGCCGGCCCGGGCGGTGTATACTCTCAGGCTCGACGCAGCCTCAGACCCGAGAGGACGTACGACCGGTGCCCGACCCTGTGACGACCGACCTCCGCCTGCGCGCGATCCGCGGCGCCATCACCGTGCCCGGCGACAGCGGTCACGAGATCGCCGAGGCCACGGGCGAGCTCCTCGCCGCCGTGCTCGAGCGCAACGGGCTGGCCGTCGACGACATCGTCAGCGTGGTGTTCACAGCGACTCCCGACCTGACCGCCGAGTTCCCGGCCGCGGCCGCGCGCCGTCTCGGGCTCTCGGCGACACCGATGCTGTGCGCCCAGGAGCTCGCCGTCGAGGGATCCATGCCGCGCTGCATCCGGGTCCTCGTCCACTGCTCCATGCCGGCCGCGCGCGCCACCCGCCATGTCTATCTGCGCGAGGCGCGCCAGCTGCGCCTCGACCTCCCGGAGTGACCCGATGAAGTTCATCCCAGCCCTGTCGAACATGGTGCCGTACGAGCCCGGGCGGCCGCTCGAGCTCGTCATGCGCGAGTTCGGTCTCGAGCACGTCGTCAAGCTCGCCTCCAACGAGTTCCCCCTGCCGCCCTTCGACGAGGTCAAGCAGGCCATCGTCGAGGCGCTCGACGACCTCAACCGCTACCCCGACGGGCACTCGACCGACCTGCGCGCCGCCCTGGCCGCGCAGTTCGGGCGCACACCCGAGCAGGTCGCCGTCGGCAGCGGCTCCTGTGAGCTCCTCATGCTGCTCGGCGACGTGCTGCTCGAGAAGGGCGACGAGGTCGTCTTCGCCGACCCGTCCTTCGTCGTCTACAGCGACATCTGCCTGCGGCACGAGGCCAAGGCCGTCACCGTGCCGCTCGTCGACCACACCCACGACCTCGAGGCGATGACGGCCGCGGTCACGCCGCGCACCAGGATGGTCATCGTCTGCAACCCCAACAACCCGACGGGTACCTACGTGCCGGTGGCCGATGTCGCGCGCCTCGTCGAGAGCGTGCCCGGCGACGTGCTGGTCGTGATCGACGAGGCCTACAACGAGTTCGTGACCGCGGCCGACAGCCAGGGCGCGCTTGCGCTCCAGGCCGCTCACGACAACGTGATCGTGCTGCGCACGTTCTCGAAGATCTACGGGCTCTGCGGACTACGCGTCGGGTACGGCCTCTGCTCGCCCGAGCTCCGCGGGGCGCTCGACAAGGTGCGCCAGCCGTTCAACGTGAACCGGCTCGCGCAGACGGCCGCGCTCGAGGCGCTCAAGCATGGCGACCAGGTCGCCGAGCGGCGGCGCTTCAACGCCGAGCTGCGTGCTTACCTCGTCGAGCGGCTCGCCGCTGCGGGCCGGGCTACGGTGCCCAGCGAGGCCAACTTCATGCTCGTGGACACGCGCGACCTGTGCCGCCCCCAGGACGAGGTCTGCGGGGCGCTGCTCGCGCTGGGCGCGATCGTCCGCGACGGCAATGCGCTGGGCTGCCCCGGGTGGGCGCGCGTCAGCGTGGGCACGCGCGAGGAGGTCGACTTCTTCCTCGAGAAGCTCGCCTCCCTCGCGGCGCCTGACGAGGGGGGGTCGAGCTGAGCATGATGGTCATCATGCACGAGTCGGCGACGACGGAGCAGGTCGCCGGCGTCGTGTCGCGCGTCGAGGCGGTCGGGGCCAGTGCCCACGTCTCGGTCGGTGAGCGGGTCACGGTCATCGGCGTCCTCGGCGACCGCGAGGAGCTCACCGCCCTGCCGCTCGAGGCCATGCCGGGCGTCGAGCGCGTGGTCGCGATCCTCAAGCCCTACAAGCTGGTGAGCCGCGAGTTCCACCCAGCCGATACCGTGGTCGAGGTCGGCGGCGTACGCATCGGCGGCGGCCACTTCTGCCTGATCGCCGGCCCGTGCTCGGTCGAGACCTCCGAGCAGGTGCTGGCCGCGGGACGCGCCGTGAAGGCGGCCGGCGGCCACGTGCTGCGCGGCGGCGCCTACAAGCCACGCACCTCGCCCTACGCGTTCCAGGGGCTCGGCGTCGAAGGCCTGCGTATGCTGGCGGCGGCACGCGAGGAGACCGGTCTGCCGATCGTCACCGAGCTCATGGACCCGCGCGACCTCGACGATGTCTACGAGTACGCCGACATCATCCAGATCGGCGCCCGCAACATGCAGAACTTCCAGCTTCTCGCCGAGGTCGGCCGCCGCGACAAGCCGGTGCTCATCAAGCGGGGCCTCTCGGCGACCATCGAGGAGTGGCTGATGGCGGCCGAGTACGTGGTCAAGGAGGGCAACCGCGACGTGATCCTCTGCGAGCGCGGCATCCGCACCTTCGAGACCGCGACCCGCAACACGCTCGACATCGGTGCGGTGGCGGTGGTGAAGCTCGCCAGCCACCTGCCGGTCGTGGTCGACCCCAGCCACGCCACGGGGCGCCCCGAGCTCGTCCTGCCGCTCTCGCTCGCCGCCGTGGCGGCGGGCGCCGACGGGGTGATGGTCGAGACTCACCCCAACCCCGAACAGGCGCTCTGCGACGGGCCCCAGTCCCTGCCGACGAGCGCCCTCGCCGAGTACGCGGCGCGCACCCGCGAGCTCGCCGCCTGGTGCGGCAAGACGCTCGGCTGACCGTGAGCCCGCCCACTCTCGCCGGCGCCACGCTCTCCGTCGTTGGCGTGGGCCTCATGGGCGGCTCCCTCGGGCTCGCCGCGCGCGAGCGCGCCGGGGTGGGTGCGGTGCGCGGCTGGAGCCGCACGCGGGAGACGCTCGAGCTCGCCCTGGAGCGGGGGGCGATCACCCACGCCTGCGCCTCGCTCGAGGAGGCGGTCGAGGGCGCCGATCTCGTCGTCGTGGCCACGCCGGTGCGCCTCGTCGCCGACACGGTCAAGGCCGCGCTGCGCGCGGCTCCCGAGGCGGTCGTCACCGACGTGGGCAGCACCAAGGCGCCGCTCATGCGCGCCCTCTCGCCGCAGGAGCAGGCGCGCTGCATCGGCGGGCACCCTCTCTGCGGCTCGGAGACGGCCGGGGTGGCCAACGCGCGCGCCTCGCTCTACGACGGCGCCACCTACTTCCTGACCCCGGGAGCTCACGTCGACGCCGAGGCGTACCGTCGCCTCTACGGGTTCGTCGCCGACCTCGGCGCCCGGCCGGCGGCCGTCGACCCCGAGGAGCACGACCGCCTCATGGCCCTCATGAGCCACCTGCCGCACGTACTCGCCAACGTGCTCATGGCGCAGGCGGGGCAGCACGCGGGCTCGCGGGACGCGCTGCTCTCGGCCGGCCCGAGCTTCCGCGACCTGACACGCATCGCCGGCAGCAACCGCCGGGTCTGGACCGACATCTTCCTCGACAATCGCGCCGCGCTCCTCGCCGCGCTGGCCGCCTTCCAGGACGGTCTGCAGCAGGTGCTCGAGGCGCTGGCCGCCAACGACGGCGCGCGTCTCGGCGAGTCGATCGCGCGCGCCGCCGAGCACCGCGAGCGCATGCTCGCCGTCGGCGACCTCGCGGCCGGCGACCTCTACCGGATCGTGGTCCCGATCGCCGACCGCCCGGGGGTGCTCAAGGAGATCATGGTCGCCCTCGGCGACGCCGGCATCAACGTGGAGGACCTCGCCCTGCACCACATGAGCGCCGAGCTGGGCGGCAGCCTGACCGTCTACGTGCAGGGGGAGGAGGTCTGCCGCCGCGCCGCCCACGTGCTCGGCGGGCTCGGCTACGACGTCGCCACCGCGAGGGCCGTCGAGTGACGGTCGTCGCCATCGACGGCCCCGGGGGCTCGGGCAAGAGCACGGTGGCGCGGCGCGTCGCCGCGTCTCTGGGCTTCGTCTACCTGGACACGGGGGCGATGTACCGCGCCGTCGGCGTGCTGGCGCACGAGGCGGGCCTCGATCTCAGCGACGAGGCAGCCGTCGCCGCAGTGGCGGCGACGGCTGCCCTGCGCTTCGACGACGAGGGCCGGCTCTTCGCCGGCGAGCGCGACCTGAGCGCGGCGATCCGCACGCTCGCCGCCGGCGAGGCGGCTTCGCGCGTCTCGGCCCTGCCGGCCGTGCGCCGCCTGCTCGTCGAGCGGCAGCGTGCCCTGGCGGCGGGCGGCGACGTCGTCATCGAGGGACGCGACATCGGCACCAACGTCTGCCCCCGGGCCGAGCTCAAGGTCTACCTCACGGCGAGCGCGAACGTGCGCTCCCGCCGGCGCTACGACGAGCTGACGGCATCGGGCCACGAGGTCGCCCACGACGAGGTCTCGCGCGCCGTCGAGGAGCGCGACCGTCGCGACACGACGCGGGCCGTGAACCCGTTGCGCAAGGCCGACGACGCCGTCGAGATCGACACCTCGGAGCTCACCCTGGACGAGGTCGTTGCCGCGGTCGAGCGCTTGGCGCGTGAGAGGCTCGCGCGGTGAGGGTCGCCGGTCTCCCGCTCCGCGGCCGCGGCGACAGCGCGCTCTACACGTTCTGCCGCTGGATCGTCGTGGCGATCTTCGGCGGCCTCTACCGCTGTCGGGCCGAAGGCACGGAGCACCTGCCGGCGATGGGGCCGGCGCTCATCGCCGTCAACCACAAGGCAGACTTCGACCCGGTGGTCGTCGGCATGGTCTTCGACCGCCCGCTCGCCTTCATGGCCAAGCGCGAACTCTTCAAGGTCCCCCTGCTCGGCCGTCTTATCGGCACCCTCGGCGCCTTCCCCATCGATCGCGGCGCCGGCGACCGCGCGGCGCTCCAGACAGCGCTCGACCTGCTGGCTCACGGGCACGTGCTGCTGATGTTCCCCGAAGGGACGCGGCAGCCGGACGACGAGATCCACGAGTTCCTCCCGGGAGTCGCGCTGCTCGCGCTGCGCAGCGGCGCCCCCGTCGTGCCGGTCGCCGTGTACGGCACGAACCGCATGCTGCGCGGCCGCCGGCCCGGCTGGCCGGCGCTGCGCGTGAAGGTGGGGCCGCCGGTCGACCTCTCCGGCATCGAAGGGCGGGGCAGTGCTGCGTACCACGAGGCCGCGCGCCGGATGCGTGCCGATGTGACGCTCCTCTACGACGCGCTGCGCCCGGAGCGCCGTGGATGACCAGGACGACACACTGAGGTCACGCGCTCGCGGCGGCGGCTGCCCGCAGATCGTCGTGGCGCGCCACGCCGGCTACTGCTACGGAGTCGAGCGCGCCCTGCGCCTGACCGAGGAGGCGGTGCGCACGGCAGAGGGACCGGTGGCGACACTGGGCCCCATCATCCACAACCCGACCGTCGTCCGGCGCCTCGAGGAGCGCGGGGCACGGATGGTCGAGGACGTCGCCCACGCCAGCGAGGGGACTCTCGTCGTGAGGACGCACGGGGTGCCTCCCGAGGCCGTCGGCGAGGCGCGCCGCCGCGGCCTGCACGTGGTCGACGCCACCTGCCCCTTCGTCGCCGTCGCCCAGCGCAAGGCGGCGGAGCTCCGCGAGGCCGGCTACCTCGTCGTCATCCTCGGGGAGCGCGACCATCCCGAGGTCGTCGGCCTGCAGGGGTTCGCCGGGCCGGAGGCCGTCGTCGTCGAGGACGCCGACGGCTTGCGGCCGTCCCTCGTGTGCGGCCGCAGGGTGGGTGTCGTCGTCCAGACCACGCAGTCGCGCGAGCATCTCGCCGACGTCGTCGCGGCGCTGGCGCCGCTCGCCCGCGAGACCCTGGTCTTCAACACCATCTGCGACGCGACCGAGAAACGGCAGACGGCCGCCTGCGAGCTCGCCGGGCAGGTCGACGCGGTCGTCGTCGTCGGCGGCCGGAACAGCGCCAACACGGCGCGGCTGGCCAAGCTCTGCCGCGAGATCGAGCCGCGCACCTTCCACATCGAGACGGCCGCGGAGCTGCGGCCCGAGTGGGTGCGCGGCTGCCGGCGGATCGGCGTGACCGCGGGGGCCTCGACGCCAGAGGACGAGATCGAGGCCACGATCCGCGCCCTCGAGCGGCTGTGTGAGCCGGCGGCCGGTGAGTAGGCGGCGGCCGTGGCCGGCCGTCCTCGCGGGCTGCGGGCCGCGGCCGGCACGCTTGCCTCGAGCCGTGGGGTCGTGCCGTGTGCCCCGAGTCGCGGCGGCAGCCGGTGGCGGTGCCGATTCCGGGCTTCGACGCCCGGGCCGGAGCCCCCGGTGAGCGTGACGCGGGTGCCTTTGACCGTGGCCGCCGCCGACGGGCCCGCCTCTCGCGGCGGCCTGCGCGCGGGGGACTGCATCCGTGCCGTCAACGGCGTCGCGCCCCTCGACGTGCTCGATCTCGAGCTCGCGGCCGCCGACGGGCCGCTCTGGCTCGAGGTCGTGCGCCAGGGTCGCGTCCTCGAGCTCGTTGTGCGGCCGCGAGCCGACGGCTGGCACGGCATCTCCCTCGCCCACGAGCTCGGCGTCCCTCCCCGGACCTGCCGTAACCGCTGCCGCTTCTGCTTCGTCGACCAGCTCCCGCCGGGGTTGCGGCCGAGCCTGTCGGTGAAGGACGACGATTACCGGCTCTCGTTCCTGCACGGCAACTTCACGACCCTGTCCAATCTGGATGAGGACGATGTGGCCCGGATCCTCGCCCTGCGCCTCTCGCCGCTGTACGTCTCGCTGCACGCCTGGGACGACGACGCCCGCGTGGCACTGATGGGGCGCGCGGCGCGCGGCGCGCGGGCGACGCTTCTCCGTCTGGCCGCCGCGGGGGTGGAGTTGCACCTGCAGGTCGTTCTCTGCCCGGGCTGGAACGACGGCGCCGTGCTCGAAGAGACGGTGCGGGAGAGCTCGCGTCTCGAGGCGGTGGCCGATCTCGGCATCGTCCCGGTGGCGCTCGCCGCCGAGGGCGACCTGCGCCGCGTCACGCGCGCGGACGCGGCGGCGCTGCTGCGCCGGGTGGAGGGCTGGCGGCGCGAAGCCCGCCGGCGTCTCGGGCACGGTTTCGTGAACGCCGCCGACGAGCTGCACCTGCTCGCCGGCCGCACCCCGCCGGCCGGTGACGCCCCGCTGCAGTACGAGAACGGCATCGGCGTGGCGGCCGTCTTCCTGCGTGAGGCGCGCTGGCCGTTCGCGCACGAAGGTCGCGCCGCTCGTGGGCGCCGCCTGCCGCGCCTGCGGGTGCTCTGCGGCGCCCTGGCCGCGCCGGTCGTCGAGCTCGCCTGCCGGCGCCTGGCAGCGCACGGCGTGAGGGCCCGGCCCTTCGTCGTCCACAACGAGCTCTTCGGGCCGCACGTCACCGTGACCGGGCTGCTCGGTGGCCGCGAGGTCGCGCGCGCTCTGGCGCGCGAGCCGCTCGCGGCCGCGGAGTGGCTGGTCGCCCCGCGCGATTGGCTGCCCGAGGCCCTGGGGGCGACGCTGGACGACGTCGGCGAGCAGGAACTGGCGGCCGCCTGCGGCGGCCGCCTCGTGCTCGCCGACGGCCTGCGCGCCGCCTTTGCTACACTGGCGCGATGATGCGCACGCCCTCCGTCGTCGTCGTCGGCTCGCCCAACGCCGGCAAATCCACGCTCATCAACCGTCTCAGCGGTACGCGTACGGCCGTCGTGCACGAGGAGCCGGGCGTGACGCGAGACCGCAAGGAGATCGACCTCGAGTGGCGCGGCCGGCGGCTCGTCCTGGTCGACACCGGCGGGTACGACACCGAGCCGGACCGCCCCTTCGCCGGCGAGGTACGCGAGCAGGTCCGGGCCGCGATCGACGACGCCGACCTGGTGCTCTTCGTGGTCGACGGCCGGGCCGGGCTGCTCGCCGACGACCACGAGATCGCGAACCTGCTCCGCCGCTGCGACGCTCCCGTCGTGCTGGTGGCGAACAAGGTCGACGACCCGGCGCGCGAAGCGCTGCCGGGCGAGCTCTACGGGCTCGGCTTCGGCGAGCCTTCCGTCGTCTCGGCGGCGCACGGGCTGGGGACCGGCGACCTGCTCGACAGGGTCCTCGACGAGCTGGAGGAGCGGGGTGTCCTCGAAGAGGCCGGCGGGGGGGAGGCGACCGACGACACGGTGCCGGTCGCCATCGTCGGCCGGCCCAACGCCGGCAAGTCTTCGCTCTTCAACGCCATCGCGGGTCAGCCGCGGGCCATCGTGAGCGAGCTCGCGGGCACGACGCGCGACGCGATCGACACCGTGGTGGAGACCGCTCACGGCGGCTTCCGTTTCATCGACACCGCCGGCATGCGCAAGAGCTCCAAGGTGCAGGGTGTCGAGTACTACGCCTACCTGCGCAGCCTGCAGGGGCTCGAGCGTGCCCACGTCGCCGTCGTCGTGCTCGACGCGACGCTCGGTCTCACCGAGATCGACCTGAGCGTGGCGAGCGAGGCGATGCGGCGGGGCTGCGCCACCGTGCTTGCCGTCAACAAGAGCGACCTCGTCGAGCCCGACCTCGACGAGCTGGGCGGCATCGCGGCGCGCAAGCTGCGCCAGAAGCCGCTCGTGCTGGCGGTCTCGGCGCGGACCGGGCGCGGGGTCGAGCATCTGCTCGCCGTGGTCGCCTCCCTGGACGCCCGCTATACTGCCCACATCGCGACCGGGGAGCTTAACCGGGCGCTGGCGGTGCTGGCGGCCGACCGGCCGCTCCCGGCCCGCGGCTCGCGACGGCTGAAGATGTACTACATCGCGCAGTATCAGACCGCGCCGCCGCGGTTCGCGATCGACGTCAACGACCGCACGCTGGTCACCCGTGATTTCGGCTACTTCGTGGAGAACAGGCTGCGGCGGCGCTTCTCGCTCGAGGGGGTCCCGCTGATCATCGACTTCAAGGGCAGGCACGGGAGGTGACGGTCGCGCTGTTCGTCTTGCTGCTCGTCCTCGCCTACCTCGTCGGGGCGGTCCCCTTCGGCCTCATCGTCGGTCGGGTCTTCTACGCGGTCGACGTACGCGACCACGGGTCGGGCAACGTGGGTACCACCAACGTCTTCCGCGTGCTCGGCAAGAAGGCGGGCATCGCGGTCTTCGTCCTCGACGTGCTCAAGGGCTTCCTGCCCGCCCTCGTCGCGACGCTCGTCTTCGGCCCCTGGCCGGCGACCTTCATCGCCGCGGCGCCGGTCGCCGGGCACATGTACTCGATCTTCCTTCGCGGCCGCGGCGGCAAGGGTGTCGCGACGGGCGCCGGCGTGGCCCTCGCCCTCGAGCCCACGGTCTTCCTCATCCTCTTCGTCACATGGCTTGTGCTCGTCTTCACGGTGCGCATCGTGAGCCTGGCCTCGCTCGTCGTGACCGTGTCGCTGCCGGTCCTTGTGATCGTGCGCGACAACCCGCGCCCCTACGAGATCGCCGCCGTGCTGGCGGCGACACTCGTCGTCTACGCCCACCGCGGCAACATCAAGCGGCTCCTGCACGGCGAGGAGCACCGCTTCGCGCCGCCCTGGCGCTCGCGTCCGAGCGGCGGCCACAGCACCGGCCATGGCGCCGGTCAGGTCCCGTGATGGACGTCACCGTCGTCGGCTCGGGCAGTTGGGGCAGCGCCTTCTCGCGCCTCCTGCAGCGTCGCGGGCACAGGGTCCAGGTGCTGACCATGACCACGGCCGAGGCCGACGAGCTGAACCGCCGGCACGAGAACCCGCACTTCCTGCCCGGTGTGGCCCTGCCGCCCGAGGTGCGCTTCGTCGCCATGGACGAGGCCGAGCTCGGGGCGAGCGAGCTCGTCGTGTACGCGGTGCCGACCCAGGCGGTCCGCGCGGTCGCGCGCTGGGTGGGGCCGCGCCGCGCCCCGGGCTCGCTGCAGTTGTCTCTGGCCAAAGGTGTCGAGCTCGGCACGCTGGAGCGCCCGTCGCAGGCGATCCGCGAGGAGACCGGCGACTCTGCGGCCGTGCTCTCCGGCCCGAACCACGCCGAGGAGGTGGCGCGCGACATGCCGTCGGCCACCGTCGTTGCCAGCGCCGACGACGAGGTCGCCGCCCGCCTGCAGGCGGCGATCATGTGCGAGACCTTCAGGGTGTACACCAACTCCGACGTGCTCGGGGTCGAGTTCTGCGGCGCGGCCAAGAACCCGATCGCGGTCGCCGTCGGCATGTCCGACGGCCTCGGCTTCGGCGACAACTCCCGCGCCGCCCTCATCACGCGCAGCCTGGCCGAGGTGACTCGCCTCGGGCTCGCCATGGGCGGGCGCTTCGAGACCTTCGCCGGGCTCGCCGGTATCGGCGACCTCATCGCCACCTGCACCTCGCGACACAGCCGTAACCGGCGCGCTGGCGAACTGCTCGCCCAGGGGGTGTCGCCGGCGGATCTCGAGGCGACGGTGGGCCAGGTCGTGGAGGGCGTCCCGACGGCCCGCGCCCTGCACGACCTGGCCGCCCGCCTCGGGCTCGAGCTGCCGGTGACCGAGCAGGTGTACGCGGTCCTCGAGGGCCACAGCACGGCGGCCGAGACCGTGCAGCGGCTGATGGGCCGCGAGGCCAAGCGCGAGCACCAGTGAGCCGGCCTCGCCGGGGCCGTCCCGGCGTTGAGGCCCCCCGGGGCCTCTGGTAGACTCCGCAGGGCCGCGGGGCCGGCAGGTCTCCGTGCCGCGCGGCGCCCAGACAGCACCCGGATCGTCTCGCGCGCCGTCGTCCCGACGGCGCGTCGGTCGTCAGGAGGTACGGTGGAGAAGCGCAACTACCTGTTCACGTCCGAGTCGGTCACCGAGGGTCACCCCGACAAGCTCGCCGACCAGATCTCCGACGCCATACTCGACGCGATCTTGACGGAGGACCCCTACGGCCGCGTCGCCTGCGAGACGCTCGTCACCACCGGCCTCGCCTTCGTCGCCGGCGAGATCTCGACCGAGACCTACGTCGACATCCCCAGTATCGTGCGCGACACGGTCCGCGACGTGGGCTACACCAACGCGCTCTACGGCTACGACTATGAGACCTGCGGCGTCATGGTCGCGATCGACGAGCAGTCGCCCGACATCAGCCAGGGCGTCTCGCAGTCGCTCGAGGTGCGCACCGACGTCAACGACGACGACGCCCTCGACCTGCAGGGCGCCGGCGACCAGGGCATGATGTACGGCTTCGCCTGCGACGAGACTCCCGAGCTCATGCCGCTGCCGATCGCGCTCGCCCACAAGCTGTCGCGGCGCCTCGCCGACGTGCGCAAGGCCGAGATCCTCCCGTACCTGCGGCCAGACGGCAAGACGCAGGTCACGGTACGGTACGAGGACGGCCGCCCGCTCGAGGTGACCAAGGTCGTCCTCGCCGCGCAGCACGCCGAGAGCGCCGACCTGCAGAGCATCATCTACCCCGACATCATCGAGCAGGTGGTCGAGCCGATCCTGCCCAAGGAGCTGTACTCGGGCAAGCTCGAGGACCTCGTGGTCATCAACGCCACCGGCAAGTTCGTGATCGGCGGGCCGATGGGCGACGCGGGGCTCACCGGGCGCAAGATCATCGTCGACACCTACGGCGGCGCCGCCCGCCACGGGGGCGGCGCCTTCTCGGGCAAGGACCCGAGCAAGGTCGACCGCTCGGGTGCTTACGCGGCGCGCTACGTCGCCAAGAACGTGGTCGCTGCCGGTCTCGCCACGCGCTGCGAGCTGCAGGTCGCGTACGCGATCGGCATCGCCCACCCGGTGTCCCTCATGGTCGACTGCCAGGGCACCGAGAAGGTCGGGCTCGCGACCATCGAGGCCCTGATCCGCGAGCACTTCGACCTGCGCCCGGCGGCGATCCTGCGCGACCTCGACCTGCGCCGCCCGATCTTCCGCAAGACGGCCGCCTACGGGCACTTCGGCCGCCACGACCACGACTTCACGTGGGAGCGCACCGACAAGGCCGAGGCGCTGCGCGCCGCCGCGGGTCTCAAGTAGACGCCGCCGGGTCTCGCCTGGGCGTCGTGCGACCTGGCACGCCCGCAGCGCGGCGTCCCTGGCGACCGGCGCTGCCGGAGCCCCCGCGGGCCGGCAAGACCGGCGTGAGGGGGAACCCCTCGTGAGCCTCGCCGCCGGTGGTGCGGCGTGACCTGCGTCGCCGTCATGCCCCTGGTGCGCACGAGGGCCTTCGACGAGCCCTTCGAGTACGCGCTGCCGGCTGAGCTCGAGGGGCTCGTCGGCGAGGGCTCGCTCGTCGTCGCCCCACTCGGGCCCCAGACCGTCCTCGGCCTGGTCCTCGAGCGCCGCTCGACGCCGCGACACGCGGGCGCGCTGATCCCGCTCCACGACGTGCTCGACCTGCCCCCGGTCCCCGCCGACCTCCTCGCCCTCGCCGGGCACATCGCCGACTACTACCTGGCGCCGCTGCCGGCGGCGCTCGCGCTCGTGGCGCCGCCCACGGCGGCGCTCCGTATCGAGCGCCGCTACGCGCTGACCGACGCGGGGCGCGCCGCCGCGGAAGCCGGGGAGGAGGCGCTGCTCGCGTTCGACGGCGCGGCCGCCCGCGGCCGCGCCGTGACCCGGGCGGCGCAGCGCTTCCGCCGCCGCGGCTGGCTGCGGACGTCGTACGAAGTGCACGTCGTGGGCCTCGTCGACCAGGGGCCGTGCCTGGCCCGGGGTGAGGCGCCGCCGCCGCCGCGCAGCGGCCCGCGTCAGCGGGCCGCGCTCGAGGCTCTGGAGCGCGCGGGGCCGACGAGCCGGCGTGAGCTGCGGGCGTCGACCGGGATCGCCGCGGCCGGCCTGCGGCGCCTCGTCGAGGCCGGTGCGGTGATAGAGCTGCCGGCGCCGCCCTGCTCGACGGTCGGGGCGGGTGTGCCGGCTGGGGCCTCGCGGCCCGTCGCTGCGCCGGTCGACGCGGCGCCCGGGGGCGCGGACGCCGGACCGCCCGCGCCTGGGGCCGACGGTCCGGCCATCCCCGAGGCGGCGGCCACGGTGGCCGCGCGCCGCCTCGCCTGCGCGGCGGGGCGCCAGCTCGCCGACCTGCTGCCCGAGCAGCGCCGGGCGCTCGACGCGGTGCTCTGCGAGGCGCGCGCCGGCGACGAGGTGCTCCTCCACGGCGTGACCGGCAGCGGCAAGACCGAGGTCTACCTCCAGGCCGCGGCGGCGATGCTCGACGCGGGGCGCACGGTCCTCATCCTGGTGCCCGAGATCGGCCTGACGGGGCAGACCGTCGACCGCGTGCGCGAGCGCTTCGGCGCCGAGGGCGTCGCGGTGATGCACTCCGGGCTCGCCGCCGGGGAGCGCCTCGCCACCTACGTGGCCATCGCCCGCGGGGAGCGTCGCATCGTCGTCGGGGCCCGCTCGGCCGTGTTCGCTCCGCTTCCCGGCCTCGGGCTCATCGTCGTCGACGAGGAGCACGACACGTCCTACAAGCAGGAGAACGTGCCCGCCTACGACGCCCGCCGGGCGGCGCGCTGGCGCGCCGAGGCGGCGGGCGCCGTCGTGCTCCTCGCCTCGGCGACCCCGAGCCTCGAGGCGTATGCGCGGGTCGCCCTGCACGTCGACCTGCCGCGGCGCGTGGACGGGTCGTCACCGCCCCCGCTCGAGGTGGTCGACATGCGCGACCGCCACGACGTGTTCTCACCCGAGCTCGCCGCGGCGCTGACGACGACGCTCGAGGCGGGGGAGAAGGCCATCCTCTTCCAGAACCGCCGCGGCTACGCCTCGTCGCTCGCGTGCGACCACTGCGGCTTCGTCTGGGAGTGCCCGCGCTGCGACGTGTCCCTGACGCTCTTCGCGGGCGGCAAGGGGCTTCGCTGCCGGACCTGCGGGCACAGCGAGCCCGCGCCGGCGGTGTGCCCGTCGTGCGGCAGCGCCGACATCGTGCGTTACGGGTTCGGGACCGAGCGCGTCGAGCGCGAGGTCAAGGCGTTGGCGCCCGGCGTGCCACTCCTGCGCCTCGACTCCGACGTCGCCGCCTCGCACGCGCGCCTGCGGGCCGTGCTCGACGGCTTCGGCCGGCCCGGTCCTGCCGTGCTCGTCGGCACGCAGATGATCGCCAAGGGCCACCACTTCCCGGACGTGACGCTGGTCGGCGTCGTCAGTGCCGACCTGACGCTGCACTTCCCCGACTTCAGGGCGGAGGAGCGCACCTTCGCCATGCTGGTACAGGTCGGCGGGCGCAGCGGGCGGGGGCCGGGAGGAGGGCGCGTGATCGTGCAGACGCTCGACCCGGAGGCGCGGCCGATCGCCCTCGCGGCCTCCGGGAAGTGGGAGCGCTTCTATGCCGAGGAGCTCGAGCGCCGGCGGGCGCTCGGCTACCCGCCGGCGACCCACCTTGTCGGTCTCGAGGTCTCGTCGGCTTCAGCCGACAAGGCCGAGAAGGGCGGCTCGTACGTCGCCCGCAAGGTCGCCGAGGTCCTCGGCGACGGCGCCCAGGTCCTCGGGCCCGGTCCGCTGTGGCGCGAGCGCGATCGCTCGGTCTGCCGCACCCTCGTGAAGACCGTCGCGTTGCCCTCGACGCTGGAGCTCCTCCGGCCCTGGGTCGCCCGCTACGCGACGCGCTTCTCTGCCCGCGGCGCGCGCCTGGTCGCCGACGTCGACCCCGAGTGGTTGTGAGGCGGGGCGCGGAGGTACCATAAGGGCATGGCGACACCACATCAGACGACGGAGCGCGATGACGAACTCACCCGGCGGCAACGCGCCGCGCGGCAGGAGATTCGCGTGATCGGCGACCCCGTCCTGCGTGAGCGGGCGCGGGAGGTCACGAGCTTCGACCGCGCCCTGCGCAAACTCGCCAAGCACATGGTGCGCGTCATGCGCGACGCCCCCGGCATCGGCCTCGCGGCCCCGCAGGTCGGCGTGCTGCAGAGACTGCTCGTGTACGAGATCGACGAGGGTGAGCCGCAGGCACTCGTGAACCCCGAGATCGTCGTCGCCTCTGCCGAGACCGAGGTCGGCGAGGAGGGCTGCCTGAGCGTGCCAGACGGCCGCGTGCCGGTCGAGCGCGCCGTTCGCATCACGGTGCGGGCGCGCGACGTGTACGGCGAGCCGGTCGAGTTCGAGGCCGAGGCGCTCGAGGCGCGCGTGATCCAGCACGAGTACGATCACCTCGAGGGCATCCTCATCGTCGACCGCACCACTCGCGAGGCGCGCGCCGCGACGCTGCGCGCGCTGCGGGAAGGCGTGCCGCCGGTCGACGGCGCCGCGCCGGCGCGCCTCAGCGGCGCCGATCTCTGACCGTATGCGCGTCGCCTTCGCCGGCACGGCCCCGTTCGCCGACGTCGTGCTGCGCGGCCTCTTCGACACTCCGTACGAGCCGGTCGTCGTCGTGACCAACCCCGATCGTCCGAAGGGGCGCCGGGGCTCGCCGCAGCCGCCGGTCGTGAAGGTCACCGCGCTTGAACGCGGGCTTCCCGTGCTGCAGCCCGAGCGACTGGGCGACTCGGCAGCGCTGGACGAGCTGCTGAGCCACGCTCCGGACGTCCTCGTGGCCTGCGCGTACGGGCAGATCGTCGGCCGTGCCGTGCTCGAGGCACTGCCGTGCCTCGTCGTCCACCCCTCGCTGGTGCCGCGCTGGCGCGGCGCGGCGCCCGTCGAGCGGGCGCTGATCGCGGGGGAGACCGAGCTCGGGGTGACCGTGCTGCGCATGACTGCGGGCGTCGACGAAGGTGCCGTGGCCGAGACGCGCGCCGTGCACGTCTCGCGCGAGGCCGACGCGGGGGAGGCCTACGCCGCCCTGGCGCCGGCCGCGATCGAGGCAGTGCAGGCGACACTGGCTGCTCTGGAGGCGGGTACGGTGGTCTGGGAGGAGCAGAGTGGTGAGCCGACCTATGCGGCCAAGATCGCGCCCGAAGACCGTATCGTCGACTGGACGCGCGGCGCACAGGAGATCGTCGACCGGGTGCGCGCCCTTTCGCCGCACATCGGCGCCGTGACGGAGCTGCTGGGCGAGCGCACGCGGATCTGGCGCGCGGCGCCGGCACCGTGGCCTGCAGAGGCGCCCCCCGGCATCGCCCCCGAGGGAGAGGGCGCCGGCGCGTCTCCTGCGGCGGCGATCCCCGGCGCGCCGTTCGTCGTCGGGGGCGCACGCCTGCTGTTCGGGGCGGGCGACGGCGCGGTCGAGGTGCTGGAGTTGCAACGGGCAGGCGGACGGCGGATGAACGCGGCCGAGTTCCTGCGCGGCGCCGGCCGCGCCTTGGCGGCTCGTTGAGCCGTGCGCGCAACGGTAGTGTGAGCCCGGCGCGCGCCGCCGCGCTCGCCGCGCTTCGCCGTCTGCGGCACGAGAACGCCGCCCTCGACGAGTCCACGGCCGGCCTCAAGGAGCTCGAGGGGCTCGAGCCGCGCGACCGCGCGCTGGCCTTCGAGCTCGTCACCGGCGTGCTCCGCCGGCGCGGCTCCTGCGACGCGGTCCTCGAGCGCGCCGCCACGGCGCCGCGGCGCATCGAGCCCGACCTTCTCGACGTCCTGCGGCTCGGCGCCTACCAGCTGCTCTTCCTCGATCGGGTGCCGGCGTACGCCGTGGTCGACGACGCAGTCGTGATGGCGGGCAGGTCGAGGCGCCGGCGCGGCTTCGTCAACGCCGTGCTGCGCCGCGTCGCCGCCGAGGGCCGTGACGTCCTCGAGCGTCTCGGCGCGGGCGAGGACGACCACGCGCTGAGCGTGCGCTTCTCGGTGCCCGAGTGGATCGTCGCCCTCCTGCGCCGCGACCTCGGCGACGAAGCCGCGACCGGCGTGCTCGAGGCGGCCGGGCAGGCACCCGAGCGCTGCGTGCGCGTCAACACGACGGTGATCGCGCCGGTCGCCGCCCGCGCGGCGCTCGAAGCGGCCGGGTACACCGTCGCGGCGGTCGACGGCCTGGACGATGCGCTCGTCGTCGACGGACCCTCACTCGAGTCGAGTGCGCCGTTCCGCGAGGGCCTCGTGACGCCACAATCGCGCGGGTCGCAGCTCGTGGCGCCCGTGGCGGTCGCCGGGGCGGAGGGCGCGGTGCTCGACCTCTGCGCCGCCCCGGGTACCAAGACGGCCCACCTCGCGGCGCTCAGACCGAAGGCGCACATCGTCGCCGTCGACGTCGACCCCGGGCGGGTCGAGGCACTGCGGAGGAACCTGCGCCGCCTGCAGGTGCCGCTCGCCGCCGCCGGGGATCCGGGGGTCGCGGTCGTGGGCGCCGACGCCCTCGCCCTGCCTCCGGAGTACGCCGGCGCCTTCGACGCGGTGCTCGTCGACGCGCCGTGCACCGGGCTCGGCACCATGGCTGCGCGCCCCGACCTCCGCTGGCGCCGGCGGCCGGCCGACGTCGCCCGCCTGGCGACCGTGCAGCGGCGGCTCCTCGCCGCCGGAGCCGCCTGCGTCCGCCCCGGCGGCGCCGTGACGTACGCCGTGTGCACGCTGACCCGGCAGGAGACGACCGCGGTGGTCGAGGCCTTCGCGGACGGCGCCGAGTGGTCGTTCGACGATCTCGGCGCCGTCCACTCGCGGTGGGCGCACCCCGAGAACGGCGCGTACCTGCGCACGTTGCCGCCAGGGGACGGCTCGAGCGGGTTCTTCGTCGCCCGGCTGCGCCGGCGGGTCTCGCAGGCGGGCGCCCGTTGATGACGATAGAATCGGGCGGCTCCGGGGAGAGACCCGCGCGGTGACCTGACCGAGGGAGGACGTCCATGACCGACCTGCTGCACGAGACGCTCATCGCGCCGTCGATCCTGTCGGCCGACTTCGGCCGCCTTAGCGACGAGGTCGAGCTCGTGCTGGGCGCAGGCGCCCGGGTGATCCACGTCGACGTCATGGACGGCCACTTCGTGCCCAACATCACCATCGGGCCGCTCGTCGTCAGCGCGCTTGCGCCGCTCGTACACGGCGCCGGGGCACTCCTCGACGTCCATCTCATGATCGAGCGCCCCGAGGCCTTCGTCGGCGCCTTCGCCGCCGCCGGCGCCGACGTCCTCACCGTCCACCAGGAGGCGTGTCCCCACCTGCACCGGGTCACGCAGACGATCCGCGACGCGGGCTCGGCGGCGGGCGTCTCGCTGAACCCGGCGACCCCGGTCGAGACGCTCAGCGAGATCCGCGACCACTGCGACCTCGTCCTCGTCATGTCCGTGAACCCGGGCTTCGGCGGCCAGTCGTTCATACCCGGCTCTCTGGAGAAGGTCGCCCGGGCCCGTGGACTGCTGCCCGAGCACGTGGCCCTCGAGGTCGACGGCGGGGTCGCCGAGCACAACGTCCGTGAGCTCGTCGATGCCGGGGCGAACCTCCTCGTCGCCGGCAGCAGTGTCTTCGGCGGCCCCGACGTCGAGACCCGTTTCCAGGCGCTTCAGCAGGCAGCGACAGCCTGAGGTACCGGCCTGAGGCACCGGCCCCGATCGGCGGGTGACGCCCGGGGGACCGGCTGCCGGTGCCGGGCGACGTGTTGCGGGCCCGTGCCTCGAGGCCCTATACTGAAGAGGCAGTACACGTAGAACGTGGCTTCGGGGCGGGGTGGAAGTCCCCACCGGCGGTGAGAGCCCGCGACCCTCGCAAGAGGTTGACCAGGTGGAACTCCTGGGCCGACGGTCAGAGTCCGGATGAGAGAAGACCACGACGGCGAGCCCGGCTCGCCGGATGCCCTGGAGCCCCGCGTGCGGGGTTTTTTTTGTGGCCGAAGACCGCTACATGGACATGGCGTTCGAGCTCGCCGAGCGAGGGCGGGGGCGGACGCATCCCAACCCCCTCGTCGGCGCCGTCGTGGTGCGCGACGACGAGATCGTCGGGCGAGGCTACCACCGCGGGCCGGGCGAGCCTCATGCCGAGGTCGTCGCCCTGCGTGAGGCGGGTGCCCGTGCGGCCGGGGCGACGCTCTACTGCACCCTCGAGCCCTGCAGTCATCACGGCCGCACGCCGCCCTGCGTCGAGGCGATCGCCGCCGCGGGCGTGGCGCGCGTGGTCGTCGCGCGACGCGACCCCAACCCGCTGGTCGACGGTCGCGGCGTCGCCGCTCTCGAGGCGGCCGGCGTGACGGTCGATCTGCGCGAGGCGGAGTACGGGCGGCGTGCGCGGCGCCAGAACGCCGCCTTCGTCAAGTTCCACGAGACCGGACTCCCGCACTTGACCTACAAGGCGGCCGTGAGCCTCGACGGCAAGGTCGCTGCCGCCGGCGGCGACGCGCGCTGGATCTCGTGTCTCGAGAGCCGGCGGGTCGTCCACGAGATGCGCGCCGTGGCCGACGCCGTGGTGGTCGGCGCCGGCACCGTGCGCCGTGACGACCCCGAGCTCACGGTGCGCCTCAGCGAGGGGCGCCACCCCGTCCGCGTGGTCGTGAGCCGAAGCGGCCGCCTGGACCCCGCTGCGAAGGTGTTCGACGCCACGGTGGCGCCGACGTTCGTCGTGAGCGAGCGCCTGGACGCAGAAGCCGCGCCGCTGCTGCGGGCGCGCGGCGTCGAGCTGATCGAGACGGGCCCGGAGGGGCTCGCCGAGGGCCTTCGCGAGCTCGCGAGACGCGGCCTGCTCGACCTGCTCTGCGAGGGCGGGCCCACGCTCGGCGCGTCGTTGCTCACCGGGGGGTTGATCGACCGGGTGACGCTGTTCATCGCGCCCGTCGTCATCGGCGGCGGCGCGCCGGAGCTCTTCGCGGCGCCGGCGGTCGGCGCCGTGTCGGCCGCCTGGCGGCTTGACGAGGTGGAGTCGCGCCGGGTCTGCGACGACGTCATGCTGAGCGGGCGCCTGCGGCGGGGAGGTGGCTGAAGTGTTCACCGGCATCGTCGAGGAGGTCGGGCGGCTGCGCCGTCTCGAGGTGGGGGCGCAGAGCGCCCGCCTCGA
>JAFGAW010000021.1 GCA_016933475.1 Thermoleophilia bacterium
CGACGAGGGCGGCGTGGCGGCGGCGTTCAGCCGCGGACGAGGCTGACGAGGCGGCCGACGCCCCCGATCTCGACCGTGACCGTCTGGCCGGTGGCCAGCGGGCCGACGCCCGGCGGCGTGCCCGTGAGCACGACGTCGCCGGGCTCGAGCGTCATGACGCCGCTGACGAACGCGACGAGCTCGAGCGGGCTCACGAGCATGTCCCCGACGAGGCCCTCCTGCACGACCCGCCCGTCGAGCCGGGCGACGACGCGTGCCTCGGGCGGCGGTGGATCGGGCACGACCCAGGGCCCGAGGGGACAGAAGGTGTCGAAGCCCTTGGACCGCGTCCACTGGCCGTCGAGCGCCTGCAGGTCGCGGGCGGTGATGTCGTTGGCACAGGTGTAGCCGGCGACGCACCCGGCGGCCTCCGCCGCCGAGACGTCGTGACAGCGGCGGCCGATCACGAGCGCAAGCTCGGCCTCGTAGTCGACCCGAGTCGAACGGGCTGGCAAGACGATGGCGTCGCCCGGCCCGATCAGCGAAGTGCGCGGCTTGAGGAAGAGGATCGGCTCGGCCGCCGTCTCGCTGTCGAACTCGGCCGCGTGGGCGGCGTAGTTGAGGCCGACGGCGACGACCTTGCCGGGGACGGCCGGCGCCAGAAGGCGGGCGCCGCCGAGGTCAGCCGCGCCGAGCTCGGCCGCGTCCAGGTCCCACGCCGGCCGGTCGAGCAGCACGGCCGCGCCACCGGCGAAACGGCAGTGATGGGCCTGCATGCCGACCGCAAGACGCCCGAAGGCGCCGTCGGGAGGGCTCGACGGGACGTCGGGCGGGGTCGTGCCGGAGGCGCCGTCGGGAGGACTCGTCGAGACGTCCGGCGGTGTCGTGACCGACGGGTCGTCCGGGGAATCGGGCGGCATCGTGAACGACGGGTCGTCCGGGGAAGCGCCGGCGGCGCTCACCCGCGATCCTGCGAGCGCAGCATGCCGTACTCGATCGAGTCGACGAGCGCCTCCCAGCTGGCCTCGATGATGTTCTCCGAGACGCCGATGCTGCCCCACGTCGTCTCGCCGTCGCTGGCGTCGAGGAGCACGCGGGTCACGGCCCCGGTGCCGTGGTTCTCGTCGAGGATGCGGACTTTGTAGTTGACGAGCTCGATGTCGGCGAGGTGCGGGTACTTGGCGACGATGACCTGGCGCAGGGCGGTGTCGAGCGCGTTGACCGGGCCGTTGCCCTCGGCGGTACTGATCAGGCGCTCGCCGCCGACGTGCACCTTGATCGTCGCCTCGACGACGGCGCGGCCGTCCTCGCGCTTCTCGACGATGACACGGAAGCTCTCCAGCCTGAACAGCGGCTCGCGCGGCGCCAGCGCGTCGCGCACGAGCAGTTCGAGCGAGGCGTCGGCGGCCTCGTAGTGGTAGCCGCGGTGCTCGCGGTCCTTGAGGCTGTGCAGCACCCCGGCGACGCGCTCGTCCTCGTCCTCGAGCACGAGGCCCATGTCGTGCACCTTGTGCACGATCGCCCCCTTGCCGGAGAGCTCGGAGAGCAGGACCCGCTCCTCGTTGCCGACGCAGGCCGGGTCGACGTGCTCGAAGGTCCGTGGCGCGCCGCTGATCGCGGCGACGTGCAGGCCGCCCTTGTGGGCGAAGGCGGCGCGGCCCACGTAGGGCGCGTGCGCCGAGACCGTCATGTTGCAGACGTCGGCGACGAAGTGGGCGGTCTCGGTGAGCCGCTCGAGCTGCGCCGCGTCGAGCACCGGGAGCCCCATCTTGAGCTGCAGGGCCGGGATGATGGAGACCAGGTTGGCGTTGCCGCAGCGCTCGCCGTAGCCGTTGATCGTGCCCTGCACCTGGCGCGCACCGGCGTCGACGGCGACCAGGCTGTCGGCGACGGCGCAGTCGCTGTCGTTGTGGATGTGCACGCCGACCGTCGCCCCGAACGCGCCGCAGACCGCGGCGACGGCGCCGGCGACGAAGGGCGGCAGGGCGGCGCCGTTGGTGTCGCACAGGCAGAGGACCTCGGCGCCGGCCTCCTCCGCGGCGCGCAGGGTGGCCAGCGCGTACTCGGCGTCGTCGGCGTACGCGTCGAAGAAGTGCTCGGCGTCGTAGACCACGCGTTTGCCCTGGGCGGTGAGGAAGGCGATGCTCTCGGCGATCATGCACAGGTTCTCGTCGCGGTCGACGTGCAGCACCTGGGCGAGGTGCAGCTCCCAGGTCTTGCCGACGACGGCGACCGTCTCGGGAGCCGCGTCGGCGAGGACGCGAAGGTTGGGGTCGTCCTCGGCGCGAAGGCCCTTGCGGCGCGTCATGCCGAAGGCGACGAGGCGCGCGTGGCGCAGGCGCTCGCGCTCCATGCGGGCGAAGAACTCGGCCTCCTTGGGGTTCGAGGCCGGGAACCCGCCCTCGATGAAGTCCAGGCCGAGCTCGTCGAGGCGCAGGGCGATGCGCACCTTCTCGTCGACCGAGACCGACATGCCCTCCTGCTGCATGCCGTCCCGCAAGGTGGTGTCGTAGAGCTGTACCGGCTTGTCGCCCATCGTCGCCTCCGTCATCGAGCCGTCGGCTCGTGTCCCGTCAGGCCTCGACGTAGTCGAGGAAGTGCGCGAAGGCCGCGTCGCGGCCCTCCACGAGCTCCCGGTAGCGGTGCTGGATGCGCCGCGTGACCGGCCCCGGATCGCCGATGACATGGTCGTCGACCTCGCGGATCGGCACGATCTCGGCCGCCGTGCCGGTGAGGAACAGCTCGTCGGCGACGACGAGGTCGCTGCGCACGAGCGTGCGCTCGCGCGCCTCGAGGCCCTCGTCGGCGGCCAGCCGGAGCACGGTGTCGCGGGTGATGCCCTCGAGGACGCCGTCGGCCGGGAACGGCGTGTACAGCACGCCGTCGCGGACGAGGAAGAGGTTCTCGCCCGAGCCCTCGCAGACGCGCCCGGCGGCGTCGAGCATGATCGCCTCGTCGTACCCGGCGTTCGTGACCTCGATCTTGGCGAGGATGCTGTTGAGGTACTGGCCCGTGGCCTTGGCGGCGCGGGCGAGTTGCGTGTGGCCGAGCGCCTGGATGCTCGACACCTTGGCGCGGATGCCGTGCCGCACGCCCTCGTCGCCGAGGTAAGCGCCCCAGGGCCAGACGGCGATGACCGCCTCGACCGGCGAGTGGAGCGGGTTGAGGCCCATCTCGCCGTAGCCGCGGTAGGCGATCGGGCGGATGTAGCAGGCCTCGAGCCCGTTGGCCGCGATCACGTCCTTCGTCGCCTGGGCGAGCTCGGCCACCGTGTACGGCAGCTCCATGTAGTACAGCTTGGCGGAGCGGCGCAGGCGCTCCATGTGCTCGGTCAGGCGGAAGACGGCGGCCCCGCGCTCGGTCTTGTAGGCCCGGATGCCCTCGAAGACCCCGGACCCGTAGTGCAGCGCGTGCGTGAGGACGTGGATCCTCGCCTCGTCCCAGGGGACGAGCTTGCCGTTCATCCAGATCTTGTCGACTTCGGGGATGGGCATCGGTCCTCCTGACCTTCACGCGCGCTCCGCGCGGCAGCTTCAGTCCCTCCTCAAGGGGTGACGTGGTCCTCCTGCACCGTCAGACGCGCTCGGCCACGAGGTCGCCGACCTCGCTCGTCGTGTAGCCCATCTGGCCGGAGGCCATGCCCTTCATCTTCGTGCCGGTGACCTCGGCCACGGCGCGCTCGACGTCCTGCGCCGCTTGGTTCTCGCCCAGCGTGTCGAGCATCATCGCACCGGCGACGACGGCGGCGACGGGGTTGATCACACCGAGGCCCGTGTACTTGGGCGCCGACCCGCCGATGGGCTCGAACATGCTGACGCCCGCGGGGTTGATGTTGCCCCCGGCCGCGACACCCATCCCGCCCTGGGTGATGGCGCCCAGGTCGGTGATGATGTCGCCGAAGATGTTGCCGGTCACGAGGACGTCGAACCACTCTGGGCTCTTGACCATCCACATGCAGGTGGCGTCGACGTGGTAGTACTCGCGCTTGACGTCAGGGTACTCCTCGTCGCCGATCTCGTTGAAACGGCGGGACCAGAGGTCGTAGACGTAGGTCAGCACGTTGGTCTTGCCCACCAGGCCGAGAGTGTTGTCGGGGCCCTTGCCGCGCGCCTTGCGGCCGTGCTGACGCGCGTACTCGAACGCCCAGCGCAGGCAGCGGTCGACCTGGGCACGGCTGTACAGCATGTTCTGCACGGCGACCTCGTGGGGCGTGCCCTTCATCATGATGCCGCCGCCCCCGGCGTAGACGTCGCCCGAGTTCTCGCGGACCACGGTGTAATCGATCTCCTTCGGGCCCTTGTCCTTGAGCGGGGTCTCGACCCCCGGGTAGAGGCGCACGGGGCGAAGGTTGATGTACTGGTCCAGCTCGAAGCGCAGGCGAAGCAGCAGGCCCTTCTCGAGGATGCCGGGCGCGACGTCGGGGTGGCCGATGGCGCCGAGGTAGATCGAGTCGACGCCCTTCAGCTCGTCGACGACGGCGTCCGGCAGGATCTCGCCCGTGCGCAGGTAGCGCTCGCCGCCGAGGTCGTAGTGCGTCAGATCGAGCGCGAAGCGGTGCTTGGCGGCGGCGGCCTGCAGGACCTTCAGGCCCTCGGCGACCACCTCGGGCCCCGTGCCGTCGCCGGGCAGCACCGCGATCTTGTACGTCGTCCCCATGATCCCTCTCTCTGCTGACGAAGGAGACTCCGCGGTCTCCCCGTCCCCGTCGCTGTCAGTGTCCGTGTCGCTCTCGGTATCCGTGCTGCTGTCGACGTCCGTGCCTGCCTCCGCGCGCGCTCGACGCGCCGCTCAGGCGCCGGCCTCGTTCTCGACCCGGCGGCGCACGTACGGCAGCAGGCCGCCGCTCTCGACCAGCTCGCGCATGAACTCCGGGTAGGCGTCGGCGGCATAGGTCGCACCCTTCGTCAGGTTCTCGACCCGGCCGGCGACCACGTCGACGCGGAGCCGGTCGCCGGCCTCGGCCTCGCGCGCGGCCTCCGGGCAGACCACGATCGGCAGCCCGGTGTTGAAGGCGTTGCGGTAGAAGATGCGCGCGAACGAGGCGGCGACGACGCAGCTCACGCCCGCCGCCTTGATCGCCACCGGAGCGTGCTCGCGCGAGCTACCGCAGCCGAAGTTCTCGCCGGCGACGATGATATCGCCCGGCTTCACACGGGCGACGAACCCGGCGTCGATGTCCTCCATGCAGTGGGAGGCGAGCTCGGCAGGGTCGCTCGTGTTGAGGTAGCGGGCCGGGATGATGACGTCGGTGTCGACGTC
>JAFGAW010000173.1 GCA_016933475.1 Thermoleophilia bacterium
AAGCCGCCGAGATGGCGGGGCCGGGCCTGAAGGCCGTCTGCCAGGCGCTCGGCATCCCACCGGTGCTCCACATGGGGTCGTGCGTCGACATCAGCCGCATCCTCGTCGCCTGCGCGGCCATCGCCAACGCCCTCGGCGTCGACATCAGCGACCTGCCGGTGGCAGGCGCTGCGCCAGAGTGGATGAGCGAAAAGGCGGTGTCAATCGGCACTTACGTGGTCGCGTCGGGCATCTATACCGTGCTCGGCGTTGCGCCCCCGGTGCTCGGCGGCCCCGCCGTCACCCAGCTTCTGACCGACGGCGCAGAAGGCGTCATCGGCGCCAAGTTCGCCGTCGAGCCGGATCCCGTGAAAGCGGCAGGGTTGATCGTGGAGCACGTGCGGGCCAAGAGGCGGGCGCTCGGGCTGGAGGCAAAATGAACGTCACCATCATCGGCGCCGGGCCTGCAGGCGTGACCGTCGCCGAGACGCTGCGCCGGTACGGCGACGCGGTCGAGATCGTCATGCTCAGCGACGAACCCTACCCGCCCTACTCACCGCCGGCGATGGTCGAGTATTTCGAGACCGGGCGCGACGTGCACTTTTGGCGGGGGCGCGACTTGCCGTCGCGCCTCGGCATCGACTATCGGGCGGGCCGGCGCGTCGCCGCCGTCGAGCCCGACGCGCACACGCTGCGCCTCGACGACGGGAGCAGACTCGCCTACGACCGCCTCGTCATCGCCACGGGCGGCAGGCTGTACGCGCCGCTCGACGGTGCCGACAAGCCGGGCATCTACAACTTCAAGTCGCTGTCGGCAGCAGAAGAGCTGATCGGCCGGGTGCGCGAGGGCGACGCCCGCACCGCGCTGATCGTCGGCGCCGGGTTCATCGGCGTCGAGATCGCGCTGCTGCTTGCAGACCTCGGCGTCGAGGTCACCCAGATGGTGCGCTCGCGCGTCATGCGCTCGATGCTCGACCCGGAGACGTCGGCCATTGTTCTACGCCAGATCGAGGGGCGCGGGGTGCGCGTGCTGCGCGGCGCCGACGCCGACGCCGTCGCTTTCCTCGGCAATGGGCGCGCCAGCGGCGTGCTCATGCGCTCGGGTGCAGAGCTGTCGGCCGATCTGCTCGTCGCCGCGACGGGGCTGCGCCCGAACGTCGAGCTCCTCGCCGGCTCGGGCCTCGACGTGGGCTGGGGCGTGTGCGTCGACGACCACCTGCGCACCAGCCACCCCGACGTGTACGCAGCGGGCGACGTCGCCGAGCACCTCGAC
>JAFGAW010000022.1 GCA_016933475.1 Thermoleophilia bacterium
ACGTGCTCGCCAAGTGCTACGGCGGCGACATCACCCGCAAGCGCAAGCTGCTCGAGAAGCAGAAGGAGGGCAAGAAGCGGATGAAGAACCTCGGCGTCGTCGAGGTGCCGCAGGAGGCCTTCCTCGCCGTGCTCGAGCTCGACCAGGACTCACGGGAGCGTTGATGGGCGGGGAGGGGGGCGGGCGGCGCCGGCGTCCGCCGGCGCCGCCCGCCCCGCCGCTGCCGCCAGTGCGGCCGGCGAGGCCGGAGCAGCCCGTCCCGCCGAGACTCGAGGCTCCGCACCTCCGCTGCCACGCCTCGTTCCTGGCGGCCCTCGAGGAGTACCAGGCCGAGGGCCGCCACCTCGAGCTGCCGGCGGCGTTGCTCACCGACCCGGCCGAGTTCGCGCGCTACGTGGCCGCTCTCCGCGCCGGGGTCGCGCGCCCCGGCGAGGCGGACAGGTACCTCAGGTCGGTCGGCGCCACGCCCGAGCCGCAGGAGGGTGACTACGTCCCGGAGACCGCTCTCTGGTGGGTGCAAGACGACGAGTATCTCGGCCGCGTGAGCCTGCGGCACCAGTTGACCGAGGAGCTGCGACGCGAGGGCGGCCACATCGGCTACGAGGTGCGGCCGAGCGCACGCGGTCTCGGACACGCGACGGCGATGCTGACCGCGGCGCTGCCGATCGCCGCTTCGCTCGGCATCCGTGTCGCCCACCTCGACTGCGATGTCGGCAATCGGGCGTCGCGGCGGGTGATCGAGAAGAACGACGGACGGCTCGAGCGCGAGGAGCGGGGCAACTTCTACTTCCTCGTCCCGATCGGTCTGGGCCCGCCATGAGCCTGCCGTTCGCGGGCCCCGTCCGCCACGTGTACGTCCACATCCCCTTCTGCCGTGGGCGCTGCGACTACTGCGACTTCGCCTCGTCGGCCGTGGGGCCGCCGGCCGCGTCCGCCGGGCGCGTGGGAGAGGAGGAGGTCGGCTCGCGCGCGGCCGAGCCGGCCACGCGGCGCGAGGACTCCGTCGGCGGCCATGCCGCTGGGCACGAGGACTGGAGCCACGGTCCCGCCGCCGAGCCGGCCGCGAGGCGCGAGGATCTGCTCGACGCCTACGTCGCGGCCGTTCGTTCGGAGTGGGAGCGGGAACGGGCGGAGCACAGCGTGCGACGGATCGAGACCCTGTACCTGGGCGGGGGGACGCCGAGCCTGCTCGGCCCCGGGCGGCTGGCGTGGCTGCTCGCCGCTTTCGAGCTGTACCTGACGCCGAAGGCCGAGGTCACGGTCGAGACGAACCCCGAGGATGTCGACGAGGCGTATGCGCGTTGGGCCGCGGCGCCCGTCCCGACGGCGCCCGTCCCGACGGCCGGCGTCGTCAACCCCAGGGTGCGGGTCTCGCTGGGGGTGCAGAGCTTCGATCAGCGGCGGCGCGCCGCCCTCGGGCGGCGCGCCGCCGTCGCCGATCCGGCCGCCGCTTTCCGGCGCCTACGCGCAGCCGGCGTCCGCGACCTGTCCGTCGACCTGATCTTCGGCATCCCTGGTCAGGCGCTCGCCGACCTCGACGACGAGATCGCTGCCGTGCTGGACCTGCGGCCCGACCACGTGAGCTGGTACGAGCTCGAGGTCGTCGAGGGGACAGCCCTCGCGGCGCGCCTGCGTCGCGCGGTCGGCGCCGCGCCGGACCCGGCAGCGGCGGGCGAAGCCGCGCCCGTCGCGGTCGCCGGGCTCTTCGGCGGGGACGCACCGGGCCCGCGCACGGGCGCGGCAGCGCCCGTCCCGGCCGCCGGGGTCCCCGAATCCGTCGCGCCGGTCCCCGACGACGAGGAGCGAGAGGAGATGTACCGGCGCATCGTGCGCGCCCTCTCGGGCGCCGGCTACGACTGGTACGAGGTGAGCAACTTCGCCCTGCCGGGGCGCAAGGCGCGCCACAACGTGGCGTACTGGCGCGCCCGGCCGTACCTGGGGCTCGGGGCGGGCGCGGTCTCGACCGTCGGGGGCCGCCGCTGGACAGACCTCGCGGACGCGGCGGCCTACGTCGCCGCGCTGTCGCGGGGGGAGGCGCCGCCCCGCGCGGTCGAGGAGCTCTCCGAGCTCGACCGCGCCCGCGAGCGCCTCATGCTGGCCGCACGCTGCGGCTTGCGCGTGCCTTTGGCGGAGGTCGACGCGGCGCTCGCGCCGGAGGCCCTGCCGCCGCTCGCCGACGCGGGCATGATCTCGCTGCACGGTGGTACAATCGCCGTGACGCGAAAGGGGCGGTACCTCGCCAACGAGGTGAGCGTGCGCCTGTATCGCGTTTGACGGTTAAGGGGTCGGTATGACACTCAAGACACGCCAGGAGCTGATCTTGCGGGCGGTCGTCGAGGAGTACATCGCCTCGGGCGCCCCGGTCGGTTCCCGTCGCCTCAGCGAACAGTGCGGCCTCGGCGCCGCGCCGTCGACGATCCGCAACGACCTGGCCGAGCTCGAGGAGCTCGGCCTGCTCGCGCACCCGCACACGTCCGCCGGCCGGGTGCCGACCGACGACGGCTACCGGCACTACGTCGACAGCATCGTCGCCGAGCGGCGCTCACACGCGGTGCGGCCGCCGCTCGAGGTCGACCACGCCCGGACCGAGATCGACGAAGCCCTCGACGAGACCGCCGAGGCGCTCTCGCGCGTCACCGAGCTGCTGGCCGTCGTCTCCTCACCGGCCGTGACGACGTCGAGCGTGCGCCACGTCGAGGTCCTCGCCCTGCAGCCGCGCACGGTCATGGTCGTCGTCATCACCACCTCGGGGCAGGTCACGAAACGGGTGTTCACGCTGGGCGCGCCGGTCGACGAGGGTCTTGCCGAGTTCGCTCGCGTGTACTTGAACGAGCGCCTCACCGGCGCCCACCTCGGCACACGTGTCGTGCGCGCCGCGTTCACGAGCCCCGAGCTGGGTCCGCGTGAGCGCGCCTTCCTCGAGGTGCTGCGCCCCGCCTTCGAGGTGCAGGGGCCCGCCGACGTCGAGGGGCTGCACATGGGTGGCACCTCGCGCCTGCTCGAGAACCTGAGCCGCGAGGGGTCGACACAGCTCAACGACCTGCTCGAGGTGCTCGAACAGCGCTACGAGCTCCTCAGCGTGATCTCCGGCGCTCTGCGCGAGGACGGTCTCTATCTGCGCATCGGCCACGAGCTGGCCACGCCGTCGCTGCAGGCGTGCTCGCTGGTGGCGGCGAACTACGGGGTGGCGAACCGCAATCTCGGCACGGTCAGCGTGCTCGGGCCCACGAGGATGGACTATCAGCACGTCATCGCCGCGGTGCGCTCGTCTGCCGACGAGCTGAGCGCCTACCTCGAAGACATCTGGTGAGCAGAGGACGTCCCGGACGATGAAACGCGACTACTACGACGTCCTCGGCGTGCCCCGCGACGCGGGACAGCAGGAGGTCAAGAAGGCGTTCCGCAAGCTGGCCCGCGAGTGCCACCCCGACGTCAACCCCGGCGACGCCGACTGCGAGGCGCGCTTCAAGGAGGCAGCCGAGGCGTACGAGGTCCTGAGCGACGCCGACTCGCGCGCGGCCTACGACCGCTACGGCTTCGACGGCCTCAAAGGCCGGCCGCTCACCGACTTCGAGCACGTCGGCTTCGGCGACCTCTTCAACGTCTTCTTCGGCAGCGGCATGTTCGACTCGGTCCTGCGCGACGCCGGTGGTGGCTGGGGCGCGGCCGCCGGGGGGGCGCCGCCGCCGCGCGGCGACGACGTCGAGGTCGCGCTTCACCTGAGCCTCGCCGAGTCGGTCTTCGGGGCCGCGCGCGAGGTCGAGGTCGTGACCGACGTCGCCTGCGCCGACTGCGGGGGCAGCGGTGCGGCCGCCGGGACCGGGCGCGAGACCTGTCCGCAGTGTCACGGCAGTGGCCGTATGCGCGAGGTCTCGAGCCTCGGCGGGTTCGGCCAGTTCGTCCGCACCAGCACCTGCAACGTCTGCCGCGGCCGCGGCTCGATCGTCCGCGAGCCCTGCGAGAGCTGCCGCGGGACCGGGCGCGTACGCGCCACGCGCACGGTCACGGTGGAGGTGCCCGCCGGCATCGCCGACGGGCAACGGCTGCGCCTCACCGGCGAAGGCGGCGCCGGCGCCCAGGGCGGCCGCCCGGGCGACCTCTACGTGGGCATCACCGTCGAGCCGCACGAGCACTTCGTGCGCGACGGCGACGATCTGCTGTACCGGCTCGACGTCACCATGGTCGACGCCGCCCTCGGCACGACGGCCGAGGTCGAGACCCTCGACGGCGACCTCGAGGTGCGGCTTGCGCCCGGCACGCAGTCGGGCACCGTCAAGGTCTTCAAGAACCGCGGGGTGCCGTCGCTGCAGGGCTACGGCCGCGGCGACCTCAAAGTCGTGGTCAACGTCGTCGTGCCCAAACGCCTTACGGCAGAGCAGCGCGAGCTTCTCGACCAGTTCGCTGCCGCGACCCCGGCCGAAGCGTACGAGGCGGACCCGGGCTTCCTCGAGAAGGTACGCGCCGTCTTCCGCCGGTGAGCACGCGCTTCACGCGGTACACGCTGACCGTCGGTCCGCGGCCGGCGAGAGACGATGGCGTGGAGTACGTCCACCCCGAAGCCGTCGCGCTGGTGCGCGCCCTCGGCGTCGACGGCTGGCAGGAGACGGCGGACGGCATCGTCTTCTGGCTGCCGGCCGAGCCGGCGCCCGACTCCGTGCTGCTGGCGCGGCTGGAGGCGCTCGGGCGTCTCGACGTCGCCGCCGAGGAGGGCGACTGGCGCCTGCGCTGGCGCGAGTTCCACCGGCCCGTCGTCGTCGGGCCGCTCTACGTGCGCGCGCCGTGGCACGCGCCGCGCGCCGACCTGCTCGACGTGTGCGTCGACGTCGGCATGGCCTTCGGGACGGGCGCACACGCGACCACGAGACAGTGCCTTGAGGGCCTCACCGCGCTGGCGCCGTCGTCGCTCGTGGATCTCGGCACCGGCAGCGGTGTGCTGGCGCTCGCCGCGGCGCGCCTCGGCTTCACCCCGGTGCTGGGGCTCGACGTCGATCCGGTGGCCGTCGAGGCGGCGCGCGCCAACGCGAGCGTCAATGGCCTCGCCGTCGAGTTCAGGGTCGCCGATCTCGGC
The DNA here is from genome assembly GCA_016933475.1 of Thermoleophilia bacterium. GTDB lineage: Bacteria > Actinomycetota > Thermoleophilia > UBA2241 > UBA2241 > UBA2241. Next base: position 5,069 of record JAFGAW010000022.1, read on the forward strand.
GACCCGGGCGAGGCGCTTCCCGAGGCCGACGTGGCGGTCGCCAACCTCTCGCTGCCTGTGATCCTCACCCTGGCGGAGCGCGTCGGCGGAGCGGGTGGCGCGCCGTGGCGGCCGCGACGGTTGCTGCTCGCAGGGCTGCTCGAGGCGCAGGGCGAGCAGGCGGTCGCGGCCTTCACCGGGTGCCGCGTGCGCCGCCGGGAGGTCGACGAGGGCTGGCTCTTCCTCGATCTCGAACACACCGCGGCCGCCGGTGACGGATGACCCCGGGGAGCCGCGGCGTGACGCCGGCGCCGGATGACCCCGGGAGCCGCGGCATGACGTCGCTGTGCGAGCGCGGTCGCGACGACCGTGCGATCGTGCCGGTCGCGACGCCTGCCGGCCGGGAGGTCCGCCGGTCGTGAGGTGTGGGCGAAGATGACGCGGCTGTACACCGCGTTCGTGGGCTGTAAGGTCAGCCAGGCCGACTCGGAGGCCGCGCGGACGGAGTTGCTCGCGGCTGGCCTCGAGGAGGCCGTGTCGGCGGAGGACGCCGACGTCGCACTCATCCACACCTGCGCCGTGACCCGCGAGGCGGAGCGCAAGTCGCGTCAGCTCGCGCACCGGCTTGCGCGCCGCGGGCTTCGCGTCGTCGTCGCGGGCTGCGCGGTGACGCGCGACCCTGCGCAGTTCGACGGCGAGGCGGTGACGCTGCTCGGGGAACGGTCGTGGGAGCAGCTGGCCGTCGACCTGGGTGCTGACGCGCCGGCAGCGCCCTTAGCCGCGAGGGAGACTGACGGCGGCGTGACGGGGACAGGTGAGACGAGTCCGCGTGCGGCGCAGCCGAGCCCGCGTGTGCCGCCGAGCTCGCGACGCCGCACCCGTTTCGTGCTCAAGGCTCAAGACGGTTGCGGGGGGCGATGTGCCTACTGCGTGGTGCGCCTCGTACGCGGGACCCCGCGCAGCCTGCCGCTGAGCGAGGCGGTCGCCGCCGCGACGAGGGCGGTCGCCGGCGGCTGCGGCGAGGTCGTGCTCAGCGGCATCGATCTCGGGGCCTGGCGCGACGCCGCAAGCGGCGCCGGTCTGCCGGCGCTGGTCGCGGCGCTGGTCGAGGTGCCGGGGCTCGCCCGGCTGCGCCTCTCCTCAATCGAGCCCGTTGCCCTCGACGATCGCCTCGCCGGCGCGCTGGCGCACCCGCTCGTGGCCCGGCACCTGCACGTGCCGCTGCAGTCGGCCGATGACGGCGTGCTGGCGGCGATGGCACGGCCGTACGACTGGGCCGGGTACCGCGCCGCCCTCGAGCGCGTCACGGCGCGCGTCCCCGACTGCGCCTTCTCGACCGACCTCATGGTGGGCTACCCGGCCGAGGACGAGGCGGCCTTCGCGCGCAGCCTCGCCGCCGTCGAGAGCGGCCTCTTCGGCCGCGTGCACATCTTCGCCTTCTCGCCGCGCCCGGGCACTCCGGCCGCGGCGCTCACGCCGTTGCCGCCCGCCGTCGTGCGCCGGCGGCGGGCGGCCGCGCTCGCCGCCGCCTCCGCGGCGGCGAGCGCGGCCGCCCGTGCCGTCGTGGGGCGCCAGGCCGAGGTGCTCGTCGAGGAGCGGCGCGACGGCCTCTGGAGGGGGTACAGTTCACAGTACGTGCGCTACCATCTCGCCGGGGCCGCGCAGCCGGGGCGGATGGTGCGCGCCGTGGCCGACGAGGTCTACAGTGATGGGGTGAGGGGGCGCGTGGTGTGAGTACTCCCGCGCCGTGCACGACCCCCGCCGGCCGTGTGGCCGCGCACCCGCGCCGGTCCACGACCGGCGGAGCCGAGACGGGAGGGGTGGTATGAGAGAGCCGGGCAGCCTCGAGCGGTGCATGAAGGACGACGCCGTCGCCGCGCTCAAGGCCGGCGACCGCCGCCGGCGCGATGCCCTGAGCACGCTGATCGCCGAGCTGAAGAAGGCGCGCATCGATGCCGGGTCGGCACCGACCGAGGCCGACGAGCTGACCGTGCTCAACCGCGAGCGCAAGCGTCGCAGCGAGGCGCTCGAGCTCTACACCGGGGCCGGGCGCGAGGACCTGGCCGGGCAGGCGCGCTTCGAGGTCGAGCTGATCGCCGGGTACATGCCCGCAGAGCTCTCCGCCGCCGAGCTGGAGCGCCTCGTCGACGAGGCGATCGCCGCGACCGGCGCTGCGTCTCCCAAGGAGATGGGCAAGGTCATGGGCCGCCTGATGCCGCAGGTCGCCGGGCGCGCCGACGGCAAGGCGCTCAGCGACCTCGTCCGCGGCCGGCTCGGGGGGTGACGCGTGCCCGAGGCCACGCGCTCGGTGATCGAGCTCGACTCCAACGCCCTCGCCCTGAGCCTGGCCGGCGAGCACGACGCCCACCTGCGGGTCATCGAGGAGCGCCTCGACTGCCGGCTCACACTGCGCGGAAACGTGCTGACCCTCGAGGGCGAGCCCGTCGCCGTCGCCAAGGCGCGGGCCGCGTTCGAGGAGTTGCTCACGGTCATCCGCTCCGGCCGCCCGCTCAACCCCGCGATGGTCGAGTCGCTCATGGACATCGCCGTCAACTCCTCCGGCAAGCCGTCGGAGGTCTACGGCGACGTGGTCTGGACGCACCGCGGCCGCCAGATCGGCCCGCGCACCGTGAACCAGAAGCACTACGTCGACGCCATCCGCGGCACCACGATCACGTTCGGGATCGGCCCTGCGGGCACGGGCAAGACCTACCTCGCCACGGCGATGGCGGTCAACGCCTTCTTCTCCAAGGCCGTCGGCCGCATCATCCTCACGCGCCCGGCGGTGGAGGCGGGGGAGAGCCTCGGCTTCCTTCCCGGGAGCGTCTCCGAGAAGGTCGACCCCTACTTCCGCCCGCTCTTCGATGCCCTCTACGACATGATGGACGGCGACAAGCTGGCGGCCCTCATCGAGCACGGCGAGATCGAGGTGGCGCCGCTGGCCTTCATGCGCGGCCGGACGCTCAACGACTCGTTCATCATCCTCGACGAGGCGCAGAACACCTCGCCCGAGCAGATGAAGATGTTCCTGACCCGGCTCGGGTTCGGGAGCAAGATGGTGGTGACGGGGGACGTGACCCAGATCGACCTGCCGCAACCCCGTACCTCGGGGCTCGTCACCGTGCCCCAGGTCTTGCAGGCGATCTCCGACATCCAGGTGGTGCAGTTCGACGGCCACGACGTCGTGCGTCACAAGCTGGTGCAGCGCATCGTCAATGCCTACAAGGAGCACGACGAGCGGCTGCAGTCGGGGCGGGAGCCATGAACGGCAACCTCGTCGAGGTCGTGAACCGTACCCGGGTGCCGGTCGACGAACGCGCAGTGGCCACGCTGGTCGGCGCCGTGCTCGTCGCCGAAGGCGTCGGGGGCGCCGAGATCGGCGTGGCCTTTGTCGGCGACGGCCGCATGCGCGCCCTCAATCGCGAGCACCGCGGCCTCGACAAGGTGACCGACGTGCTCTCGTTCCCGCTCGAGGCCGAGGACGAGCTCGCCACCTGGCGCGAGATCGAGGCTGCGCCTCCGGGCGACGTGCCGCCGCGCCTGCTGGGCGACGTCGTCGTGGGCGCGCGCCAGGCGCTGCGCCAGGCGCGCACCCACGACGTCCCACCGGCCTACGAGCTCGCCCTCCTGCTCGTGCACGGCGTGCTGCACGTGCTCGGGCACGATCACGAGACCGACGCCGGGGGCATGGCGGTGCGCCAGGGCGAGCTGCTCGCGGCGCTCGACTGGGAGAGGCTCCTTGACGCCGCGTCGTAGCCTGCTGCACAGCTTCAACTGGGCCTTCGAGGGCATCGTCTACGCGCTCCGCTACGAGCGCAACATGCAGATCCACTTCGGCCTCGCCGTCCTCGTGCTGCTGGCGGCCCTGTTCTTCTCGCTCACGCGGCTCGAGATCATCGCTCTGCTCGTGGCCATCTCGTTCGTGTTGATCGCGGAGATGTTCAACACGGCGGTCGAGCAGCTCATGGACATGGTCACCGACGAGCACGACCCGCGGGCCAAGATCGCCAAGGACGTCTCCGCCGGCGCGGTCCTGGTCGCGGCGCTGAACGCCGTCGCCGTCGCCTACCTCGTCTTCTACACGCGCATCACCAGTACGCCCTACACGGTCCTCCAGAGGGTGCGCAGCTCGTCGGTCGACGTCACCGTGATCGCCCTCGTGCTGGTGATCCTCCTGGTCATCGCCGTCAAGGCCCTGACGCGCACCGGCACCGCCCTTCGCGGCGGCCTGCCCTCGGGGCACGCCGCCATCGCCTTCGCTGGTTGGGTCGCGCTGACGTTCATCTCCAGCACGACGGCGTACGCGCTGCCGATCTCGCTGGTCTCCTTGATGATGGCCGTCCTCGTCGCGCAGAGCCGCGTGCAGGCGGGCATCCACACGGCGCTCGAGGTCGTCCTCGGGGCCCTGCTCGGGTCTGTCGCCGCCCTGCTGATCTTCCAGCTCTGGGCGCCGATGTGAGCCTGCGCGGGAGAGAGCCCGATCTCGGCGAGCGCCTGCTCTTCCAGGAGGCCTTCGCCATCGCCGAGAGGGCCTATGCGCGGTACTCAGGGTTTCGCGTCGGCTCCGTCGTCGTCGGGCCGTCGGGCCGCAGCCACCACGGCGTCAACGTCGAGAACGCCTCCTACCCGGTCGGTGTCTGCGCGGAGCGCGCCGCCCTCGCCGCCATGGTCGTCTTCGGCGAGCGACGGGCGCGCTACCTGGCCGTCGCCGCCGCCGACGGCGTCGATCTCCTTCCCTGCGGCATGTGTCTGCAGGCCTTGGCCGAGTTCGGTGAACCTGAGGTCATCGCCCGTCTCGACGGCGGCGTCAGGGTGTTCGCCCTCGCCGAGCTGCTGCCGGCGCCGTTCGCGGGGCCTGGCGGGGCGACTGCGGGCGGGGAGGCTGCAGGGACCGGGGGGGCCGCCGGCAGCGGCGGCACGGCCACCGATGGCTGAGCAGCCGTTCCGCTCGGGCTTCGTCGCCGTCCTCGGGCGCCCGAACGTCGGCAAGTCGACGCTCGTCAACGCCCTGGTAGGGCGTAAGGTGAGCATCGTCTCCGACCATCCGCAAACCACGCGCCGCCGCATCGGCGGCGTGCTGCGCCTGCCCGGGCATCAGGTCGTGCTGCTCGACCTGCCCGGTTTCCAGAAGCCCTTCGACTCGCTGACCCGGCGCATGCAGCGGGCGGTCGACGAGGCGCTCGCCGAGGTCGACGCCGCGCTCGTGGTGCTGAACGCGGCGGAGCCGATCGGCGCCGGCGACCGCTTCATCCTGCGCGCGGTCGCCGGCGCCGGCCGTCCGGCCGTCTACCTCCTCAACAAGCGGGACGCCGTCGACGCCGGGCGTCTCGAGCAGCGGGCCGCCGAGGCGCGCGACCTTGTCGGCGGGGCCGAGGTGCTCGCCGTCAGCGCCCTTCGCGGCGAGGGGCTCGAGCCGGTGGTGGGGCGTCTCGCCGCCGCGATGCCCGAGGGCCCCGCCTACTTCCCCGACGGCGACATCAGCGACCAGCCGCTCGAGCTGCTCGTCGCCGAGCTCATACGCGAGCAGGCCCTGAGGCGCACCCGCGACGAGGTGCCGCACGCGGTCGCCGTCGAGGTGACCGGCATCGTCGAGCGCGAGGACCGGCCGCTGGTCGAGATCGAGGCTCTCCTCATCGTCGAGACCGAGTCCCAGAAGGCGATCCTCGTCGGCAAGGGCGGGCGCACCGTCAAGGCGATCGGCTCGGCGGCGCGGCGGGAGATCGAAGCGGTGTTCGGGGCGCAGGTCTTCCTCGACCTGCGCGTCAAGGTCCGCAGGCGCTGGCGCCGCGACGAGCGCTACGTCGAGCGCCTGCTCTGACTGGGCGCCCGGCACCGGCCGACACGCCCGCCGCCCGCCGGCACGGCCGCTCCCCCTCGTGACCCGTGCGCACCGGCGCCGGCGCGGGCGCTTCCGACGTCGACGGCGCACCCGTACCGGCCCCGGCCCTCGCGACTCCCTTGATATACTCGCTCTGGGGAGGGGCACGGCGCCCCTCGTGGAGGGCGCACGTACGTGCACGCCGAAGAGCTCGCCAAGACCATCGACCACACCCTGCTGCGCGCCGACGCGACGGCGCACGACGTCGAGCGGCTGTGCCGCGAGGCGGAGCGCTACCACTTCGCCGCGGTCTGCGTCTTCCCGCACTACGTGCCCCTCGCCGACGGCCTCCTGAAGAGCGCCGACGTCAAGGTCTGCACGGTGATCTCCTTCCCCTTCGGCGCCGACGACGTGCGCGCCAAGGTGGCCGCGGCCCAGGACGCGATCGGCAAGGGCGCGGACGAGCTCGACGTCGTCTTCAACCTCCCGGCCATGCTGTCGGGCGAGTTCGGCTACGTGCGCGACGAGCTCGCCGCCGTGGTGCGCGCCGCGCGGCTCAAGTCGGTCAACACCGGTCGAGGGCACGCCCTGGTGAAGGCGATCATCGAGACCTGCTATCTCTCCAACAAGATGAAGCGCCTCGCTTGCACGATCCTCGGCCAGGCGGGCGTGGACTTCGCCAAGACCTCGACCGGGCTCGGCCCGCAGGGTGCGACCCTGCAGGACGTGGAGTTGCTCCGCGACTGCCTCGACGAACACATCGCGGTCAAGGCCTCGGGGGGCATCCGCACGCTCACGGACGTCGAGCTCATGATCAACGCCGGGGCTACGCGCATCGGCACCAGCGCCGGGGTCGCCATCATGCAGGAGGCTCTGGAGCAGCGGGAGGAGCGGTCATCGAGCGCGCTGCCTTCCTGAGCACCGTACGCTACGGGGCCGACGGCCTGGTGCCGTGCGTCGTGCAGGACGCGAGCACGGGCGAGGTCCTCATGGTCGCCTGGGCGAACGCCGAGGCCCTCGCGGCGACCGTCGCGACGGGTGAAGCGCACTTCTGGAGCCGTCGCCGACGCGAGCTCTGGCACAAGGGGGCGACCAGCGGCAATGTGCTGCGCGTGCGAGGCCTCAGCCTCGACTGCGACGCCGACACCGTGCTCGTGCGAGTGGAGCCGGCGGGTCCGGCCTGCCACACCGGCGCGGTGAGCTGTTTCCGCCCCGAGGCCAACGGGGGCGCGTTCCTCGAGCTCTGACCGCGTCCGAACGTCCCCAACGACGTGACGACGGCGAGGAACGGGTAGCACACGCTCAGGCATGGATGCATGGGGACTCCGGAGGGCTGTGGGAGCCGGCGCGAGCCGGCTCCGGAGACGTGTCGGCTGGGCCGGCGCGGCGCTCGCCTTCGTGCTCGTGGTCGCCCTCGTCCTTCGCCTGCAGAGTGTCACTGCCGGCCTGCCGTACGTCTTCATCAACCCCGATGAGGCGACCGTCGTCCCCAAGGCGGTCGAGGTCGCCGGCGGGCAGCTCAACCCGATGTTCTTCTACTACCCCTCGCTGTTCTTCTACGTGCTCGCTGCGGTGTACTGGCTCGTGTCCCCGTTCTGGGCCCTGCTGCACGGTGAGCTGCTCGTACGGCCCGGCGCCCTGGCCGTCGACGCCGGCGCCCTCTACCTGATCGGTCGCCTCGTCGTCGTCGGCTTCGGCCTCGCCGCGGTCTCGCTCGTGTACAGGCTGGGTCGCGACGCGTACGGGGCGGCGGCGGGCCTGCTCGCCGCCGCCTTCCTCGCCGTCGCGCCCCTGCACGTCGAGTACTCGCACCTCGCCGTGACCGACGTGCCGGCCGTGACCCTCGGGTTGCTCGGCCTGTTCCTCCTCCATGGGGCCGCGCGGGGCCGCGGCCTGCGCCGGCTCACGGCGGGCGCCGTGGCCGTGGGTCTCGCGACCTCCACCAAGTACAACCTCGGCCTGCTCGTGCTGCCGGCGACGGTGGCCGCACTCTACGCCGGCCGGCCGACCGTGGCCGCTGCGGTCGCGGCCGGCCGGCCGGCCCTGCGCGCGTGGGTCCGCCTCTTCGCCTTGCGGTTGTACCTGCCCACGGTCTTGGCCTTCGTGCTGGCCTCGCCGTTCATCGTGCTCGACCTGCCGCGCTTCCTCGCCGAGTTCTCGCGTCAGCACGCGATCGTGCAGCGCGGCTGGCTGGGCTTCGAGCATGTGGACAACGGTTACTGGTACAACCTGAGCGTGAACCTCTCCGATGCGCTCGGTCTGGTCCTTCTCGGCCTCGCCGTCGCAGGGCTCGCCTGGGCGCTCTGGCGCCGGACGCCGCTCGATCTCATGGTCGCGCCAACGGTCGTCGTGTACTTCGCGTACGTGAGCTCCTGGAGCGAGCTCGCCGACCGCTATATGCTGCCGATCGTCCCGCTCCTTCTCCTCTTGGCGGCGCGCCTCTGCGTCGCGCTCTGGGAGGTGCGCCCGGTGTGGCGTCGGGCGCTGCTGCCGGGCGCGGCGGCGCTCGCGGCGCTGGCGGTCGCGCTGCCCCTCGCGGACTCCGTTGCCCGCAACCGCGACCTCGCCGACCCCGACGTTCGTGCGCGGGCCAAGGCGTGGGTCGAACGTACCATCGAGCCCGGGACCAGGATCGCCGCCGAGACCTCGGGCCCGCCGCTCGTGGCGCGGGTCGATCTGCCTGCGTACCGCGCCGAAGGTTTGCGCCCGGCGTACTACCGCCTGCGCCGCCTCGAGTTGCCGCTGCCCGGCGGGTCTCACAGGCAGCGCTCCATGCGCTGGCTGCGCGACCACCGCGTGGAGTACGTGATCCTCAGCTCGGCCGTGTACGGGCGGGTGCTGGCGGCACCCGACGAGTATCCGCGCCTGGTCGCGTTCTACGCCGCGCTGGAACGGCGCGGCGACCTCGTCAGGGTGTTCACGCCGCGCCCCGGCGAGCGCGGCCCGGTCATCAAGGTGTACCGCCTCGACGGATGGCCCCGTACATGATCAGCCCCGGCGGGATCGGCAGCCAGAAGTTGATCACGCGGTAGACGAGGACGACGGTGACCGCGGTCGCGGAGGCCACACCGAAGCTCACGAACAGGGCGATGAGCAGCGCCTCGACGGCGCCGAGCCCGCCCGGCGTCGGGGCGAGCGTCCCGATCGAGTAGGCCACCACGTAGGCGACGACGAGCGCCGTCCAGGGTACGCCGGCGCCGAAGGCGAGGAAGACGGCGGCGAGCGCCAGCATGTCGAAGAACCAGTAGGCGCAGGCGTACAGGGCGGTCCGCCTGAAGGCTCCGCGATGCGACGTCATGCGGCGCATGCCGACGAAGAGGTTGTCGAGCCAGGCGTCGACGTGATCCTCCTCCACGACCACGCGGCGCATGATCCTGTTGATGAGATGTGCCGCCTGGCCGACGCGGCGCCGCATCAGCGTACGGTGGTTGTACAGGTAGACGCCGTACGCGGTGAGCCAGAGCAGCAGGAGGATCAGGACGATGCCCACGAGGTACTGCCACAGTGACTGACCGCGGGCCAGCACGAGGTACGCCAGGGCGATGGCGAAGAAGAACCAGAGCACGACGTAGTTAAAGAACTGCTGCGCGGCGATGGCGACGAAGATGAGGCCGTGCGGCACGTCGCGCTTGCGCAGGGCGTTGTACGTGAGGACCCAGCCGCCGACGCCTCCGGCGGAGAAGACGTGGCTCACGGCGAGGCTGCCCAAGGTCACGGAGAGGACCTCGAACAGCCGCAGGCGGATGTCCAGCACGCGCAGTACGAAGCGGGTGAGGTTGGCGTAGCCGAGCAGGGCGCAGCACTCAAGGAGGACGGCGAGGCCGAGCAGCCAGTAGTCCGCGCGGGTGAGGAGCTCGAGGGTCTCCTCCGCGTCGACGAGCCGGGGGAGGAGCAGGTAGAGGGCGGCGACGATGAGGAGGAAGACGAGGACGTGGCGCAGGCTCTTCTTGATCGGCTGCCTCCGTGCCTCCGCTTGACGACCGCGGCAAGACTACCACAGGGCCTCGGTGGGGGTCCGGGCGGGTGTCCGCCGTCCCCGGACCCTCCTGCGGGCGACCCCGTCTCCGTCGTGCCGTGGGGCCGGGCGGTGATCCGGCTCGCCGGCGGTCTACCTCCCGGCGCGCTCGCGTCGCTCGTGCAGCTCCATCTCCATCTCGCCGCGCCGGATCCACGCGTAGGCCACCGCGCACGGCACCGCCGTCGGGGGCAGCGCGCAGAGCGCGACCCAGAGCCAGCGGCGCGCCCGTATGGTGACGTAGACGCCGTACGCCCACGTGGCGACGAAGCCCGAGAACAGTGAGGCGACCCACATCGCCCAGACCACGGGGGGGATGAACGAGACGCCGAGCCCCTCGGCGAGGATGTACAGGAGGAACAGCATCAGGGTGATGGCCGAGAGGAGGAAGAGGACGGTGACGCGCTTCAGCTCGGCGCGCGTCGCCTCGTCGAGCACCTCGTGATCGCCGTCGTAGCGGCTCTGTGTCGGCTGGCGCTGCATCGCGCACTCCCTGTGCGGCCGGAGCCGCCCCTCTGCGTTGGCGGCCCGCTCGATTCTCAGGGACGCGGGCGGCCTTCGCAAGCCCGCGAGGAGGGTCCCCCGGCGGCATGCGCCGGCCGCGCCCCGGCTGCCGCCCAGATGGCCGCGCGTGCCTCGGCCGCCGGCCCCTGGTCCGTCGCGCGCAGTGCGGCGAGGCCCGCCGGCCGGGCTCTTGGCAGGCCGTTCGGGTTGCGAGGCCGGACCCGGTGTGGTTGACTCCGCCCCCGGATCTACACATCAGAGGCGCCCGCCGGCGCCGTCCCCCTGCAGATTCGTCCCCTCTCCTCTTGCGTGACGCCCTGCGGCGTGGATCGGCCCCTGCCGGGTGCGGACAGCCCCTCGGGCACAGGCACGACCGCTGCCCCCGGGGATACGCCGTGGAAAGGATGCCGTGAGACGATGCCGAGCCTGGATCGGAGCGATCCTCCTTCTTGTCACCCTTGTGACCGCGACCGCGGCGCTGGCGCCGACCGCCTTCGCCGACACTTCGACCGCCGAGCTGCGGGCCAGGCTGCGTAGCTCGCGCCAGGCGCTGCGTGCCAAGCGCGCGCGCCTCAAGATGGTGCGCGCCGACCTCGCAGCCGCGCGCCAGCTCTTCGCCCTCTACGCCGACACGTCCCTCGAGGACGTGGTCGACGGCGTCGTCGGCGACGATCCGAGCTTCACCGAGGTCGCCGTTACCGGTGACGACCCCGCCACCGACGACCCCGCCGTGGACGACGCGACTGTCGATCCTGCCGCGAGCGACGGCGCCGACGACGCCACCGTCGCCGACGCCGCCCTCGTGGATGCCTCTGCGACTGACCCGGACCTGCTCCCTGTGGTGGTCGTGCCCAGTGCGGACGACATCGCGGCGCTCGAGCGCCGCGTGGCTCGCCTGAAGGTGTCGGCGCGCGGCTGGCGCGAGCGCGTCGAGGACCTCGCCCGTCGCGTGCGGCGCCGCGAGCGTATCGCCGCGTGGAACCGGCGCGGCGAGTGGCGGCCGCTGATCAGGCTCGCGGCGCGCCGTTACGACGTCGACGCCGGGGCGCTCTACCGCATGATGATCTACGAGTCGGGCGGCCGGCGCACGGCCGGGAGCATGTATAAGGGCCTCTTCCAGTACCTGCCCAGCACCTGGAAGGCGAGCTGGAACCCGTGGCGCGGCGCCAGCATCTACAACGGTTGGGCGCAGATCCGCGCGACGGCATACGCCATCAAGCGCGGCTACGGCCCTCAGATGTGGCCGTCGACGTACCCTCGCGCCTTCTGAGGCGGCGATACGGCCACCGCTCGAGGCGGGCGGGTGCGACGACGGGCGCGGCGCCCCCCCGGGGCGCCGCGCCCGTCGCGCCTCGCGCGCCCGCCCGGCGCCTCGGGCGCCGGAGCCCGGGTCCACCGCCGCTCCTCACCGTGCGGTACGATAGGCGGCGGCCGTGCCGGAGTGGCGGAACTGGTAGACGCGCTGGACTCAAAATTCGGTCCCCGAGAGGGGGTGTGGGTTCGAGTCCCACCTCCGGCACCAGCACCTCCCGGCGGCGCGCGGCGTGCCGTCTCGCGCCGCCGTCGCCACCTGCCGCGCCGCGGCGCGCCGCGGGAGTTCTGGTACCATAGGGCACCGCCTGTGAGGGGGCCGCGGAGCGCGGCCGCTCCGCCCCCGGGGCCGGCGGGCCCGACACGAGGAGTGCGATCAGATGACGGTGCGGATCCTTGGGCTCGACTGCAGTCCCCGCGACAAGTCAAACAGCGGCATCATGCTGGACACGGCCTTCACGCGTCTGGGCGAGACCTACCCCGGCGAGGTCGAGACCGAGATCGTCCACCTGCGCGAGCTGCACCTCGAGCCCTGCAAGGCCTGCAACGTCTGTGGCAAGACCAAGGACACCGGCAAGTTCATCCCCTGTGTGCGCGCCGACGAGGACGACGCCCAGGCGGTCCTCGACAAGATGATCGCCGCTCACGGCATCCTCGTGGCGACGCCGGTCTACTTCGGCCTGCCGTCCGATCTCTTCTCCAAGTTCATCATGCGCACTCGCCCGCTGCGCCACCAGGACTTCAAGCTGGCCAACAAGCCCGTGGGGGTCATGGCGGTGGCCGGCCGCCGCTCCGGTGGCGCCGAGACGTCGATCATCGCCACGTGGCTGCCCTTCGTGCGCAACGGCTGCCTCGTCGTCGGCAACGGCGACGGCACCTGTCAGTTCGGCGCCTACGGCTGGGCGGGCGCGCGCGGGCATGTGCTCACCGACGAGTGGGGCCTCGTGCAGGCCTACCAGACGTCGGACCGGGTGTTCACCCTGGCCCGGCTGCTCCAGGCGGGCGTCGAGGCCTCGGGCTTCGTCAGCCCGATGAAGTTCTCCTACAGCCAGGGGACGCGGCCCTGAGCGCGGGTGCTGCGTCCGTCGTCAGCCGACCATCGAAGGACGGACCATGAGCGACGCCGAGCAGATCCTCGAGTTCCTGCACGAAGAAGCCGACCTCGACGACGGCGAGGTCATCGACCTCGACACCTCGCTCTTCCGCGACCAGCTGCTCGACTCGATGAACCTGACCAGCCTCATCGTCTTCCTCGAGGAGACGTTCGCCATCAAGGTCAGACCGATGGACATCGTCTACGAGAACCTCGACACCGTGAACCACATGCTCGCCTACATCGAGCGCAAGAAGGCGGCCGATGCCTGAGGCGGTCAGGGGTGAGTCAGCGGCCGGGGCCGACGCCGGCGTCTCCGCTGCTGCAGCGACCGGCGAGCCCCGCGGCGTCGCGTCCAGCGAGCTGCGGGCAGCGTCTGACGGGGTCGGCGAGCCTGCCGATCCGACCAGGCCGGCCGAGCACCGCTTCTTCTACGGGCTCGGCATCGGCGTGCAGACGCTGCTGTGGTTCCTGCTGTTCCTGGCGATAGTGGTGGCGGTCGCCGTGGGGGGCGAGCTCACCGAGTTCCGCTACGTGGGGTTCTGACCCGGCCGCCCGATACAGCCGATGGTCGCCATGCCCGCCTTGATGACCGACGCCGTCGCGCGTCTGGCCGAGCACGCCGAGCTTCGGCCTGACTCCCTCCTGCTGACGACGCGGGGGCGCGAGTACGGGTACGCCGACTTCGCGCGGCGGGCCGGCGCGGTGGCGACGGCGCTCCGCGGCGCCGGCCTCGCGCCGGCCCGCCGCGCGGCCCTGTTCCTCGAGGAGTACGACCACTTCTTCGTGACCATGTTCGGCGTCTGGCTGGCCGGCGGCGTGGTCGTGCCCCTCAACACCAGCCTGCCGCGCCGCGACGTCGGCGGGCTCCTCGCCAAGTCCTCGCCGGACCTCGTGATCGTGCCCGACGAGGCGACGCTGGCCGACGCGGGTCTGCCGCGTCTGGTGGTCCACGCCGACACCGCCGGTCTCGTCGACGGGCTCGAAGCCGCCGGCGGCGCCTCGCTCGCAGGGGCGCTCTCGGGTGCGACCCGGCCTGCGGCTGGGCTTGACGCCGCGACTGCCGCGGGAGCAGGCCTCGACGGCATGGTGACGCCGCCTGCAGGGCTCGACGGCAACTCGTCGCCGGTCGCCGCCGACGACCTCGCCATGTTGATGTTCACGTCGGGCACCACCGGCGTGCCCAAGGCGGTGTGCCAGACGCTGCGTGCTCTCTCCGGCAACCCGGGCCACGTCGCCCAGGTGCTCGGCCTGTGCGCCGACGACCGCATCTTCATCAACACGCCGCCCTACTTCACCAGCGGCATCTGCCACTTCCTCACCCTGATGGCGCACGGCGGCGGCACGGCAGGGCAACTGGGCTTCTACTTCGGCTCGAGCCTCCTCGACGAGATGGAGCGGCTGGGCTGCACCGGCTTCGGCGGCGCCCCCGCCCACCTCGTACGTGTGGTCGAGCCGCTCGAGGGCCCGCGCGACACGTCGCTGCGCTTCTGGGTCAGCTCCGGCGACCACCTGCCGCTGCCGGTGATCGAGCGCTTCCGCCGTCTCCTGCCCGGCGTCGGCCTGTTCAACATGTACGGGCTCACAGAGGTCAGCGGCCGGCTCTGTGTGTTGCCGCCCGACGAGCTCGACGCGCGCTCCGGCTCCGTCGGTCGCCCCATCGGCGACATGCGCGTGCGCGTCCTCGACGCCGAGGGCCTCGAGCTCCCGCCCGGCGAGACCGGGGAGCTCTACGTGACCGGCTCGCTGCTCATGCAAGGCTACCTCGACGAGCCCGAGATCACCGCGCGCACGCTCACCGCGCACGGTCTGCGCAGCGGCGACTTCGGCCACGTCGACGCCGACGGCTACGTCTGGATCGCGGGGCGCAAGGACGACATCATCAAGCGCGGCGGCGAGAAGGTCTCGACCGTCCACGTCCAGCAGGCGCTCATGGCGCTCGAGCGCTTCGCCGACGTCGCCGTGATCGCGGCGCCCGACGAGATCCTCGGGCACGTGCCGGTCGCCTTCGTCGTACCGCTCGAGCCCGAGGGCTTCAAGGCGACGCGCGTCCTGCGCGAGCTGCGCGACCTGCTGCCGTCGTCGTCGCTGCCGAGCCGCATCGTCGCCGTGCGCGAGATCCCGCGCACCGGCTCCGGCAAGGCGGTCCGCGCCCAGCTCCGGGCGCTGCTCGAGGCGGCGGGCTGATGGGCGTGGGCCGCTTCCCCCAGGTCGACGAGTCGCGCCCGCGCGGCCCGCGCCGCGCCGGCTTCCTGCGCGGTCTCGCCAGCGTCAGCCCCCTGGCCATGCTGGTCGCCGCGCTGTTGCTGGTGCCGGCGGTCCTCGGGCTCGAGGCCCTCTTCGTGAGCGGTGCGTGGTCGGGCGTGCCGCTGGAGTACTGGCTGCGCAAGTCCAGCGACGATTACGTGTACGTGTCGTGGACCGTCGCCCGGAACCGCCAGGATCCGCCCGGCGTGCCGGGCATCTACGTCCTCGGCGGCTCGGCGGCGCGCGAGAGCATCGTGGGTGGGGAGTCGCTGGCCCGGCGCGTCGAGGAGGCCGGCGGTCCGCCGGTCGTCGCCTACGACCTCGGCTCGCCGAATCAGAACTTCGCCCAGAGTCTCGCCGTCGCCGACAACGTGCCGCTGCCCGCGCTGCTCGTCGTCGGCGTCAACCCCGGCCGCTTCACGCCGTCGAAGGGCGCGAACCAGAAACAGGCCGTCGGCAAGGAACTGCTGCTCGAGAGCGAGTATCTCCGCGAGCACGTCAAGGGGATCGCCCCGCAGTACCGCGACGACTTCAGCATCCTGCCGGGCGTCTTCAGCTTCCTCACCAGCTACGCCGACCAGCACGTCCGGGGGCTTCTCACCGGCCGGCTCCCGGGGCGCAGCTACGGCCAGCACCGCTACAACCAGCGGTACCTGCACCCCGTCGCCGAGAAGGAGGCGATGGTGCGCAAGTGGAACAAGCGGCGCGCGCCGGTCTTCGAGAAGAACCTCGAGTCCAACCTGGGCATGCTCGAGCAGTTGCTCGAGCGCTCACGGCAGCGCGGCGTCGAGGTCATACTGGTGGAGCTGCCGCGCAACGAGGAGATCATCGCCGGGCGCTTCGACTGGGCGCTCGCGATGTACCAGCCGCGGGTGCGCGAGCTCGCCGGGCGCTACGGGGTTCCGTACGTCGACTTCTCCCAGGAGATCGGGCTCGGCAACGAGGACTTCCACGACCTGTCGCACCTCGTCGAGCCGGGCCGCGAGCTCTGGGAGCAGCGCCTGGCCGAGGAGCTCGCAGCCTTCTACGCACAGCAGAGCCCCACCAGAGCCGGCAGCGCCGGCGAAGCCGCCGAAGTCGAAGACACCCCGTGAAGATCTACTTCTCCCTCTACCTGGTCCCCGTCGTCCTCGTGGCGCTGGCGCTCTTCTGGCTCGTCCTGCGCGACGACCGCCGGCGCCTCTGGCTGGTGGTCGTGCTCTCCGTCACGATCCTCGCCCTTCTGCACCCGATGTTCGCTGCCGTCGCCGTCGCTCTGCTTCTCATCACGCAGCAGGTCGTCGCCGCCCACGCGGCCGGCCGTCTCTCGGGAGGGCGCGCCGTCCTCATCGCCGTCCTCATCGCCGTGGTGACGCTCGCCATCGGCAAGTACGGGCGTTCGGCCGCGGTCGCGATGTGGGGCGGCGACGAGTGGATCACCGCACGCCTGCTCATGCCCTTGGGCATCAGCTACTTCGTCTTCCGCCTCATGCAGTACGTCTTCGACCACCTGCGCGGGGTCATCACCGACAACTCGTTCCTGCGCCTGGCAGCGTTCATGATGTTCATCCCGACCTTCCCGGCCGGCCCCCTCGAGACCTATCAGGGCTTCTACGGCAGACGCAGCGTGGCCTTCGACCGCCAGCTGTTCTACATCGGCCTGCGTCGCATCGCGGTGGGCTACTTCAAGAAGGTCTTCATCGTCGACTTCCTCTTCGCGCTCGCCTTCGGCGACCTGCTGCACACGATGGCGCGGCCAGGCTTCGACCTCGATGAGCTGGGCGCCTTCGCCGGCTGGGTCTTCGTGATCGTCGTGTTCGTGCGCGCCTACTTCGACCTCTCCGCGTACACCGACATGGCGATCGGTTTCTCGGCCCTTTTCGGCTTCCGCATCATGGAGAACTTCAACCTGCCCTTCCTGAGCAAGAACCTCGGCGACTTCTGGCGACGCTGGCACATCTCGCTGTCGAGCTGGGTGCGCAACAACGTCTACTTCCCGGTCTACGGGCTGACCCGCAAGCCGTGGCTCGGCCTCTACCTGAGCATGCTGACCATGGGGCTCTGGCACTACGTCAACCTCAACTGGACCTTCTGGGGCCTCTACCACGGCACCGGGCTCGTGATCGTCGCCCGCTGGGAGCGCTACAAGAAGGCGCGCAAGAAGCGCCGGCGCAAGGCGGGTCAGCCGGCCGCCGCCTGGTACGAGCGTTTCATCGCCCCGGCCGGCTACGTCGTCACCTTCCTCTACGTGGCCCTCGGCTACGCCTTCGTCTCGACACACACCTTCCGTCACGCCGCCAAGATCATCTACGCCTGCGTGAAGGGTCCCCTGGAGTGGCTCGGGATCTGGGGCTGAGTCCCGGGGCTCGGGGCCGCGCGTTCTTTCGCGGGCTCCGCAGCCAGCACCCGCTCATCGCGCTCGGCGGGGCGGCCCTCGTGGCGGCCCTGCTCGCTGCGCTCACCGTCTGGGTCGACCGCGGCGGCTTCATCGCCCTCCCGGAGGACCGCCTGCTGCGCATCGAGAACGACGACTACGTGCATGTCACCTACACCCTCGCGACACTCCGGAAGTCGCCGCCCGGCGAGCGTACGGCGTACTACTTCGGCGGCTCCGGTGCGATGGACTGCATCGTCGGCGGACCCTCCCTGGGTGCGGCCGTCGCCACAGCCGGCGGCGGCGAGCTCCCCGTCATAAGCCTCGCCGCCCACGCTCAGTCCCTGGGCCAGACGCTTGCTCTGGTCGAGTGCCTCCCGGACACGCCGGCGGTCCTTCTCGTCGGTCTCGCACCGATGCGCTTCACGACGGCGCCGGGTGAGGACGCGCGGCTTCTCACAGGGAGGCCGATGCCGATCCGCAGCGAGCGCCTCGCGAGCGTGCTGGGCGAGCGCTACGACTTGCGCCCTTCGGCCATCGCCCCGCTGCCCGGCATCCTCGACTACATCGCCGGTTACTTCCGGGCGCGGCACGAAGGCGATCGCGGCTGGCTGACGAGTCTTGCCTATGACCCCCACTACCAGGGCGACAGGGTGTTCAAGACCGCGGTGATGAAGCGGCGCGAGGCGGCCGGCGCGATCGCCCGCGACCGGCAGGAGTATGCGGCGCACGGCTCCTACAACGTCGCCGTGCTCGAGGAGCTGCTCGCCCTGGCCGGCGAGCGCGGCCACGCCGTCGTCCTCTTCGACCAGCCCCTGAACGTCGGGGTGGCCGAGGAGACGTGGGGAGGCGTGATCCCGGCGTACCGGCGTGAGGTCCGCCGGCTGGCGGCGACGTACGACGCCGTCTACATCGACTCGGGCGCCTGGCGCCTCCCCGATGCCGCATTCGGCGACGTGTATCACCTGGTGCCCTCGGCGCGCCGCTCCTGGGAGGCCGCCTTCGCCCGGGCTCTCGCGCCGGCCCTCCGGACGGCGACAGGGAGCGCCCCTGCGCCGTAGCCGCGGGCGTCAGGCGCCACCCCGCCGGCGTGCACCTGTTTAGGGGTGGGTGCGCACCGGCAACACTCGCCAGCGACACGTACCGCAGGCGAGCGAAGGGAGCCGCACGATGCTGCTCGAGCGCATCGAGGCGCCGGGCATCGCCCACATCTCCTACCTCATCGGCGATGGGGGCACGGCGGTCGTCGTCGACCCGCGTCGTGACGTCGAGGTCTACGTCGAGAGGGCGACCGCTGCCGGCTCCCGCATCACCGACATCGTCGAGACCCACCGTAATGAGGACTACGTGATCGGCTCGGTCGAGCTCGCCGAGCGCACGGGCGCGGCGATCTGGCACGCCGACGCGCAGTTGCCATACCGTTACGGCGCGCCGGCGCAGCCCGGCGCGACCTGGGCCGTCGGCCGGTTCACGCTCGAGGCCCTGGCGACGCCGGGCCACACGCCCGGCGGCCTGAGCTACCTGCTGCGCGAGGCCGATGGGGCGCCGTGGATCGTCTTCACCGGCGACACGCTCTTCGCCGGCGACGTGGGCCGCACCGACCTCGTCGAGGCGGCACGCAGCCGCGAGATGGCCGCCCTGCTGCACGAGAGCCTCTTCGGTACCCTGCTGCCGCTCGGCGACGAGGTCATCGTCGCCCCCGGCCATGGCGCCGGGTCGGTGTGCGGCGCCGCCATCGCGAGCCGGCCCTGGACCACGATCGGCCTTGAGCGGCGCCTCGACCCGCTGCTGGGCTTGACCGACCGGGACGCCTTTGTGGAGGGAGCGGCGGGCGTGCGCGACCGGCCACCCTACTTCCGTCGCATCGAGGTCCTCAACGTCGAGGGTGCGCCGCTGCTCGGCGCGCTGCCTGCGCCGCCGCCGCTCGGCCCGCACGAGTTCGCCGCGGCTGCCGGGCACGCGGTGGTCGTCGACACACGCTGGGAGACGGCCTTCGCCGCCGGCCACGTGCCGGGCGCTCTGTCACTCTGGCTGGAGGGGCTGCCGCTCTACGCCGGCTGGCTCCTGCCGTACGACCGCCCGCTGCTGCTCGTGGTCGACGGGGACGACCCCTCCGAGGCGGTCCGCCGGCTCGTCCGCCTGGGCTACGACCACGTCGAGGGCTTCCTCGCCGGCGGCATGTCGGCCTGGCACGTGGCCGGGCTGGAGAGCACCGCGGTCACGACTCTCACCGCGGCCGAGCACGTCCGTCGAGCGGCTCGCGGCGAAGGCGGCGTCGTGCTCGACGTGCGCACGGTCGCCGAGGTCGCCGACGCACCCGTCGAGGGCACCTTGCACATCCCCCTCGGCGACCTGCCAACGAGGCTCGAGGAGGTCCCGTCCGACCGGCGGATCGTCCCGCTCTGCCCCGGCGGCCTGCGCTCGATGACGGCGGCCAGCGTGCTGCGCTCCGGGGGCGTGGACGACGTCGCCGTGATCCTCGGCGGGCTCAGCGCCTGGCGTGAGGTCGAAGGCGAGCGATCGCCGGCCGCGGCCGGCGGGGAGGAGGTAGGGCCGTGAGTCGTCCGCTGGTGGCGGTGCTGTGGCTGGTCGCGGCCGGCGCCGTCGTCTTCGCCGCCATCCAGATCGTGCCGTACGGGCGGGCCCACGAGAACCCGCCGGTCACGGCCGCGCCGGCCTGGGACAGCCCGCGCACCGAGGGGTTGGTGCGCGGTGCCTGTTACGACTGCCACAGCAACGAGACGCGCTGGCCGTGGTATTCGTACATCGCCCCCGCATCGTGGCTGCTCACGCGCGACGTCGACGAGGGTCGCGAGGCCATGAACTTCAGCGAGTGGGACTTCACCCCGGAGGAGGCGGCGCTCGTCGCCGTCGCCATCGAAGAGGTCGTCCGCGACGGCGAGATGCCGCCGCGGGAGTACCGTCTCATGCACTCGGGAGCACGACTTTCCGAGGCCGAACAACAAGAGTTGATCGACGGCGTGCAGGCGAGCCTGGGCGAGTGACGGCGTGCAGCCGATCCTGGGCGAGTGACAGCGTGAAGGCGAGCCCGGGGGAGTGACGGCCGGGGGCGGCCGCCGGCTCAGCCGGCGGCCGCCCCCGGCCGTCTTCGTGTCGCCGCGCCTCGTCGGCGAGACCACCCGGGCTTACGCCCGGCTCAGCCCCCGGGTACGAAGCGCTCCGGTGTCCAGTCTTGGGCGAGACGGCGCGTGAGGGCTGCGGCGAGCAGCGCGCCGGCCTCGGCGTCTTCAGGGTCCATGACCTCGAGCGCCGAGTGCATGTACCGCACCGGGAGGCTGAACGAGAGGGTGGCTGTCTGGACCGACGCCATGAGCTCCTCGGCGTCGGTCTGCGTGGCCCCGGGGACGGCCTTCACCTGATGGGGGATGCGTTCGGCGGCAGCGACCTCGAGGGCGAGCTCGACCAGACGCCGGTTGCTGGCGGCGCCCCTGTGGATGATCGGTCCTCCGCCGAGCTTGACCTCGCCGCCGAGCTTCTTCGGGTCGACGCCGGGGTCGTCGCTGGCGAAGTCGGCGTCGATCACCATGGCGACGTCGGGACGGAAGCGCAGGGCGGCGGCCTTGGCGCCCATGAAGGTGGTCTCTTCGTGCACCGTCGAGAGGGCGGTGAGGCGGGCCGCGGCGGGCGTCGCCGCGTAGTGCTCGAGGGCGCGCAGGGCGACGTACACGCCGGCCCGGTCGTCGAAGGCCGGCGACGCGTACCGCCCGCCGGCGAGGGCGAGGAAGTCCGCCTGGAAGGTGATCGGGTCGCCGATCGCGACGAGGCCGAGCGCCTCGTCACGGCTGCCGGCGCCGATGTCGATCCACTGTTCGTGCAGCTCAGGTGCCTTGCCGCGCTCGTCCTTGGGGATCACGTGGGTGGGCTTGCGGCCCACGACGCCGTCGATCGGGCCCTTGGGGCCGTGGATCACGAGGTGCCGGCCCGGCAGGAGCTGTCGGTCGACGCCGCCGACGGCGTCGAAGCTCACGTAGCCGCGGTCGTCGACGTAGGTGACGATCAGGCCGATCTGGTCGGCGTGGCCGGTCACCAACACGTGTGGAGCCCCGTCGGGCACCACGTCGGCCCAGACGTTGCCGAGGGGGTCGCCGGCGGTCTCGGCCGTGGCGGAGAGACGCCGTCGCACGACGGTCTGCACGGGCCCCTCGAAGCCTGTCGGCGACGGGGCGGCGCAGAGCTCGCGCAGCAGGTCGAGGTCGGTCGTGCTGGTCTTCGGGTCGCGGCGTGCCATCTCTCCTCCTTGACGGTGCCGGGTCATCCTACAGGAGCGCGAGGCACAGGGACGGCACACCGGGTCGGCACGCGGCGGGCCGCGAGGTCGGGTGGGAGGAGAGGCTGTCCTCCGGGCGCGTGGGGGGGACGCCCGCGGCGTGTCACCCGCTCGCCGTCGCCGATCCCTACTCGTAGACCTCGACGCGGTTCTTGCCGCGGCGCTTGGCGACGTACAGCGCCTTGTCGGCGCAGCCCACGAGCGCGTCGGCCTCGTCGGCCTGTCCCGGGTAGTCGGCGATGCCCACGCTGGTCGTGACGTGGGCGGTCTCGTCGGGGCGGCGCCCCGGGAACGAGGCGTCGGCGATCGTCCGTCGCAGGCGCTCGCCGGCGAGGCGGGCGGGGTCGACGCCGGCGTTCACGCCCACCAGGGCGCTGACCTGCGCGCTCAGGCGGCGGCCGACGACGGCGGCGCCCGGCGCCGGGGTGTGGGGGAGGATGACGGCGAACTCCTCGCCCCCGTAGCGGCAGGGGATGTCGACGCCGTTGCGCAGCTGCGCGCGCATGATGCGCCCGACCTCGGCCAGCACGCGGTCGCCGGCCTGGTGCCCGAAGAGGTCGTTGAAGTGCTTGAAGTCGTCGAGGTCGAGCATCAACAGTGAAAGTTGCAGCTCGTACCGCCGGGCGCGAGTGATCTCGGCGTTCAGGCGCTCGTAGAAGTAGCGGTGGTTGAAGAGGCCGGTGAGGCCGTCGGTCGTCGCCTGCTCCTCGAGGCGATGGGAGAGTCGCGCGTTCAAGATCGCCAGGCCGGCCATGTCGGCGAGGGCGGCGACGAGGCGAAAGTCGGCCTCGCCGAAGTCGCGCCGCCGACGGTGTTCGATGAGCTCGACGACGCCGAGCAGTTCTTCGCCGCTGAGGATCGGCGCGTAGAGCGCGGTCTGCTCGCCCCAGTAGGCCATGCTCTCGCGCTCGCCGGCGTCCAGTTCCTCCTCACCGGCCTGGGTGACCACGATGCGTCGCTCGTGGAACACGGGGGCGACCCGCCGTTGCCGGTTGAGGTGGTTCTCGACGCCGACCCAGGCGCGGTCGTCGTCGGTGAGCTCGAGCTTCCAGATCGCCTGCGGCAGGACCGTGTCGCGGTCGGGCAGGAACTCGTAGAAGCAGCACTCGGAGCAGTCGAGCGCGACCGCGAGGCGCTCCGCGAGGCTCGCCAGCGTGGCGGCGACCGGGGCGCCGAGACCGCCTTCACCGTCGGCCACCTGGATGTGCGCGTCGTTCAACGTACTGGTTTCACGGCGGTCGCCGCCGGCGTCGTCCATGGTCTCTCCCCACCTCGATCCGTCGTGCTGGACCATGCTCTCCGGCGCGCTCTTCGCCGCCGCCGCCGGGTCTCCTGTCAGTAGCGCACCATGAGCTTCTTCACCGCAGCGCTGAGGCCGTCGACGCTGAGCTCGAACATGGGGAAGACCTCGCGCACGTGGCGGATGGTCGTGGCGCCGTACGTGGTCGCCCACTGCGCCGCGGGGATCGTGTTGAGCCAGACCGAGTGGTCGAAGTGCCGCCGTAGGCGCCACAACCAGTCGATGCCGGGCTCCGGGTTCGCGTGCCCCCACCAGATGATGCCGTAGCGGCTCAGGAGCTCGCTCGGCGCCATTGCAGCGTCGCCGATGAGGATCAGGCGGTAGTCGCCGTTGAGCTCCTGCAGCAGGTGCGGCGTGGCGACCGCGCTCGCCTCCGACATCAGCGGCTCCGTGTACACACGGTCGTAGACACAGTTGTGGAAGTAGAAGTGCTGCAGGTCCTTGAAGTGAGTCTGGTTGTTGACCGCTGAGAAGAGGCGGCTGCAGAGGTGGACGTAGGGGTCCATCGAGCCGCCGACGTCCATGAGGAGGAGCACCTTGACGGCGTTCTTGCGGCTGCGGCGCCAGACGAGCGAGAGGCGACCGGCGTGGTCGGCGGTCTTCTCGACGGTCGCCTCGAGGTCGAGTTCGTCGGCGGCGCCCTCGTGGCGCGAGGAGAGCTGCCGCAGGCGGCGCAGGGCGAGCTCGAACTGGCGCACCTCGACGCGCACGTCGGTGCGCAGGGCCCGGTAGCGGCGTTCGGCGGCGACCTTCACGGCCGTGCGGCCGCGGCTCGCCCCGCCGATGCGGATACCGCCTGCGTGCACGCCGGAGTGGCCGAAGGCCGACGTGCCGCCGGTGCCCACCCAGTAGGAACCGCCGTGGTGAGCCTCGGCCTGCTCGGCGAGGCGCTCCTCGAAGCGGCGGCGGAGCTCCTCGAGGTCGACGCCCTCGAGCTCGAGGGCGGCGGCCAGCGCCCGGCGCTCGTCGTCCGAGAGGCCGGGCGCCTCGGGCCCGTCGGCGAGCCAGCGCCAGACCTCGTCGGCGATCTCGTCCGGGGTCTCGATGCCGTCGAAGGCGGCGGCGAAGGCCTGGTCGAAGTGGTCGAACCAGGCCTCCGACTTCACGAGGGTGGCGCGGGCCACGTGGTAGAACTGCGTCAGGCTGAAGGGGGCGAGGCCGAGGGCGAGCGCCCGCATGAGGGCGAGCCACTCCGTGACCGTGACCGGCACGCCGTGGGCGCGGAGCAGGAAGAAGAAGTCGCCGAACAGGGCGCCGCCCGGCTGCGAAGCGGCGGTGTCAGGCTGCGGGGCGCCGCCGAGCGGTGGCCACGAGGCGCCGCCGCGCGGTCGCGACGCGACGCCCTCGCCCGACCGCGAAGCATCGCCCCCGGCCGGCTCAGGGGGTTCAGCGGCGGCCGGCACGGGCCAGCGCCCGGCGGGCGATGTCGACGTCGTGGTCCTTCTTGAGCAGCACGCCCATGAAGGGCAGGCGCCGAGTGATCTCGTCGTGGTCGGCGCCTCCGCGCGCCAGGGCCTGCACCCAGTCGATGAGCTCGCTCGTCGAGGGCTTCTTCTGCAGCCCCGGGACGTCGCGCAGCCAGTAGAAGGCCTCGAGCGCGAGGTCGAGCAGCCGGCGGTCGAGGTCGGGCACGTGCACCTGCACGATGCGCGCCAGCATCGCCTCGTCGGGGAACTCGATGTAGTGGAAGACGCAGCGCCGCAGGAAGGCGTCGGGCAACTCCTTCTCGGCGTTCGAGGTGATGACGACCACCGGCCGCTGCACGGCTCTGACCGTGGCGTGCGTCTCGGGGATCGAGAACTCCATCTGGTCGAGCTCCCAGAGCAGGTCGTTGGGGAACTCGAGGTCGGCTTTGTCGATCTCGTCGATGAGGAGCACGACCTGCTCGGGTGAGGTGAAGGCCTCGCCGAGCTTGCCGAGCTTGATGTAGCGGGCGATGTCGCTCACGTCGCCCTCGCCGAACTGCCCGTCGTAGAGGCGCTGCACGGTGTCGTAGACATAAAGGCCGTCCTGGGCCTTGGTCGTCGACTTGACGGTCCAGGTGATGAGCGGCATGCCGAGACCCTCGGCGATGCTCACGGCGAGCATCGTCTTGCCGGTGCCGGGCTCGCCCTTGATGAGCAACGGTCGCCCGAGCCGGCGCGCGACCTCGACCGTCTGCAGCAACTCGGGGGCGGCGATGTAGTCGCCGGTGCCGGCGTAGGTCGCGCTGGAGGGGGTGCCGGCGGGGGGTGGTGCAGAGGGTGGGGACTGGCGGGGCGGAGTCGGGTCGGTCACGGCGCGAGTCTTTCTCTCTTCGGTGGGCAGTGCGGGCGGCCGGAGAGGCGCCCGCCGGAGTCTACCAGAGGAGGATACCGGCGGCGGGGATCGGCCGCGGCCGGCCGCGGCCGCACTCGGACTCCATCAGATCCGGCGTGC
This sequence comes from Thermoleophilia bacterium, assembly GCA_016933475.1. Lineage (GTDB taxonomy): Bacteria > Actinomycetota > Thermoleophilia > UBA2241 > UBA2241 > UBA2241. The sequence goes on from JAFGAW010000022.1 coordinate 30,395, forward strand.
TTCAGGCACACGGCCGCCGGGAAGAGTGGCGATAGTTGACCGTGCAAGTAGCCTTGGAGGAGACATGATGAGCGGAAGAGCGGCACAGGGCGCGGCGTACCGGCGGCTCGCGGGGCTCGGTCTCGTGATCGACGGGTACGAGACCGAGCGTCACGAGCTCGACGTCTCCAGCGGTTTCCGCCGCGTGACCACCACGGTGGTTCTGCGCGGCGGCGGGCAGGAGGGTCGCGGGGAGGACGTCACCTACGTCGCCGAGGACCACGACGGCTTCCCGCTCGATCTGCCGCTATCGGGTCACACCACGTTCGACGAGTACTCGCGGCGTTTCGGCGAGCTCGATCTCTTCCCGGCCGGCGGGCCGACGATGGCCGGCCAGGAGACCTACAGGCGCTGGGCTTTCGAGAGCGCCGCCCTCGACCTGGCCTTGAAGCAGGCCGGCGTCTCGCTCGGCACGGGGCTCGCCCGCGAGTACCGCCCGGTGCGCTTCGTGGTCTCGACCCGGCTCGACATCCGGCCCTGGCTCGAGGTCGACCCCGATCTCGAGTTCAAGCTCGACCCGACCCCGGAGTGGGACGCCGACACCATGGCGCGTATCGCCGCCACCGGCCGCGTGCGCGCCCTCGACTTCAAGGCCTACTACGAGGGCACGCCGGTCGACAACGCCCCCGACCCAGAGCTCTACCGCACCGTAGCCAGGGCGTTCCCGGTCGCGCTCCTGGAGGACCCCTCCCTCGATGAAGGCTCGCGCGCGGCCCTGCGCGGGGAGGAGGGCCGCTTCAGCTTCGACGCCCCGATCCACTCCTGGGCCGACGTCGAGGCCCTGCCGGTGCGGCCGCGCCACCTCAACGTCAAGCCGTCGCGCTTCGGCGCGCTGGCCCGCCTGCTCGAGACCATCGAGCGCGCCCAGGCGGAGGGCATCGAGCTCTACGGCGGCGGGCAGTTCGAGCTCGGGGTAGGGCGCGACCAGATCCAGGCTCTGGCGAGCCTCTTCTACCCGGACGGACCCAACGACGTGGCCCCCCGCGACTTCCACGGGGACGCCCGGCCCGGAGTGCCGGGGAGCCCGCTCGTGCCGCTCGAGCAGGGCCCGGGCTTCGGGTTCGCCTTCCGGCGCTGACGGCATCCCGAGCGGCGCGCCGGTCCCGCGGCGGCATCCCGCCGCATCGGGCACGCGGTCTCCCTGCGCGGACCGCCGTGCCGCCACCCGGTCCGGCGCGAGGGTGCCCCGCGCAGTCCGAGCCGAGATCCGCCTGGCCTCGGGTGCCCGGGAGCCTGTAGGGTCTGTTCGCCGGCTCCTACCAAAGACGGAGGCACGATGTCGACCGACCGCGCGCTCGCCCCTGATCTCATCCTGACCAACGCGCTGGTGTACGCCGCCGACGCCGCGCGCTCGCGCCACGAGGCCGTGGCTGTCGGCGGGGGACGTGTCGTGGCCGTGGGCTCGGCCGCCGAGGTGGAGGCCCTCGCCGGCGCCGGCACCGAGGTCGTCGACCTCTGCGGCCGCCTCGTCCTGCCCGGCTTCATCGACGCGCACATGCACGCCTCGGCGGCGGTCGAGGAGCTCTACGACGTCTCGCTCGCCGCGTGCCGCTCGGTGGCGGACTGCGTCGCCGCCGTCGCGCGCTACGCGGGCGAGCACCCTGAGCTGCCGGCGGTCCGCGGCTATGGCTGGAGCGACACGTACATGCCGCGCCTCGGGCCGGCGGCCGCCGACCTCGACGCGGTCGTTCCCGACCGACCGGTCATCCTCTTCGACGACAGCTACCACTCGGCGTGGCTGAACTCGGCTGGCCTCCGCCGCGCCGGCATCGGCGCGGCGACCCCCGACCCCGGCAACGGGGTCATCGAGCGCCTGCCCGACGGGAACCCCGCCGGCACCTTGCGCGAGGGGCCGAGCGCCCTTGCCGAGCGCGCCTTCCCGCCCTACACCCTCGAGCAGGCGCGCGAAGGCATCCTCCACTTTCAGCGCACGGTGGCGGCACCGTATGGCCTGACGACCGTGCAGGACGCGAACCCGCGGCCGGGCCGCGACGCCGCCCTCGAGGCCTTCGAGGTCCTGCAGGCGGCCGGCGAGCTGACGGCGCGCTACTGCCTCTCGCTGTGGATCATGGAGGACCAGCCGCTCGACGAGCAGATCGCGGCCGCGGTCGACGAGCGGGCCCGCCACACGGGCCCGCTCGTCCGCGCGGCCTGGGCCAAGCTCTTCGCCGACGGCGTGATCGAGGGGCACACCGCGGTGCTGAAGGAGCCCTACGCGGACGCTCCCGAGATGTGCGGGGACCCGGTGTGGTCGGGTGACGGCCTGCTCAGGGCCTCCGTCGCCGCCGCCAAGGCGGGGTTCAGGCTGCACTACCACGCCATCGGCGACGCCGCCACGGCACTCTGCCTCGACGCGATCGAGGCCGCGGCCGCGGCGACCGGCGGCGCTGTCGAGCGCCCGCTCATCACCCACCTGCAGGTCGTCGACCTCGACGACCTGCCGCGCTTCGCGAGCCTCGGCGCCGTCGCCGCCGTGCAGCCCAACTGGTTCCTCAAGGAGGAGCTCTACCGGACGCGCCAGGTGCCCTACCTGGGGGAGGAGCGCGCCGAGCGCGAGTACCCGATGCGCAGCCTCTTCGATCACGGCATCCTCGTGGCGGGAGCGAGCGACTACCCGGTCCCGCCCGCTCCCGATCCGCTCATCGGCATCCAGCGCGGGGTGCTGCGCCGGGACCCGACGGACGCCTCGGAGCCCGAGCCGCTGTGGCCGGAGGAGGCCGTGCCGGTCGAGTGGATGCTGGACGCGTACACCATCAACGCTGCGCGTGCGCTGGGGCTCGAGGGGGAGGTCGGCTCGCTGGAGCCGGGCAAGGTCGCGGATCTCGTCGTCGTCAGCCGCGACCTGCTCTCGATCTCGCCCGAGGAGATCACCACGGCCGCGGTCGAGCTGACGCTCTTCGGCGGCCGGCCTGTCTACGCCGCCGGCCCGTTCGCCGGCCTGGCCGGCGACTGACCGGCGGCGACTGCACGGCGGCGACTGCACGGCGGCGACTGCACGGCGGCGACTGATCGACGCCGAGTCGGGACCGGGGGGCACTCGCCTGCCTGTCACGGCGTGCGCCGGCGGCCCTTCAGTCGCGGGGGGCTCCTTCAGTCGCCCGGTATGAGCCCCCGCGCCCGCAGGTGGGCGATCGAGTCGCGTACGGAGCGCTCGTCGAGGAGCTCGAGGATGACGGTCGCCTGCGCGGCGCGCGCCGCGGCAAGGACGAGCCGGGCGTCGACGACGCCGGTCCCCAGAGTCCCGTGCGGGTCGTCGGCGTCGGCCGGGCCGCGGTTGTCGTGCAGGTGGACGTGCTGGAGGCGAGCCTGCGGCGCGAAGAGGAAGTCGTGGAGCACGCCGGTGATCGCCGCGTGACCCGTGTCGAGCACGAAGCCGAGCGCTCCGAGGTCGAGGTCGCCGGGGGCGTTGAAGTGCGAGGTGCCGCTGCCGGGCATGTTCTCGACGACCACGGGCACCCCCAGCTCGGCCTGCAGCCCGGCGAGGTCCTCGAGCGTGCGCTCGAGGGCGGCAAGTCTGCGGGGGTCTCGCCGGCGGGCCCGCTCGTCGAAGTCCGGGTGGGCGACGTAGCGGACGGCGCCGATCTCGGCCGCTGCCTCGAGGTGGCGGCGGTGGGTGGCGACGGCCTGCCGCCGCCGGCGTTCGCTGGTGGCCGCGGGCTCGAGATCCTCCCACGGGCCGTGGACGGTGAGCCGCAGCCCGCTCTCGTGCGCGGCGCGGCGGTTCTCGGCCGAGAGGAGTGTGTGGCCGTCGCCCGAGTAGATCTCGGAGAGCTCCGCGTACTCCGCGACACGCTCGAGGGCGGCACCTAGCGGCAGGTGCTCCCAGATGTCGCTGGGCAGGCCGATGTCGGGGGGGAGCCGCACGTCACTGAGTGTACCGCAGTGTATGGGGCCACGGTGCTGCGACCGACGGCCGCTGCGGCCCCGGTCGCTCGCGGGCCGGAGGAGCCGCGCCGCCTCGTGCGCTAGGATGCACCGGCAGACGGCATGAGCGACACGAAAGGGACGGACCCCGTGACACCGATCGAGACGATCCAGGCCGAGCACGGCATCGTCGGCCGCGAGAGAGAGCTCGCCCT